>CAXTPG010000003.1:0-102326 GCA_964246015.1 uncultured Acetobacteraceae bacterium
TCCCGCCCGGCGCCCCGGCCAAGCACGGCCCCCGCGGCGCAAGCCCCCGCCGCGCCGGCGCCGACCGCGTCCGCGCCGGTCGCGCCCGCGGCCCCGGTCGTGAAGCCCACCCTGCCCGTCATCCCCCCCGCCATCGCCGCCCTGCCGCCCGCGATCCCGGTCCCACCCGCCCGGCCCATGCCGGCCCCGGTCGTGCCCGTCGCCGCGGACGCGCCCGGCACCGCATCCCCCGTGCCCGGCGGGGTGCGCGTCACCTTCGGGCCGGACCGTCAGGACCTGAACCCCGTCACCGAGGCCGCGCTCCGCGACGTCGCCCGCACGTTGCGGGCGAACGAGCTGGTCAGCGTCAACGTCTATGCCTATGCCGCCGGGTCGCCCGAGGATCCCTCGACCGCGCGGCGCCTTTCGTTGGGCCGCGCCCTGGCCGCGCGGGCGGTCCTGATCAACGAGGGCATCGCCTCCACCCGCATCTACCCGCGCGCGCTGGGCGCCACGGGGGGCGAGACGGACCGCGACCGCGTCGATGTCGTGACCGGGCAGCCGTCGCCGCCCACCACCCCGGCGCCCGCCCCCGCCCCCGCACCCACGCCGGCCCCTGCGGCGGCGCCCGCCCCCGCCCGGGCAGCCCCGCGATGACGCGGCCCAACACCTACCTGATCCGCATGATCGTCTTCCTGGTCGCGGTGCTGGTCGTCGCCGTGCTGCTGTCGTCCGCCCTCGCCACCGCGTTCGAGAGCAATCCGTTGCTCAACACGCTGATCCTGGTCGTGCTGCTGATCGGTGTCGCCTGGAACGTCATGCAGGTCACGCGCCTCAGCCCGGAGGTCCACTGGCTGGAAACCTTCCAGAAGCAGCGCACGCAGCTGGCCGCCCTGCCCGCCCCCCGCCTGCTGGCGCCCATGGCAAGCATGCTGGCCGCGCGCCAGGCGAAAAGCCGCGACGGCCAGGACCGGTTCACCCTGTCCGCCCCCGCGATGCGAAGCCTGCTGGACAGCCTCGCGAGCCGCCTGGACGAAAGCCGGGAGCTGTCCCGCTACATGACGGGGCTGCTGATCTTCCTGGGCCTGCTCGGCACGTTCTGGGGATTGCTGCTGACGGTGGCCTCCGTCTCCGACGTCATCGGCGGGATGTCGGTGGGGTCGGGCGACCTGAACGCGCTGTTCGAGCAGTTGAAGTCCGGCCTGGGACGGCCGTTGCGGGGCATGGGGACGGCGTTCAGCAGCAGCATGTTCGGCCTGGCTGGGGCGCTGGTGCTGGGCTTCCTCGACCTCACGGCCGGGCAGGCGCAGAACCGCTTCTTCAACGAGCTGGAGGAATGGCTGGCCGGGCTCACGCGGCTGTCGTCGGGGGCGCTGGGCGGGGACGGGGACGCGTCGGTGCCGGTCTACGTGCAGGCGCTGCTGGAGCAGACGGCCGAGAACATGGAGAACCTGCAGTCGATCCTGGTGCGCGGCGAGGACGGGCGGCAGCAGGCGAACCAGGCCATCCTGGCGTTGACGGAGCGGATCGGCGCGCTGTCGGACACCATGCGGGCGAACCAGCAGTTGATGCTGCGGATCGCGGAGACGCAGGCCGCGCTCGGCCCGGCCCTGCAACGCATGGGCGACCGCCGGCCCGAGGGCGACGAGGCGGCCCGCGGCCACCTGCGGAACATCGAGCTGTACATGCAGCGCCTGCTGACCGACAGCGAGCAGGGCCGGATCCAGAGCACGCAGGAGTTGCGGAACGACATCAGGGTCCTGACCCGGACGATCGCCGCCCTGGCCGACGGGCAGCCGCAGTGAACCCGCGCTGATGGCCCGGCGCCGCCGCAGCGACGCGGACGCGCTCAATCCGTGGCCCGGCTACGTCGACGCGCTGTCGACGCTGCTCATGGTCATCATCTTCGTGCTGCTCGTCTTCGTGCTCGCGCAGGCCTTCCTTTCGGTGGCACTCACGGGGCGGGACCGCGCGCTGGATCGGCTGAACCGCCAGGTCGCGGAACTGACGGACATGCTGTCGCTGGAGCGCGGGCGGGCCGGCGAATTGCAGCTTTCCGTCGCCCAGCTCAACCGTGACCTGACCGCCGCCACGCAGGCCCGCGAAGGGCTGACGCGCGAGCTGGCGGGCCTGCGGGAGGAGCAGACCCGCGTCCAGGCCGACCGCGACGCGCTGCGGACCGAGCGGGACCGCCTGTCCGCCCGCCTGGCCGACGCGGCGCTGCAATCGCAATCCGCCCTGTCCCGCAACGAGCAGCTTCAGGCCCGCGTGGCGGAAACCGCCGGCCGCACCGACCAGGCCGGGCAGGAGGCGGCAGCCCTGGCCGCCCAACTCGCCGAGGGCCGCCGGCAGTTGGAGCAATACCGCACCCAGCTCGCACGGGTGCAGGCGGAGCTGGACCGTACCGTGACCGCCGACAAGGCCACGATCGAGGCCAGGCTGTCCGACATCGCCCGCATCACCGACCAGCTTCGCGCCCTGAACGCGCTGAAGGACGAGTTGGAACGCCAGGCCCGCGACGCCGCCGTCCGCGCGACGACCGAGGAGCAGCGCCGCCAGGCGATGGCGGCACAGCTCGCCGACGAGCAGAAGCTGAGCGAAAGCTCCCGCGCCCAGCTCGCCCTGGTTTCGAGGCAGATGGCCGAGCTTCGCGCCCAGCTCTCGCAGGTTGCCGCGGCGCTCGAGGCCGCGGACAAGTCCGGCCGGGACAAGGACGCCGTCATCACGAGCCTGGGCGCCCGCCTGAACGTGGCGCTGGCGTCCAAGGTCGAGGAGTTGCAGCGCTATCGCAGCGAGTTCTTCGGCCGCCTGCGGGAGGTGCTCGCGAACCGGCAGGGCGTGCAGGTCGTCGGCGACCGCTTCGTGTTCCAGAGCGAGGTGCTGTTCCCCGTCGGCAGCGCGGACATGACGGCGGCCGGGCAGGAACAGATCCGCCAACTGGCGACGACGCTGAAATCGATCGCGGCCGACATCCCCGCCGACCTCAACTGGATCATGCGGGTCGACGGGCACGCGGACCGGCAGCCGCTGGGCCGCGGCCAGTTCGCCAGCAACTGGGAGCTGTCGGCCCAGCGCGCCATCAACGTGGTGAAGCTGCTGACGGAGGAAGGAGTCCCGCCCAACCGGCTGGCGGCGACGGGGTTCGGCGAGTTCCAGCCGCTGGACGGGGCCGAGGGGCCGACGTCCTACGCGCGGAACCGCCGGATCGAGCTTCGGCTGACGGACCGCTAGGCCGGGACCGGGGATACCCCCGCCGGATCGAGCCGGTAGCCGCCACCCTCCGTCACCAGCAACCGGGCGTTGCCGGGATCGGGCTCGATCTTCTGACGCAGGCGGTAGATGTGCGTTTCCAGCGTGTGCGTGGTGACGTTCGCGTTGTAGCCCCATACCTCGTTCAGCAGCACCTGGCGCGCCACGGGACGCGTGCCGGCGCGGTAGAGGAACTTCAGGATGGCCGCCTCCTTCTCGGTCAGCCGGATGCGGCGGTTCTTCACGGGCTCCTGCAGCAGCTTCGCGCTGGGGCGGAACGTGTAGGGGCCGATGGTGAAGACCGCGTCCTCGCTGTTCTCGAAGATGCGGACCTGGGCGCGCAGCCGGGCCAGCAGCTCGGCGAGGCGGAACGGCTTGGCGATGTAGTCGTTGGCCCCGGCGTCGAGGCCACGGACCACGTCCGCCTCGTCGTCGGAGCCGGTCAGCATGATGATCGGCATCCGCAAGCCGGCTTTCCGCAAGGAGGCGCACAGGTCCCGCCCGTCGCCGTCCGGAAGCCCCACGTCGAGGATCAAGGCGTCGAACCGGGCGTCCTTCGCGGTCACCATCGCTTCCGCCTGGCTGACGGTCGCCGCTTCGGACGCCGCGAATTCGCCATCGACCTCGAGTTGCTCGACCAGCGTTTCCCGCAGGGTGGCATCGTCGTCGACGATCAGGATTGGACGTTCGCCCGACATTCAGCACCTTTCCAGCTGGCCACGCCCGGAACGGGGCGGGGCCGTGTTGATCCGGCCATGGCCGCACATCATCTCGTGATACGGCCGTGCAGGGAACAACGCACGGCTCTCGAACATATGCCCTCTGCGACTCCACACAACACCGTGAGCATCATCATGCATGTAGCAGACCCCACACTGCTTTGCACTCTCGTAAGCCAGGGCGCATAAGGCGGAACCGATGCCGCCCGACGTTCCCCAATTCGCCGCCGATCCGGGCGCGCCCGCCTCCGACCTGCTCCGGCTTCGCTCGGTCCACCGCGCGGTTTCCGAGCTTCGCCGGGGCGTGCCCGTTCTGCTGCTCGGCCCGGCGCCGCTCGTGATCCTTGCAGCCGAGACCGCCAGCGCCGCGGGGATCGCCGACATGGCCGGGGTCTCGGCCGGGCCGCCGGTGCTGCTGCTGTCGCCGGTGCGCGCCGCGGCGCTGCTGCGCCGGCCCGTGATCCCCAGCGGGCCCGCGGTGGCGCTCCGCACCGGCGCGCTGTTCGACCCGGCCACGCTCCGGGGCCTTGCCGACCCCACGGCCGATCAGCTCCTGCGCGACCCGCCCGAGCTGCTGCCCGCCCCGGCCGAGGCCGCGGCAGCCCTCGGCGCCGCCAAGATCGCCCGCCTGCTGCCCGCGACGCTCGCCGCGCCGCTTCGCCCCGACGCGGCCCGCATCGCGGCGTCCCGCGCGCTTCTTTCGGTGCAGGCGTCCGACATCCTGTCCCATCCCGACCGCGAGGCCGCGCGCCTGGTCCGCGTCGCCGAAGCGCACGTGCCGCTGGAAGACGCGCCCGACGCGCGCATCACGGCGTTCCGCGCCCCGGATGGCGGGATCGAGCACCTGGCCATCCTGGTCGGGCAACCCGAGCACGCCACGGCCGCCGGGCCGCCGCCTTTGGCGCGGCTGCACTCGGAATGCTTCACCGGCGACCTTCTCGGCAGCCTGCGCTGCGACTGCGGCCCGCAGCTTCGCGCGGCCCTGGCCCGCATGGCGGCGGAGGGCACGGGCGTGCTGCTCTACCTCGCACAGGAGGGCCGGGGCATCGGGCTGGCCAGCAAGCTGCGTGCCTATGCGTTGCAGGATCGTGGGCTGGACACGGTGGACGCGAACCGCGCGCTGGGGTGGAACGCGGACGAGCGCAACTTCCTCGTCGCCGCCACCATGCTGCACCAGTTGGGCATTCCCAGGGTGCGGCTGCTGACCAACAACCCCGACAAGATCGCCGCCCTGTCCGCCTGCGGCATCGCGGTCGCGGGGCGGGAGCCGCTGGTGGTGGCGCCCAACGGGGTGAACGACCACTACCTGGCGACGAAGGCGCGCCGCTTCGGCCACCTTCCTGGCTGACATGGCACACGGCTTGCTGCCAGTGCAGCCATGATCCTTCCCACGCCCGGGCCCGATCCCGCTTCACGCCTGTTCGGCTACGCCACTCCCCCCGATGGCGCGGGCCCGATCGGGCCGGACCAGCACTGGCCCACGCCCATCGCGTCATCGCGGGAAGACCTGGTCCGCGGCCTCAACCCCCTGCATCATGTGCCGGTGGTAGGCATGATCTACCGGGCTGTGACCGGGGAGACGATCCCGGCGCCGATGCGCGTGCTGGGGGCGGGGCTGGTCGGCGGGCCGCTGGGCGCGCTGGGCGCCGGGTTCATGGGCATCGTCGAGGCGCTGCTGACGATGAAGCCGGACCTGTCGCGGCCTTCGGTGCCGGAGGGCATGTCGGCGACGGGGGCGGAGATCGCGATGGCGCCGGTCACCCCGGGGTCGCTGTCGGGGACGGCCTATACGACGCTGGCGACGTCGCAGCCGGAATGGCTGGGCACGACGCGGTTCGCGGCGCGCGGGACCGAGGCCTATGCGACGGCGGCGCTGGAATGGCGGCGGGCCGAATCGCTCGAGAAGGGGTTGGCGTGACGACGGCGACGATCGGGCTGGACGGGGTGCTGCACCATGCCGGGCAGCGGTATCGCGCCGCGCTGGGCAAGGGGGGCATCGCGTCCCGGAAGCAGGAGGGCGACGAGGCCACTCCGGCCGGGCTGCTGCCGCTACGCCGCGTCCTGTTCCGTGCCGATCGCGGGCCGCGCCCCCGCGCCGCGGTGCCGGTGACGCTGCTGGCGCCGGATGACGGCTGGTGCGACGCGCCGGACGACAAGGCCTATAACCGGATGGTCCGTCTGCCGCACGACGCGCGGGCGGAAACCCTGTGGCGCGACGACGGGATCTACGACGTCATCGGCGTGCTGGGCTGGAACGACGCGCCGGTCGTGCGGGGCTTCGGCAGTGCGATCTTCCTGCACCTGGCGCGCGCGGATTACGCCCCGACCGAAGGCTGCATCGCGCTGTCCCGCCCGGACCTGCTGGCCGTCCTGGCCGCCGGCCTCACCGGGATCGACGTCCGCCCGTAGCCAAATGGGCCGGCACCACGGCCAGCGCGACGCCCGCCAGGATCGTCCCGCCCGCCAGCACCAGGCGCAGCGACAGCGGCTCGTTCACGAACAGGACCGCGCCCACCGCAGCCACGGCGGGAACCAGCAACTGCACGACCGAGGCCTGCACGACGCTCAGCCCCGGCAGGGCGCGATACCACAGCGCATACCCGGCCCCGGACGCGACCGCCCCCGACGCCGCGGCCAGCAGCAGCCCGCGGGGCTCCAGGGCCGCGCCCCCGGATAGCGGCAGCAGTACCAGCAGCAGCGCGGCCGGGGCGGTCCGCACGAAGTTGCCGGCCGTCTGTCCCGTGGGGTCGCCCCCGCCCCGGCCCAGCAGCGTGTAGACGCCCCACGCCATGCCCGAGACGGCCATCAGCGTGGCCGCCCCGGGGTCGACCCGGGAATCGGGTTGGCTCAGCCCCGGCGCCAGCAGCGCCACCAGCCCCGCGAACGCCACCGCCATGCCGAGCCACGCCCGGCGGGACGGCGGCCGGCCCTGCATGACCGCCCAGCCCAGCATCGTGGCCTGAACGGACGCGAACAGCACCAGCGCCCCCGCCGCGACACCCAGCCGCACGTAGGCGAGGGAGAAGGCCAACGCGTATGCCAACAGTGCGGCCGCGGCTGCCCACCCGCCCGGCCAGGAACCCCGGCCCCGCAGCAGCACGCCCAGCACCGCGGCCCCCGCCAGCAGACGGACGCCCGTGTACAGCGCCGGGTCCATGCCCCCGGCCGACAAAGCCAGGCGGGCCAGCAGCGAGTTCGCGGCGAAGGCGGCCATCGCCGCGGCCGTCAGCAGGGCGGTGGCCCTCACACTGGGCCGTCGTCCAGGACCGCATGCAGGGCCGCAACCGTTGCGGGCGGCAGGCGGTGGATGGTCTGGGCCAGCCGGTTCGCCAAAGCGGTCTGCTCCGGCGTCAGTCCGGCCGTGTCGACGGTGACGCGGGGGTGCGACAGCCGCGCCAGGCGCGCCAGCTCGTCCGCCTCGTCCCAGATGAGCCCGAAGGCGTCGCACACCTGGTGCACGAGGCCGGTGCTGGGGGCGCCACGGTGCCCGTGCTCCAGCGCGGACAGGTAGGCCGGGCTGACCTGCAGCGTGGCGGCGAGTTGCGCCATGGTCATCCGCCTGGCGGCACGCAGGGCACGCAGCCGGGCGCCGAAGGGGGTCATCCCGACCTTCTCGCTCGTCTCACCGTCCTCACCCCCGGGCCCGCCGCAGCAACAAGCGGACGCTCCCAGGGTTGAGCGCGTGGGGGTGGGCGGCGGCCAGCACCAGATGGCGGAGATGCGGCTGGTTCAGCCATAGCGGGAACTCCCGCCGGATCACGCCGCCCGCCTCGCCCTTGCCACGCCCGGTGATCACCTCGACGCATCGGACGCCCTCGGCCGAGGCCATGTGCAGGAAATGCTCGAGCGCGACGTACGCGCGCTGCGCGGTGCGCCCGTGCAGGTCGAGCGTGCGGGACACCGGCAGCTTCCCCGTGCGGAAGCGGTTCCAGGTCGCCGCATCGACGCCACCGGGCGCTGTGCCGACCACCAGCGCGGCCGGGCGCTGCGCCGGCGCGCGCACGACGGGCGGCGGCGGCGCGGGCGCGGCGGGGGACAGGAGCGGAGCGGGCGGCGGAGCGGGCGGCGGCACGACGCCCGGGAGCGGCGCCACCACCTGGACATACTGCGCCCAGATGGCCCGGTCCGTGTCGGACAGGCCGCGACGGCGCATCGCTCAGGTCCCTAGTGGGCCTGGGCCGCCGGATCGTCCTCGATCAGCACGACGTGCAGGCGCCGCGGGCCGTGGGCGCCCAGCTCCAGCGTCTGCTCGATATCGGCGGACCGGGACGGACCCGTGACCAGCATGACGTTGCGCGGCATGAACCCGGCGCCCCCGCCGTCGCGGGACGGCTGCGGCAGGTGCTCGACGCGCAGCAGGTCCCAGGCATCCTCGTAGGCGCCGACGACGCGGCTGGTCCGCAGCACGGCGATGGCGGTGTCGGGCAGCAGGTTTATCGTCGTCGGGCGGTCGGGGGCGCTGGGCAGCATCAGCGTGCCGGTTTCCGCGATGGCGGCGAAGGCGTGCTGCACGCTGACGAGGTCGGTCGCCTCCGCCCTGCCCTGCCGGACGGTCAGCAGCGGGCGGTCGCCCCACGGCATCGCCTGCAATTCGGGGTGCGGGGCCATCACCAGGGCGCTGGGCAGGTTCTGCCCGGCCAGGTATTCGGCGACGGCGGCGGGGACGCTGGCGGCGTCGGGGACGCGCGCGACGGTGCCGAACTCCTTCTCGATGTTGCGGACCAGCAGGTCGACCTGCGCCGGGCGGGCAACCTGGCTGCGGGCGGGGATGAGGTGGCGCGGCGGCCGGGCCAGCCGTGCCCGCAGCATCGCCTGCTGGTCGCCCGGCAGCGGGCCGCGCTTCAGGCCGCGGCGGATGGCGCCGAGGATCGCCTCCTTCGTCATCGCGCGCGCCGTTGCTGGCGGGCGTATCGGGCGAAGAACGTGTCGCCCTCCGGCGCCGGCAGGTCCCGCCCGGCGGTCCACCCGCCGGCCAGCGGCAGGCTGCTGAACCGTCCGCGCTTTCGCCCCAGCAGCCCCAACGCCCACGCCCCGATCCGCGTCGCGAGGCGATAGAAGCCCGGGCGCTGAGCGGCCCATCCCCACAGCGCCAGGTTGCTGCGGATGCCGGCCGGCTGCAGATGCCGCTCGAACTCCCGTTCCCGCCAATGGCGCATCATCTTGGGCAGGGGGATCTTCACCGGGCAGACGCTCTCGCACTTGCCGCAGAAGGTGCTCGCGTTCGGCAGGTGCCCGGCCTTGTCGACGCCGATCAGGCTGGGCGTCAGCACGCTGCCCATGGGCCCCGGATACACCCAGCCATAGGCGTGGCCGCCGACGGCGCCATAGACGGGGCAGTGGTTCATGCAGGCGGCGCAGCGGATGCAGCGCAGCATCTCCTGGAACTCGGTCCCCATCATCGCGCTGCGGCCGTTGTCCACCAGCACGACATGGTATTCGCCGGGGCCGTCGAGGTCGGCGGGCCGCCGCGCGCCGGTGCTGAACGTGGTGTAGACGGAGAAGTCCTGCCCGGTGGCGGACCGGGCGAGGATCCGCAGCAGGCTCGTCGCATCCTCCAGCGTGGGGACGCATTTCTCGATGCTGGCGAGCGCGATGTGCACGCGCGGGAGCGTCTGCGTCAGGTCCCCATTGCCCTCGTTGGTCACGATGACGCTGCTGCCGGTTTCGGCGATCAGGAAGTTGGCGCCGGTGATGCCGACGTCGGCGGCGAGGAACTTGTCCCGCAGCCGGGTCCGCGCCTCGGTCAGGATGTCGCGGCGTTCGTTGAAGACGCGGTCGACGGGCAGATCGGTGTGCGACAGGCGGAACTGCGCCTCCCAATCCTCGCGGTTCAGGTGGAAGGCCGGGGCGATGATGTGGCTGGGCGTCTCGTCGCGAAGCTGGATGATGTATTCGCCGAGGTCGGTCTCGATCGGCGTGATCCCGTGCGCGGACAGATGGGCGTTGATCCCCAGCTCCTCCGAGATCATGGACTTGCCCTTCGTGACGGTGCGGGCGCCGGCCTTGCGGCAGATCTCCAGCACCGTGTCGCGCGCGTCGTCGGCGGTGCTGCACCAGTGCACGGTGCCGCCCGCCGCCTCCACGTTGGCGGCGAAGGTCTCGAGGTAGAAATCGAGGTTGGCCAGCGTGTGGTTCTTGATGTCGCGCCCGATGTCGCGCAGCTGCTCGAACTCCGGCAGGTTCGCGACGGCGGCCGTGCGGCGCGCCATGAACTGCGGTTTGCTGAACTTCAGCGCCTTCTGCAGCCCGGCGTCGGCCAGGGCGTGCCTCGCGTTGGTCTTGAACTGCGGCGATGTGGTGAGCATCCGCGCAATCTAGTGCGGATCGCGCAGCGCCGCCATCGTCACGCGCCCGTCCCCGGGCAGCCGCCGCCGGCGATGCGCCCATCCGGGGTAGGAGCCGGCCAGCGCGAGAAGGCTGCGGGCGACGCTGCTTCGCAGTCCGTCCGACACGGCGGCGAACCCGATCCGGAACTCGGGCGTATCGGCGTCGCCCGGGCCCGTCTCCTTCACGCACCACAGCAGCAGGTGATCCGCGCCCCACGCCGCGCGCGTCACCGTCAGGCCGGCCTGCAACGGGTAGTCGTCATCGGCATAGCGCCCGTCCCGGCTTGCGCCCCCGCGCACGCCTTTCAGGCGGAGCGGCCCGGCGCGCACGAGGCCGAGCCCCCGTACGTTCTCCATCCACAGGATGAGGGTGGTCCCGTCCAAGGCGACGTCGGCGATCTCGGCGCCGGTGAGGTCGGGCCGGGTCAGAAGATCGACGCGAGGGCGTTCTTCACGGACGATGCGGCATCCTCGACCGTGTCGACCGCGGCCGATGCGGCGTCCGATGCGGCGTCCGCGACCGTGGAGGCCGCACTGGTCGCCGCGTCGGCGACGGCGCCCGCGGCGGCCGTCACGGCGCCGCCCACCGCGGCCGAGGCCTCGCTGCCCGCGTGCCAGACCTCCTGCAGCGGCTGCTCGACATTCTCCGTCAGGATTTCGCCCAGCTTTTCCCGCGCCGCATCGGCGATCCCGCTCTTTTCGGCCACCAGCGTGGCGACGACGCTGGCGGCCATGCCGACGCCGAAGCCGACCACGGCGCCCACCGCGGTGCCCGCGACCGGCACGATGCTGCCGACGGCCGCGCCCGCCGCGGCCCCGGCCAGCCCCGCGCCCATGCCGACGCCGGCGCTGACCGCCACGTCCGCGGTCGCCTGCCCGGCCGACATGCTGCCGTCCTTCACCTTGTCCGCGTCGTGCCAGGCCGCGACGCCGCCGCCCACAACGGCGCCGATCGCGCCCGCCGACGCCATGCCGGCCGCCGCGCGCACGCCGGCGATCTCGGCCTCGGCCGCCCCGGCGCCTGCCAGGTTCTTGGCGATCTGGCCCGACAGCATGGAATCGGCCTGCCCGATCACGGCCCCCTCGGCCGTGTTCGTCGCCAGCTCCTTCGCGTCGAACTTTCCTTCGATCGCGTCCTGCCCCAGCGTCATCACCGCGGCCCCGGCGGCGCCATAGCGTGCGCCGCCCGAGCGGCCGTGCAGCCCGGCATCCTCCGCCACCAGCGCGGGCGTCGCGTTGCGGTTTGGCGTCGCGTCGGGGATGTTCGGCCTTATGCCGGGCGACACCGTCTCGGGCTGCACCACGCCGCCGCGCACCTCGGCCTGGCCCTTGTAGGACAGGTTGTCGTGCAGCGCGCCGTCGCCCGTGGCCGGCGCCTTTTCGGGGAACAGGGGGATATTGGTGTGGCCGTCATTCGCCGGGGCCATGACGCCGCCCAGCTTGCGCGACTGCGCGACGTCGCTGACGGCCCGCGGCATGGTGTAGGGGTCCTCGCCGGTCACCTTGCTGAGCAGCGAGCGCTTCTGGCCCTTGAGGCCCCAAGGCTCCTCGAGCGCGGCCGGATCGACGTCCGGCATGGATCGGGCGTCGAGCAGGTCGCCCTTGAACTCGGACCGGACGACGGTGCTGCCCTCGATCCCCGTCGGGTCGGCCGGGCTGCCGTAGTTCCGGGCTTCGGCCTGCACATCGGCGATGCTGGGCGAGGTATAGAGGGCGGGATCGCCCATCTTGTTGTAGCGGCCGCCGCGGCTGAAGCTGTGATCGGCGTAGGAGTTGACGCGGGTGGGGTCGCTGGGGACGGCGCGGAACACGTCGCCGTCGAAGGGCGTGGCCGGCTGGTTTTCGGCGATGCCGCGCAGCTTGTTCACCTGCGTGTTCACGTGGGTGTCGCGGCCGGCGGCGGCGCCCTCGGCCACCAGCAGCGGATCGGCCTCGTCGGAATCGCGGCACATGGGCGAAGCGGGGGGCGAAGCGGGGGGCGGGGCGAAGGTGATGGGGGTGCCGGATCCCTCGAACAGGGTCTGCATCCACTTGCGCTGCGCTTCGTTGAACGGCATGGCAGAACCTTCGTGGCTCATTGCGTCGGCGGCATTCTAGCGGCTGTTCATCTGCATCCAACAAAAATCCGCGGCCGGCGTTCCGGGCGCGCCCGTCATCGTTCCTTAACCTCTGTGACGGCTAATCACGGGGCTTCAGCACGGGGTGATCGATGTTCGTTGGATCGGCTTTGCGGCGCGGCGCGGCGCGGCTGGCGGCGGTTGAGCGCTCTCAGGCGATCATCGAGTTCTCGGCCGACGGCATGATCCTGGACGCCAACAGGGCGTTCCTGGACCTGATGGGGTATGAACGGCATGAGGTCGTGCGGCAGCACCATCGCATGTTCGTCGATCCGGCCGACCACGCCAGCCCGGCGTATGCGGAGTTCTGGGACCGGCTTGGCCGCGGCGAGATCGACCGGGCCGAGTTCCGCCGCATCACCAAGGACGGCCGCACCGTGTGGCTGCAGGCCGCCTACACGCCCGTGCGGAGCGGCCCCGGCCGGGTGCGCCGCGTCGTGAAGATCGCGACCGACATCACCGGGGCGAAGCTGCGGAACCTCGACAACACGGGCCAGGTTGCGGCCATCGGCCGGTCGCAGGCGGTGATCGAGTTCGCGCTCGACGGCACGATCCTCGATGCCAACCAGAACTTCCTCTCGGCGGTCGGCTACACGATCGACGAGGTCCGGGGCCGCCATCACAGCATGTTCCTGACTGCGCAGGAGGCGGCCAGCGTCGAGTATCGGGCGTTCTGGGACCGGCTGCGCGCCGGGGACTTCATGTCGGCCGAGTACCGGCGCGTGGGCAAGGCGGGGCGTCCGGTATGGTTGCAGGCGACGTACAACCCGATCACCGGGCTGGATGGCGCCCCGCTGAAGGTCGTGAAGTTCGCGACCGACATCACGGAGGCGAAGACCCGCGCGGCCGACGCCGCCGGGCAGCTTGCCGCGATCGGCCGTTCGCAGGCGGTGATCGAGTTCGCGATGGACGGCACGGTGCTGACCGCGAACGCCAATTTCCTGAAGGCGTTCGGCTATGCCCTGGACGAGGTGCAGGGCAGGCACCACAGGATGTTCGTGCCGGAGGCCGATCAGTCGGGCGAGGCGTATCGCAGCCTCTGGCAGGATCTCCGAAAGGGGGTTTTCCGCTCGGCCGAGTTCCAGCGGATCGCCAAGGACGGCAGCCCGGTCTGGATCCAGGCCACCTACAACCCCATCCTCGACAGCTCGGGCATCGCGATGAAGGTCGTGAAGTTCGCGACCGTGATCACTGAGGACGTGACCCAGCGCGAGAAGTTCAACCTTCTCTCCCTCGTCGCGAACGAGACGGACAACAGCGTCATCATCACGACCCCGGACGGGCTGATCCAGTACGTCAACGACGGCTTCTGCCGCATGACCGGCTATTCGGGGCAGGAGGTGCTGGGCGAACGCCCCGGGGCGCTGCTGCAAGGCGTGCACACCGACCCGGCGACGATCGCCCGCATCCGGGAGAGCCTGCGGGACCGCAAACCGTTCTACGACGAGATCCTGAACTACACGCGCGACGGACAGCCGCACTGGATCTCGCTGTCCATCAACCCGGTGTTCAACCCGGCCGGCGCGCTGGAGCGCTTCGTCTCCGTGCAGGCCGACATCACGCGCACGAAGGTAAAGGCCATCGAGTCCGAGCTGCGGCTGCGCGCGATCGACTCTTCCAACGTCGTCATGGAATGGGACGCCGCCGGCGCGATCGCCCGGCTGAACCCGGTCGCGCTCGCGCTGCTCGGCCTGGTCGAGATGCGGCACGACCCGGCCTTGGCGCTGGACGCGCTCTTCACCGCGCAGGAGCGTCAGGCCCTCGCCGCAGGGTCCGCCTTCTCACGCGAGCTTACGCTGGCGGGGCGCGACGGCGAGCCGGTGATCGTGTCGGCGATGGTCCAGCCGCTTCGGGATCCCGACGGCCGGGTCATCCGGACGGTGCTGTATGCGACGGACGTCTCGGCCCGGCGCAAGCTCGTGCAGCAGACCGGTCAAGCGATGGCGGGCGTGCTGGAGCGGATCAGCCAGGTGGCGGGCGGCATCAGCGCCATCTCGGGCCAGACGAACCTGCTGGCGCTGAACGCGACGATCGAAGCGGCCCGGGCCGGGGATGCCGGCAAGGGCTTCGCCGTGGTCGCTGCCGAGGTGAAGTCCCTGGCCGGGCGCTCCGCCGCGTCATCGCGGGAGATCGCGGGGCTGATCGACGAGACGCGGCAGCGCATCGTCGCCCTCGCCGACTGACGTCCGCTATCTGGCCGGCGCGCCGATCGGCGGCAGCTCGGCGGTGATGCCCGCCAGCACTTCCGCCACGTGCCGCACCCGGACCGTGCTGCCCTCCCGCGACAGCCGCCCCGCCATGTTCAGCAGGCAGCCCAGATCGCCGGCCAGCAGCGTGTCGGCGCCCGTCGCCACGATGTCGGCCGCCTTGTCCGACACCATCCGGGTCGAGATGTCGGGGTACTTCACGCAGAAGGTGCCGCCGAAGCCGCAGCAGACCTCCGGCTCCGCCATCTCCCGCAGTTCCAGCCCGTCCACGGTCGCCAGCAAGGCGCGCGGCTGCGTCTTGATGCCCAGCTCCCGCAGGCCCGAACAGCTATCGTGGTAGGTCGCGACCCCATCGTATGGCGCCGTGACGGCCGTCACTCCCATCACGTCGGTCAGGAACTGCACCAGCTCGAACGTCCGGTCGCGGAGGGCGTCGGCGCGGGCGCGCAGGTTGGGGTCGTCATCGAACAGCGCCGGCAGATGGTGGCCGATCATGCCGGCGCAGGAGCCTGAGGGCACGACGACGTAGTCGAACCCCCCGAACGCATCCAGCACCTGGCGCCCGAGCGCCTGGGCCGTCCGCCGGTCGCCGCTGTTGTAGGCGGGCTGCCCGCAGCAGGTCTGGGCGAGCGGCACCTCGACGAGGCACCCCGCCTGCTCCAGCAGCTTGATCGCGGCGAAGCCCACGCTGGGGCGGTGCAGGTCGACCAGGCAGGTGACGAACAGGGCGACGCGGGGTTGGGTCATGGGGGTTCAGGTGCCAGTTGTCAGGAGTCGGGGATTGGGGTCAGGCGGCGAGGGTTCCGGCCAGGCGGGCACGGGCGGTTTCGACGTAGTCCGGGTCGATCTCGATGCCGATGCCCTGACAGCCTTCCATCGCGGCCGCGAGGATCGTGGTGCCGGCGCCGGCGAAGGGATCGAGCACGACTGCGCCGGGCTTGCCATGAAGACGGATGCACCAGCGCGGCAGGTCCAGCGGGAAGGTGCCGGGATGGCTGAACTTCTCCGTCCGGCTCTGGACCGTCTTGTAGGGGATGAACCACGTGTCCCCCCGGCATCGCAGGTCCTGCGTGTGCCCCCGGCGGGCGATGTTGCTCTTGTCCTTGAACGGCACGCCCACCGCCAGCCGGTCCAGCCGGACGCCGCCCTGCTGGGTCAGATGGAAGATGTGCTCGTGGTTGCGATGCAGGAAGCGTTCGCCCGGGACCGGTTTGAAGTGTCCGACGCCGTCATCGCCCAGCGCGATCGATTTCACCCAGGCGATGTGGTTCTGCAGGGCGAAGATCGGCCGCAGCCGCACGATCAGCTCGAACGGCAACCACGGCTGGGTCGACGATCCCGCCACGTTCAGGAACACCGACCCGTCCGGCCGCAGCACCCGGCGCAGCGCCGTCGCGACCTGGACCATCCAGTCGAGATAGTCGCCTTCCCGCTTCCGGTCGTCGTAGGCGCCGTAGGCGATGCCCAGGTTGTAGGGGGGCGAGGTCACGACCACGTCTACCGAGGCGTCGGCCATGCCCGCCAGCGCCTCCAGGCAATCGCCGCATTCGACCCGGTGCGGACCGGGGGCCGCCATCATCTAGCCCGAGCGCGCCGCCGATAGACGCCAGGCCGGGTCGGGTTGCGTCAGGTCGCGCTCGAACGTCCAGATGTCGGTGATTTCCGCCACCGCGTCGGCGCCGGCGGTCGGCCGCCCGTCGGCGCCGAGCGTCTCCGCGATCTGGTCCGACACGAAGCGGACGGTGACGCGGGCGGTGGCGCCGTCCAGCACGGCTTCCTCGATCGCCGCCTTCTCGATGCCGCGGACCTCGCTGCGCTGCGTTTCGCCGGCGGCCTCGCGGGCCGCGATCGCCTGCTCGAAGCTGCGATACGTGTCGTCGGCCAGCAGCGGGCGGAGGGCGACGCGGTCGCCGCGGGCGAAGGCATCGACGATCATGCGGAAGGCCGCCTCGGCGCCGCGCAGGAAGAAGGCGGGGTCGAAGGCGGGATCGACGCCGCGCATGCGCTGGAGCGTGACGCCGACGGGGCTGGCCGGGTCGGGCAGCGGACGCCCGGGCGCGGCGGGTTCGGCCAGCGCGTCGACGACGGGGCCGACCCGCGCCATGCCCGGCACGGGGACCGGGCCGCCGGTGCGCTCGGGTGGCGTCTGCCGCTCATAGCCGGTGCGGCGGCCCAGGATGCCGCGCAGCCGGAGCACGAGAAACGCGGCGATCATGCCGAACAGCAGAAGGTCGAGGGGAAAGCCGCCGCCCATGGGGGAGTCCTTGATACCGTGCGACACACATAGGGCGGGCGGCTGCGCCAGACAATGAAGAGCGCAACGGGATCAGGACACGAACCGCATCGCCGCCCGCTGCCGCACCAGGGTCAGGACCGCCCGCGAGAGCGGCGCCGGCACGCCGACCCAGCCGGCCACCTCGACCACCGCGCCCAACAGCGCCTCGATCTCCAGCGGGCGGCCCAGCTCCAGGTCCTGCAGCATGCTGGTGCGATGCCGGCCGACCTCGGCGCCGCCGTCCAGCCGCTTGTCGACGTCGATGGCGAAGCGGATGCCCAGGGCTTCGGCCACCGCCTGGCCCTCGAGCATCATCGCCCGCGCCAGCGCGCGCGACTCCGGCTCACCGGTGATGACGTCCAGCGTCCCCGTCGTCAGCGCGCTGATCGGGTTGAAGGCCATGTTGCCCCACAGCTTCACCCACAGCTCGTCGCGGATGCGCGGCCGGACCGGCGCCTTCAACCCGGCGCCGATCAGCAGCTTCGACAGGATGTCCGCCCGCGCGCTGCGGCTGCCGTCGGGCTCGCCCAGGCTGAAGCGGTCGCCGAAGCTGTGGCTGATCACGCCGGGGGCGGCGATCTCGGCGGCGGGATACAGGATGCAGCCCAGCGTCTGGGCCGGCGGCAACCCGGTCCACAACGCGCCATCGGGATCCACGGCGTCGATCCGCCGGCCGGCGAACGGGCCGTCCAGCGCGTGGAAATACCACCAGGGCAGGCCGTTCACCCCCGCGACGATCGTCGTCCCCGGGCCGATCAGCGGCGCCATCTGCGGCAGCGCCGGCTGCAGCGAATGCGCCTTCAACGTGATGAACAGGTAGTCCTGCGGGCCAAGCTCGGCCGGGTCCGCGGCGGTCCGGGGATGCGTCACGGTGCGCGTGCCGCCGCTGTCGAGCACCAGGCCGTCGGCCTGGATCGCCGCCAGATGCGCGCCGCGGGCGACGACCGAGACGCGCGTGCCCGCCATCTCCAGCCGGGCGGCCAGCAGCCCGCCGATGGCGCCGGCGCCGAAGACGCAGACGCTGGGCACGGCGGTCAAGAGACCAGCCCCAGCCGCTTGGCGAGGCCGACCCGCTGGATCTTCCCCGTCGCGCCCTTCGGCAGGTGGTACATCATCACGACCTTCCGGGGCACCTTGTAGGCGGCGAGGCGGGTCGCGGCGAAGTCCCGGATCTCCTGCTCGGTCGCCTGGTGGCCGTTCCGCAGCACGACGACGGCGCCGACTTCCTCGCCCAGCTTCTCGTGCGGGATGCCGAAGGTCACCACCTGCGCGATGGCCGGGTGGTCCAGCAGCACGACGTCGACCTCCAGCGGGCTGACCTTTTCGCCGCCGCGGTTGATCTGCTCCTTCAGCCGGCCGGTCAGGAACAGGTAGCCCTCCGCGTCGATGCGGCCCTGGTCGCCGGTGCGGAACCAGCCGCCGGTGAAGGCGCCGGCGTTGGCGTCCGGGTTGTTGTCGTAGCCGGCGGTGACGTTGGGCCCGCGGATGACGACCTCGCCGATTGCGCCCTGCGGCAGGATCGTGCCGTCCTCGTCCATGACCGCGATCTCCGGGCCGGCGGCGACGCCGACGGCGCCGGGCTTGCGGGCGCGGGGCGGCAGCGGGTTGCACGCCATCTGGTGCGCGGCCTCGGTCATGCCGTAGGCCTCGATCACGGGGCAGTCGAACACCTGCTCCAGTTCCGCCATCACCTGCGGCGGCAGGCTGGCCGACGAAGAGCGGATCAGCCGCAGCCCGGCTGCCCGGGCCATGTCGTGCTTGTCGCGCAGGCGCATCAGGATGCCCTGGTGCATCGTGGGGACGGCGGTGTACCAGGTCGGCCGCTCCGCCTGCAGCCACTCGCCGAACCGGAAGGCGTTGAACCCCGGCGTGCAGCACACCGCCGCGCCCGCCCGCAGCGACGACAGCACGGCGGCGATCAGGCCGTGGATGTGGAACAGCGGCATGATGTTGAGGCAGAGGTCGTCGGGCGAGAGGGCGATCGACTCGCCGATATGGCGGGCGGACGCTGCCAGGTTGGCGCCGGTCAGCGGCACGATCTTGGGCCGGGCGGTGGTGCCGGACGTGTGCAGGATCAGCGCGCAATCGCCGGGTTCGGCGGGACCGGGTTGCGCGGCGGCGGCGGCGGGCAGGCGGGACGCATCCATGTGGAACGACCCGGCTGGCCCCTCGGCGGGCGTCAGGTTGATCACCGGGATATGCAGCCGCTCGGCCGCGATGCTGGCGGCGCCCTCCTCGTCGTCCATGACGATCAGGGCGCGGGGTTTCAGGTCCGCGAGATAGAAGTCGAACTCGTCGGCCTTGTAGGCAGGGTTGAGCGGGGCGGCGGTGCAGCAGGCCGCGACGGCGACGAAGCAGACCGCCATCTCCGGCCCGTTGGGCATGACGATAGCAACGCGGTCGCCGCGCCCGATGCCGACGCCGTTCAGCGTGCCGCGCACCGATTCGGCCGCCTGGCGCAGGGTGGCGCCGTCCATCCACTCGCGCGCCGGCGCGCCGATGCACCGCGCCGCGGTATTTGCCGCGACGATCCCCCACACCGATTCCGCCATCGTTCCGCTCCCCTACTTTCGCGGAAGCCTACACGGATTTCGGACCGCGCCGGAATGCTGTAAGCGGCGCGAATGATCCTTCTCCGCCACGGCCAAAGCGAGTTCAACCTCCACTTCACCGCGACCCGGACCGACCCGGGCATCCACGACCCGAAGCTGACGCCGCTGGGGCACGAGCAGGCCGAGGCCGCGGCGGAGGCGCTGGCGCAGCAGGGGCTGCGGCGGATCCTGACGTCCCCCTATACGCGCGCGTTGCAGACCGCGGCGCCGATCGCCCGGCGGCTCGACCTTCCCGTCATCGTCAACCCGGTGGTGCGGGAGCGCTACGCCTTCTCCTGCGACGTCGGCAGCCCGCGCGCGCGACTGTGCGAGGCGTTTCCCGAGCACGACTTCTCGACCATCGAGGAGATCTGGTGGCCGCAGATCGAGGAGCCGGCGGACCAGGTGCTGGCGCGCGCGGCGCTGTTCCGGGCGGAGATGTCGGCGCTGCCGGACTGGTCCGAGACGCTGGTGGTGTGCCACTGGGGGTTCATCATGTCGCTGACGGGGTTGTCGCTAGGCAACGGCGACTGGCTCCGCTTCGACCCGACGGCGGCGCCGCCCGCGCACGTGCCCTGGAAGCATCACTGATATCACTGGGCGGCGGCGTAGGCGTCCAGGACGTCGGCGGGGGGCCCGTCCATCTTGATGCGGCCCTGTTCCATCCAGATCACCCGCGTGCTCCAGGCCCGGACGACGTCGCTGCTATGGGACGACAGCACCAGGATCTCGGCGCCGCGCACCATGTCCTCGAGCCGCGCCTTGGCCTTTTCCATGAAGCCCGCGTCGCCGGCGAGGAACCACTCGTCCATCAGCAGCACCTCGGGCCGGATCGCCGTCGCCATCGCGAAGCCCAGCCGCACGACCATGCCGGAGCTGTAGAAGCGGAGCGGCAGGTCGAGGAAGGCGTCGAGTTCGGCGAAGTCCTGCACGTCCTGTTCCAGACGGCGGATCTGCGCGGGGTTGAGGCCGTTGGTGAGGCCGCGCAGCACGATGTTCTCGCGCCCGGTCATCTCGGCATTCATGCCCATGCCCACGTCCAGCAGCGCGCCGACGCTGCCGCGCACGTGGACGCGGCCGACGACGGGTTCATAGATGCCGGCGAGCGTCCGCAGCAGCGTCGTCTTGCCGGCGCCGTTGGGGCCGACCAGGCCCAGCCGCTCGCCGCTGTCCAGCCGGAAGGACACGCCGCGCAGGGCCTGCACGACGATGCGGCTGCGCGAATCCGCCTGCATCCGGCCGCTGGCGGCGGCGAACACGGTGCGTTTCAGGCTGCGGCTGTTGCCGTGATAGATCGGGAACTCGACATCGACCCCGGTGACCTCGATCGACGTCATCGCTAGACCCAGAAGGCCAGGCGCCCGCGGACGCGCACGAACGCCACCCAGGCGAGGCCCACCAGCAGGGCGCTGTATCCGAACGCCGACGCCCAGACGATGCCGCTCGCCGCCTCGCCCAGCATCGGGCCGCGGACGATCTCGAGCAGGCTGTAGAACGGGTTGAGCGGCAACCAGATGCGGGAGGCCGGCGTGAGCAGCTCCGGCTTCCAGATGACGGGGCTGATGAAGAAGGCGATCTGCATCAGGCTGCCGACGATGGGCGGGATGTCGCGGAACCGGGCGCACAGCACGCCCAGCAGCAGGCATGCGGCGACCCCGTCGACGATCCACAGCAGCAGGCCGGGGATGGCGCCCAGCAGGGCGAAGCCGGGCCAGACGTTGAAGTAGGCGTAGACGGCGACGATGACGACGACGTTGTGGGCCAGCACCAGCAGGTTGCGGACCAGCACGCGCAGGGCATAGAGCGTGAACGGCATCCGGACGGCGCGGATCATGCCCTCGGCCGAGAGGAAGCAGGTGCAGGCCTCGCTCACGAGCTGGCCCAGCGTGTTCCAGACCACCAGCGACACCGCGAGGAACGGCAGGTAATCGTGCAGCTCCATCTTGAAGAGCGTCGAGTAGAGGATGCCCAGGGCTGCCACCATCACGGCGGTCGAGAGCGTCAGCCAGAACGGCCCGAGCACGGAGCCGCGGTACCGCAGCCGGATGTCGAACCAGCCGAGCGTGGCGGCAAGGCGCCAGAGGCGGCCGGCGCCAACGAGGTCCTGCACGGCCTGAACGTGGCGCGCGCCCCAGGTCATGTCGGACCGGAGCAGCATCTCGCTCGCGATCGGGCGCGGGGCGGTCGTGGGGAGTGTCACGCTCATGGGCGCCGCCGCAGTAGCCGATCCCTCGCCGCACCGCAACACGAGCCTGAACCGTGTTCAATTTGTCACGCCATGCGAAAAACACACTCGGACGGGAGCATAGGATGGTTGCCGAGAAAGCCGTGCCGGGTTAACGCCTTGGACCGAGTTCCTTCCGGGACGCCTGAGCAGGCCGCGGCACGTTGTGTCCCGGCCGGGCCGCCGTTGCGGCTTTCGGGCATCACCGGCCCCGCGGGGCCGACCTGCGATCCCTCGCCCGAGGGATCATCTGACGGAGGCCCATGCTTTGACCGTCCAGTCCTACGCCCGCGTCGCCTGCTCCCTCCTCGTGCTCGGGCTGCTGAGCGCGTGTGCCAGCAAGCCGCAGATATCGGCCCAGCAGGAATCGACCCAGTACCGGTCCCGCGCCGGCCGCAACTACACGCCGCCCGGTCCGGCCAGCGACCCGTGGGGCCCCTACATCACCGAGGCCTCGAAGAAGTTCGACGTGCCGGACCGGTGGATCCGCGAAGTGATGCGGCAGGAATCGGGTGGCCGCCTGTATGGCCGCAACGGCGACCTGGTGACGTCGGGCGCCGGCGCGATGGGGCTGATGCAGGTGATGCCGGCCACGTACGACGAGCTGCGGGCGCGCTACCGCGAGCTGGGCGACGACCCCTACGACCCCCACAACAACATCATGGCCGGCGCCGCCTACATCCGCGAGATGTATGACATCTATGGTTCGCCCGGCTTCCTCGCCGCCTACAACGCCGGGCCCGGGCGGCTCGACGACTACCTGACCCGCAACCGGACCCTGCCGGAGGAGACCCGGCGCTACGTCGCCGCCATCGGTCCCCGCATTTCGGGCAGCGAGCCCAGCACGCCCTCGCCCGGCGCCCAATACGCCATGAACGCGATGCCCAGCTTCATCCCGTCCGGCACGCGCTACGCCGCCGCCAGCCGCTACAGCGCGCCGCCCGCGCCCGTGACGCCGCTGGAGCCGATCCGCCTCGCCCCTGTCCAGATCGCCGCCGCGCCGGAGCCGCGCGCGCCCTATATCGTGCTGCGGCCGCCCGTGCAGACGGCGCAACTGCCGGAGCCCGCCCTGCCGAGCGCCCCCCCGCCCGCGCCCGTGTTCGCCCAACTGCCCGAGCCGCCCCGCCCGGCACCCACCTACGCGCCCACCTACGCCATCGCCCCGCCGCGGTCGCAGCAGCAGCTCGCCACGGCGGCCCTGGTGCCGGCACGCCCGTCGCCGTTCGCGCTGGTCAGCCCGGCCAACGCGGCGCCCATCGGCGTGCGATCCGGCGGTTTCGCCAGCGGCGGCTGGGCCATCCAGGTCGGCGCGTTCGCGAACGAGGGCCTCGCCACGTCCGCCACGCAGGCGGCCCGGGACCATGCCCGCGCGGAACTGGGCAGCGCCCGCACGAGCGTCACGGCGGTTCGGCAGCCGCGCGGCACGCTCTATCGCGCCCGGCTGAACGGCCTGTCCCGCGACTCGGCTGCGCAGGCGTGCGAGCGCCTGGCCCGCAGCCGCACGAACTGCATCGTGATCTCGCCCGACGCGCAGTCGTAGCCGCCTCTCCCTCTCCCATGGGGAGAGGGCTATGTTACCGTCCGCAACGCCGCTTGTGTTGACCCGCACCCCCGCCCTGCCCATAGAAGGAGGGTGATGACCGCCGCCCTTGCCCTTCACCCGGCCTCCAGCATCGAGGTCGCCCGCGGCGTCCTCGCTGCCGAGGCAGCCGGGCTGCGGACGCTGGCCGCCTCGTTGGATGGCGCGTTCGAGGCTGCGGTGGACCGGCTCGTCGCCTGCACGGGCCGCGTCGTGCTGTCCGGCATGGGCAAGTCCGGGATCGTGGCGCGCAAGGTGGCCGCCACCTTCGCGTCCACCGGCACCCCCGCCCACTTCGTCCACCCCGGCGAGGCCAGCCACGGCGACCTGGGCATGATCGTTCCCGGCGATGCCGTCCTGGCCCTGTCCAACAGCGGCGAAACGTCGGAACTCGCCGACCTCGTCGCCCATACCCGCCGCTTCGGCATCCCGCTGGTTGCCATCACCGGCCGCGCCGGGTCCGCCCTGGCCCGCGCCAGCGACGTCGTGCTGCTGTTGCCGCACGCGCCCGAGGCGTGCCCGATGGGGCTGACGCCGACCACCAGCACCACGATGCAGGTGGCGCTGGGCGACGCGCTCGCGGTCGCGCTGCTGACCCGGCGCGGCTTCACGGCCAGCGAGTTCTCGGCCTTCCATCCCGGCGGCCGGTTGGGGGCGCAGCTTCGCCGGGTCGCCGACCTGATGCACACCGGCGACGCGCTGCCGCTGGCGCCGCTCGATCTGCCGATGGACCGCGCGTTGCTGCTGATGACCGGCAAGGGCTTCGGCTGCCTGGGCGCGCTGGACGCGGAGGGGCGGCTGGTGGGCGTGCTGACCGACGGGGACCTGCGCCGCGCCATGGGGCCGGACCTGCTGTCCCGCCGGGTCGCGGAGATCATGAACCCGACCCCGCGCACCATCGGCGCGGATGCGCTGGCCGCCGAGGCGCTGCGGGCGATGAACGCGGCGCCACGCCCCGTGACCACCCTGTTCGTGCTGGACGAGGCCGGGCGGCCGCGCGGCATCCTGCACGTGCACGACCTGCTGCGGGCCGGGGTGCTGTGAGCGACGTCCGCACCCCGCTGCGCGCGCCGCCGCCGCAGGGGCCGATCCAGGGCGCGCCGCTGCAGCGCCAGGCGCGGCTGATGAACTCCGGCCCGGTGCGCCACCGCACCGCGCCGTCGGCGTCCCGCATCGCGCGCCGGCGCATCATGGTGCTGCTGACCAAATGGTCGCTGCCCATCCTCGCCGTCGCCCTGCTGGGCACGATCGCCATCTGGCCGGAGCTGGCGCGGGTGAAGGAGCAGGGGCGGGTCGCGTTCCGCCGGGCCTTTTCGGTGGATCCGGAATCCGGGCGCCTGGTGCAGCCGCGCTACCGGGGCCTGGACGAGCGTGGCCGGCCCTACACGGTCACCGCCGCCACGGCCCAGCAGACCAGCCCCGAGCGTATCGCGCTGACGGACCCCAAGGGCGACATCGTGACCGAGAGCGGCACCTGGGTGATGGTGGAGGCGCAGGAAGGGGTCTACATCCAGCGCCAGGCGCTGATGGACCTCGCGAAAGAGGTGGTGCTGTATCGCGAGGACGGCACGACCATGCGGACGGACACCGCGGCGCTCGATCTGAAATCCGGCGCGGCCTCCAGCACCGACAAGACGCATGCCGAAGGACCGTTCGGGGTGCTCGACTCGCAGGGCTTCATCCTGGTCGACAAGGGCGCGATCGTGCAGTTCCAGGGCCCGGCGCACCTGGTCCTGAACGCGGCGGAGGCAAAGTGAGGGCCGCGGCGCTTCTTGTGGCGCTGGCGCTTCCGGGGCTGGCGCACGCGCAGGGCCTGGACATGTCCAAGGGCGGGCCGATCGACGTGACGTCGCAGGACGGCATGGAGTGGCGGCAGAACGAGCAGATCGTCATCGCCAAGGGCGCAGCCCGCGCCGTTCGCGGCGACGTGACGGTCACGGCGGACCGCCTGATCGCCCGCTATCGCCGCAAGGCGGGCACGGGCGGCGCGCAGACGGTCGCCGCCAATCCCAACACCCCGAACGATACCGGCGCCAACGAGGTCTACCGGCTGGAGGCCGAGGGCAACGTCAAGATCTTCACCGCGACCGACCTGGCCGTGGGCGACAAGGCCGTCTACGACATCGACCAGGCCGTGCTGCTGCTGACCGGCAGCGCGCTGACCATCACGACGCCGCAGCAGGTCATGACCGCGCGCGACACGATGGAATACTGGTCGCAGAAGCACATGGCGGTGGGCCGCGGCCTTGCCGTGGTGACGACGACCGACGGGCGCCGCATCTCCGGCGACACCCTGGTCGGCTTCACCCAGCCGCCACCCGCGCCCGGCGCGGCACCCCCACCCGGGAAGCCGGCGCCGCAGGCACCCGTCGCGGGCAAGCCGCCCGCCGACCCGCTGGGCGCCTCGGGCAAGCTGCAGCGCGTGGAGGGGTTCGGCAACGTCGAGCTGCGGACCGCGACGGAAGTGGTGAAGGGCGACCGCGGCGTCTATGTCGCCGACACCGGGATCGCCCGCCTGGCCGGCAACGTCCGGATCACCCGCGGCCAGAACTTCGTCGTCGGCGACGAGGCGCTGGTGAACATGCGCACCGGCATCTCAACCCTGGTGCAGGAGCCGGGCCGCCGCGTGCAGGGGCTGGTGATGCCCAACGACGCATCGAGCGCGACGAGCGCCACGCCTGCCCCGAAACCCCGGCAAGGGAGCGCACCATCGACGCCCGCCCCGAGACGCTAGGCCACCCGACGACCTACGAGGGCGGCTTGTCCGCGCACTCCGTCGGCAAGACCTACAAGAAGCGCCCGGTCGTGCAGGCGGTGAGCATCCATGTCCGCCGGGGCGAGGCCGTGGGCCTGCTGGGTCCCAACGGCGCCGGCAAGACCACGACGTTCTACATGATCGTGGGCCTCGTGCGCCCCGATACCGGCCGGATCGAGCTGGACGGCAACGACATCACCGGTCTGCCGATGTACCGGCGTGCCCGGCTCGGCATCGGCTACCTTCCGCAGGAGGCCAGCGTGTTCCGCGGCCTGAACGTCGAGCGCAACATCATGGCCGCGCTGGAGGTGGTGGAACCCGACCCGGACCGCCGCGACCAGATGCTGGACGAGCTGCTGGCGGAGTTCGGGATCGGCCATCTCCGCCGCACGCCCGCCCTTGCGTTGTCGGGCGGCGAGCGGCGCCGGGTCGAGATCGCGCGCGCGCTGGCCACGCAGCCGCACTACATCCTGCTGGACGAGCCGCTGGCCGGCATCGACCCGATCGCAGTGGGCGAGATCCGCGACCTCGTCTCCCACCTCAAGGACCGCGGGATCGGCGTGTTGATCACCGACCACAACGTGCGCGAGACGCTGGAGATCATCGACCGGGCCTATATCATGCACGACGGGCATGTGCTGATGGAGGGCCGACCGGACGAGGTCGTGGCTCACGAGGGTGTGCGCCGCGTCTATCTTGGGGAACGGTTTAGCCTGTAGTCTCCACGCCATGGCTATGGGTCCACGGCTCGAATTCAGGCAGACGCAATCGCTGGTGATGACGCCCCAGCTGCGTCAGGCCATCAAGCTGCTGCAGTTCACCAACATGGAAGCCGCCGCGTTCGTCGAGGAGGAGCTGGAACGCAACCCGCTGCTGGAGCGTGACGAGCGTGCGGACACCATGCCGGAGCAGCCCGCGCTCGATCAGCGGCCCGAGCGGCTGGACGGCATGGACGCCGCCACGCTGGTTTCACGCGAGAAGCTGCCGGACGCGGTGGAAGCCGACCACGCCAACACCTTCGACACCGGCGGCGCGGCAGACGGGATGCCGTTCGAGGCCGCCTATGCCGGCGCCCTGCGCGGCGCGCGGGACCCGTCTGACGAGCGCGGGGTCGACGACCTCATGGAGGCGCCGCGCAACCTCCGCACCCATCTGGGCGAGCAGCTTCGCCTGAGCTTCGCCGACCCTGTCGACCGGATCGTCGGCGCACAGCTGATCGCCCTGCTGGACCCCGCCGGCCGCGTGGCCGTGTCGACGGCGGATCTCGCGGCCGCCATGGGCCTCGACGAGGCGCGCGTCGCGTCCGTCCGGGACCGGATGATGCGGTTCGACCCGACGGGCCTGTTCGCGCCCGACCTGCGGACCTGCCTCGCCGTTCAGCTTGCGGAGCGCAACCGGTTCGACCCGGCCATGCAGGCGCTGCTCGACAACCTTGAGATGCTGGCCCGGCGCGACCTGAAAAGCCTCATGGGCGTGTGCGGCGTGGATTCCGAGGACCTGGCCGACATGCTGGTCGAGCTGCGGCGCCTGGACCCGAAGCCCGGCGCCGGTTTCGATACCGGCCCGGTGCAGCAGGTGATCCCTGACGTGCTGATGCGCGCCGCCCCGAACGGCGAATGGATCCTGGAGCTGAACCCCGACACGATGCCGCGCGTGCTGGTCAACGAGGCCTATCACGCCCGGGTCAGCGCCCGCGCGGGGCGGGAGACGCGCAGCTTCCTGGGCGAGAACCTGTCCAACGCCAACTGGCTGGTGAAATCCCTGCAGCAGCGGGCGAACACGATCCTGAAGGTCGCGGCCGAGATCGTGCGACAGCAGGACGCGTTCTTCCGGCGGGGTGTGGGCCACCTGCGGCCGCTGATCCTGCGCGACGTCGCCGGCGCGGTGGAGATGCACGAAAGCACTGTCAGCCGCGTGACCGCCAACAAGTATATCGCGACGCCCCGCGGCGTGTTCGAGCTGAAATACTTCTTCACCACCGCGATCGCATCGAGCGAGGGCGGCGAAAGCCATAGCGCCGAAGCCGTCCGCCACCGTATCCGCGCGATGGTGGGCGCCGAGGACCCGGTGGAGGTGCTGTCGGACGACGCGATCGTGTCTGCGCTGCGCCGGGAAGGCGTGGACATCGCCCGCCGGACCGTGGCCAAATACCGGGAAGCCTTGCGCATCCCCAGTTCGGTGCAGCGCAAGCGCGAGAAGGCGATGTCGGCATAGCGCCTCGCCGAGGCGCCTGAACCGGCACGGAACCGAAACGCACAGGAGGCGGTCGGATGCAGATCACGGTCTCGGGCAAGCAGGTGGAACTCTCGGACGCGCTCCGGACGCGCGTCGCCGACCAGCTGGACCAGATCACCGGCAAGTATTTCGACCACGCGCAGGAGGCGAGCGTCACATTCAGCCGCGCCCGCAGCTTCTTCACGTGCGACATCAACGTGCACGCCGGCCGCGGCCTGACGCTGCGCGGCGAAGGCGAGGCCGCCGACGCCCACGGCGCGTTCGACGACGCGGCGGAACACATCGCCAAGCGCCTGCGCCGCTATCGACGCCGGGTGAACGAGCACGCGCGGGACCTCGCGAACCGGGCCCGCCCCGAAGCGGCCCGCCAGTACGTCCTGCGGCAGGAGGAAGAGGCGACGCAGGCCCCGAACGGCCACACGCCCGCGGCGCCGACCTATGCGACCGTGGTCGCGGAGACGTCGGCGGAGATCAGCACGTTGAGCGTCGGGGAGGCGGTGATGCGGATGGACCTGGCCGACCAGGCCGTCCTGATGTTCCGCAACAGCGCAACGGCGGAGTTGAACGTTGTCTATCGCCGCCCGGACGGCAATATCGGCTGGATCGACCCGGCGACCGCGAAGGGGTGACGCGTGGCGGCGCTGGTCAGTGGACCAGCGCCGGCTGCATCTCATGCTGGACGATGGCGGCGACGGCCAGCGCGCAGTCGGCCGCCATGGCCATGGGTGAGCCGTCGGCCGCGTGGATCGCGAATGCCGTCTGCCCGTTCAGGGTGACCGGCTTCACGTAGGCCAGGTCGGCCATGCCGAGCTGCATCAGCTGGTCCTGGGTGAGATGGCGGATATCGACGCCGCCGCCGTGGTGGGTCGCGCTCGCACTGCTGGTCATCGTGCTCTCTCCTGCTCCAACCCACCGGCATGTCCATGCGGGGGGGCATTCTTGTGAACCAGGCCCCTTTCTTGGCCGGGTCCAGCGCCCGCGGCGCGGACGCAATTCGCCTATCTCGGACACAACGCCCGCCAAGCCCTTCCGGATGCAGGGGGACGTGTGTTTCCGATCAATCCTTGTCGTGCGTCCCATCTACCACACGCGAGGGACCGCTGGATGCGGGCCGCGTGATCTGGATGGTCTTCACCCGAACCTCGGGCTGCGGCCGGGCCAGATCGATGTGCAGCAGACCGTTGTCGAGCCAGGCGCCTTTCACCTCGATCCCTTCCGCCAATACGAATGCACGCTGAAACTGACGGGAAGCTATACCACGGTGAAGGTAAACGCGGCCTTGAGGCTCGTCCGCCTGGCGGCCGCGGATGACGAGCTGATTGTCCTCCTGCGTGATCTGCAACTCGTTCATCGTGAACCCGGCCACGGCGAGGGTGATGCGCAGCCCGTTGGGGCCCGTCTGCTCGATGTTGTAGGGCGGGTAGCCCTCGGACGATGTCTTGGACGCACGTTCCAGGATCTGCTCGAGATGGTCGAAGCCCAGGAACATGGGTGAGGTGAACATGCGCGTGGTCATCAAGGGCCCCCTCGGATGAGCGAAGCGTGGCTGCGGCCCGATCAGGCGCCGCGGCTGCACGAAAGATTGGCAGGCGGCGGTCGCAGTTCAAGCCGAGAGGGTTCCCAACGCCGCAAAAACAAGGTACTCCGGCTGCAACGATAAACGCCGGAGACGCTCCCATGCCCATCAGCCGCCGCGCCCTTGTGGCCAGCGCCGCCCTGCCGATGTTCGCGATCCGCACCCGCCCGGCCGGCGCCGCCGAGTTCACCCTGAAATACGCGAACAACACGCCGGCGATCCACCCGCTGACCATCCGCATGACCGAAGCCTCGGAGCGGATCCTGAAAGCGACGGACGGCCGGGTGGAGATCCGCGTGTTCCCGAACAATCAGCTCGGCTCCGACACCGACATGCTGAGCCAGCTCCGCTCGGGCGCCATCGAGTTCTTCACCCTCTCGGGCCTCATCCTTTCGACGTTGGTGCCCGCCGCCAGCATCAACGGCGTCGGCTTCGCGTTCAGCAACTACGACCAGGTGTGGGCCGCGATGGACGGCAAGCTGGGCGCCTATGTCCGCAGCGAGATCGACAAGCGCGGCCTGATCGCGATGGAGAAGCAGTTCGACAACGGCTTCCGCCAGACCACCACCAGCACGAAGCCGATCAGGACGCCCGACGACCTGAAGGGCGTGAAGCTGCGGGTGCCGCCCAGCCCGCTCTGGACCAGCATGTTCAACGCCCTGGGCGCCTCCCCGGTCACGATCAACTTCGCCGAGGTCTATTCCGCGTTGCAGACCAGGATCGCCGACGGGCAGGAGAACCCGCTGAACCTGATCGAGACCGCGAAGCTGTATGAAGTGCAGAAATACTGCAGCATGACCAACCACATGTGGGACGGGTTCTGGCTGCTGGCCAACAAGCGCGCCTTCGACCGCATTCCCGCGGACGCCCAGGCCATCATCCGCCGCGAAGTCTCCGTCGCGGCCCTGGCGGAGCGCGAGGACATCGCCAAGGCCAACAACGACGTCCGCAAGGTGCTGGAAGGCCGCGGCCTGCTGATCAACGACGTCGACAGCAACGCCTTCCGCCAAACGCTGAAGACCGCCGGCTTCTACAAGGAGTGGCGCGGCAAGTATGGCGAGGAAGCCTGGCAGGTGCTGGAAAGCGCGGTCGGCGCGGTGTCGTGACGGCAGCCGCCGAGGCGCTGCCACCCGCACGGCTCGTCTGGCCCGAGCGCGTCCTGTGCGGCGTCGTGGAAGCGGCCGCGGCGGCGCTGTGCCTGGCCGAGATCGTGATCCTGTTCGTCGGCGTGCTCGCCCGCTTCGTGTTCCATCGGCCCCTGGTCTGGACCGACGAGCTGGCGAGCATCCTGTTTCTCTGGCTCGCGATGCTGGGCAGCGTCATCGCCCTGCAGCGCGGCCAGCACATGCGGCTGACGGCCATCGTCGCCGGTATGAACCCCGTGTGGCAGCGCCGGGCCGAGGCGCTGGCCATCGGGGCGGCCGGGCTGTTCCTGGCGATGATGCTGCCCCACGCCGTCGAATACGCGCAGGACGAGTGGTATATCGAAACCCCCGCGTTGGGCTGGTCCAACATGGTCCGCGCCGGCGCGATCCCGGTCGGCGTGGGCCTGATGCTCGCCGCCGCCTTCGTGCGGCTGCTGCGGCACCGCGTGGCGGACGTGCTGACCGTCGCCGTGAGCCTGGCGCTGCTGGGCGCGGCACTGCATTTCGGCGCGCCGGCCATCAAGGCGATGGGCAACTGGAACCTGGGGCTGTTCTTCATCGTGCTGCTGGGCGCCGGCGTGCTGCTGGGCGTGCCGATCGGGTTCAGCTTCGGCATGGCGACCCTGGCCTACCTGGCCGTCACCACCACGACGCCGCTGACCGTCATCGTGTCACGCATGGACGAGGGGATGAGCAGCCTGATCCTGCTGGCGGTCCCGCTGTTCGTGTTCCTGGGGCTGCTGATCGAGATGACGGGCATGGCGCTCGCGATGGTGGCGTTCCTGGCCAGCCTGCTGGGGCATGTGCGGGGCGGGCTCAACTACGTGCTGCTGGGCGCCATGTACCTCGTCAGCGGCATATCGGGCAGCAAGGCGGCCGACATGGCGGCGGTGGCGCCGGTGCTGTTTCCCGAGATGAAGCGCCGGGGCGCGCATGAAGGGGAGTTGGTGTCGCTGCTGTCGGCCTCGGGCGCGATGAGCGAGACGATCCCGCCCAGCCTGGTGCTGATCACGATCGGGTCGGTGACGGGGGTCAGCATCGCCGGGCTGTTCACGGGCGGGCTGGTGCCGGCGCTGATCCTGGCGATCGCATTGGCCGTCGTCGCCTGGTACCGCAGCCGCAACGACGACGTGAGCCAGGTGAAGCGGGCGACGGCCAGTCAGGTGCTGAAGGCGCTGCTGATCGCCATCCCCGCGCTCGCCTTGCCGTTCCTGATCCGCGCGGCGGTGGTGGAGGGCGTCGCGACCGCCACCGAGGTCAGCACGATCGGGATCGCCTACTCCGTGCTGGCGGGGCTGCTGCTGTATCGGAAGTTCGATTGGGGCCGGGTGATGCCGATGCTGGTGGAGACGGCGTGCCTGTCGGGCGCCATCCTGTTCATCATCGGCACCGCGACGGGCATGGCCTGGGGACTGACGCAATCCGGCTTCTCCCGCGCGCTGGCGCAGACGATGGCGGGGGTGCCGGGCGGTGCGGCCGGGTTCATGGCGATCAGCCTGGTCGCGTTCGTGATCCTGGGCAGCATCCTCGAGGGCATTCCGGCGATCGTGCTGTTCGGCCCGCTGCTGTTCCCGATCGCGCGCACGCTGGGCATCCACGACATCCATTATGCGATGGTCGTCGTGCTCGCGATGGGCGTGGGCCTGTTCGCGCCGCCCTTCGGCGTCGGCTACTACGCGGCGTGCGCGATCGGCCGCGTCAGCCCCGACGCGGCCATGCGGCGCATCTGGCCATACCTGGGCGCGCTGATCCTGGGCCTGATCCTGGTCGCCGCCGTGCCCTGGTTCTCGACCGGCTTCCTGTAGCCGCCCCGGCTCCCCATATCGACGCCACCCGCACCAAGGAGGACGCGATGTCCCTGTTCGCCCGCAAGCCGGCCCCGGAGCCCGAGACCTTCCCGTTCACGCTGACCGACGCCGAATGGCACGCCCGCCTGACGCCCGAGCAATACAAGGTGATGCGCAGCCACGGCACCGAACGCGCCTGCACCAGCCCGCTGAACGCCGAAAAGCGTCCCGGCACGTACGTCTGCGCCGGCTGCGCGCAAGCCCTGTTCGACACCGGCACGAAGTTCGAAAGCGGCACCGGCTGGCCCAGCTTCTATGCGCCGATCGCACCCGAGGCGGTGGCGACGACCGAGGACCGCGCGTTCGGCATGCTGCGGACCGAGGTGCATTGCAGCAACTGCGGCAGCCACCTGGGCCACGTCTTCCCCGACGGCCCGCGTCCCACGGGCCTGCGCTACTGCATGAACGGCGTCTCGCTGGAATTCAAACCGGCCTGACGCACGACGTCATCCCCGGGGCACGCCCGGGGACGACGGAGCGAGTGGCCCACCCCGAGCTCCAAGGACCCGGCATGCCCCTGGAAATCAAGGTCGGCCCCCCGCAACTCGCCATCCACCAGGGCTTCACCGTCTTCATCGCCGAACCCGACGGCAGCGTCGCCTGGCCGTCCGACAAGGGGCTGTATTTCCGCGATACGCGCCTCATCAGCGCCTATGCCCTGTATGCCAACGGCCAGGTCTGGGACCTGCTGAACAGCGGCGCACCCACCTATTACGGCTGCCGGATCTTCATGACCAACCGCGCCTTCCCCAGCGAGGGGGGCGCCGTGGCGGACCGCACACTGAGCCTCGTGCTCAGCCGGGTCATCGATGGCGGCGTGGTGGAGACGCACGAGATCACCAATCACGGCCGCGTGCCGGTGGTGTTCAACTACGAGATCTCGATCCGCAGCGACTTCGCGGACGTGTTCGAGGTGAAGTCCGGCCGCATCGTCCGCCGCGGGCGGATCGGCAGCACCTGGTGCGAGGACCGGTGCGAGCTGACCACCACCTACCGCAACGGCGCCTTCCTGCGCGGCCTGCGCCTGGTCGCGGCCGCCACCTCGCCCGCCGTCTGGGTCAACGGCCGCCTCAGCTTCGCCGTCCGCCTCGACCCCGGCGCCAGCTGGTCCGGCCGCCTCGGGTTCGACCTGCTGGACGGCGAGGAGTGCTACAAGGCGCCCAAGCACTGCGTGCTGAACGGCAGCAGCGCCCAGGGCCGCGACATGAAGACCTGGCGCGACGGCGTCCTGAAGCTGTCTTCCAGCGTCCACGCCATGGAACGGCTGTTCGACCAGGCGGTCGAGGACATGGCCGCGCTCCGCCTGCCCATCGAGCGGGACGGCGAGACGGTCGAGATCCCCGCGGCCGGCCTGCCCTGGTTCGTCGCCCTGTTCGGCCGCGACACGCTGATCGCCAGCCTGCAATGCATGACGCTGAACCCCGAATTCGCGCGCGGCACCCTGGCCGTTCTCGCGGACTGGCAGGCCACCGAACGCGACGACTACCGCGACGCCGAACCGGGCAAGATCCTGCACGAGCTGCGCCGGGGCGAGCTGGCGGCGCTGAAGCTGATCCCGCACACGCCGTATTACGGGACCGCCGACGCGACACCGCTGTATCTCATGGTGCTTCACGCCGCCTGGAAGGCGACCGGGGACCGCACGCTCGTCGAGCAGCACCGAAAGACCGCCGAGGGATGCCTCGCCTGGATCGACCAGTACGGCGACCGCGACGGCGACGGGTTCCAGGAATACGGCACGCGATCCGGCCAGGGCTACGAGAACGTCGGCTGGAAGGACAGCGGCGAGGCGGTCGTCGATGTCGATGGCGGCTTGGTGCACGGGCCGAAAGCCCTGTGCGAACTGCAGGGCTACGTCTTCGCTGCCTGGCGCGGCATGTCGGAGATCTTCGCGGCCTTGGGCGACGAGACGCGCGCGGCCGTGCTGACCGCGAAGGCGGACGCGCTCTATACCCGGTTCAACGCGGCGTTCTGGAACGAGGCGGAGGGGTTCTACGCCTACTGCCTCGATGGCGCGAAGACACCCATCCTGACGGTGGCCAGCAACCCCGGCCACCTGCTGTGGTGCGGCATCGTCCCGCCGGACCGCGCGCCGCGCGTCGTGGCCCGGCTGATGCAACCGGACATGTGGAGCGGCTGGGGCATCCGCACCCTGAGCGCGCTCCATCCCGCCTACAACCCCTATTCCTACCAGGTCGGGTCCGTCTGGCCGCACGACAACAGCCTGATCGCCCTGGGCTGCGCGCGCTATGGCCTGCACGAGGCAGCCGGACGCATCGCGGGCGACATCCAGCGCGCCGCCGGGTATTTCATGCAGCGGCAACTGCCCGAGCTGTACTCGGGCGTGCAACGCGACGACACCAACTTCCCTGTCCAATACCTCGGCGCCAACGTGCCGCAGGCCTGGGCGGCGGGATCGGTCTTCGCCCTGGTGCAGGCACTGCTGGGGCTGGAGCCGGACGCGCCGAACGACCGCCTGCTGATCCGCCCGCATTTGCCCGAATGGCTGCCGGACGTGACGCTGCGGGACCTGCGCGTGGGCCGCCACATCTTCGACATCGCCTTCCACCGCATCGACGGCGAAACCCGGCACGAGGTGCTGCGTGGGGAAGCGACGGCCGTCGTGCGCCTTTCGTAGGGCGGGGGCTTCCACCCATATCGTTCGGGCGGCGAAGGGCTGGTTCGTATGCTTGCCTGCTTGATGTAGATGAAGGGCAACCTCACCCGCATGAACGCGGTGCTCCGGTGGTTCGTGGAGCCCCACAAGGGCACCCGGCAATCACGCGATCATCGTCGTCATCTGGCCCGGCATCACGATGGTGATCACGCCCCCCCACATGCAGTTGCACGTCGACGTGTTGTTCAGCATCGGCATCCCGCCCAGCGTCACCGTCGGCGAACCCGGCACCCACGGCGCCACCGTGTTCGGGATGCACGGCATGGGCGTCAGCACGCCCAACGCCGCCGCGGTGGCCGAGGCGACGACCGGGTTGCTGGGCGTGATGCACATCCCGAACGGCATGATGTTCACCATCGGCTTGCTGTCCATGATGTTCGCCGCGATCTGCTTGCCGCACTGCACCCGGTTCACCGGCAGCACGGACAGCACCGAAGGCGCCACCCCGAACGAGCACATCAACTGCGCCGTCATCACCGTCGCGACCGCCATGGCACTCCCCTCACGAAACGTTGCGGACCAGGTGCCAGTCACGCTAGCCTGAACCGAACGGGACCGGAAGCGGAACCCGACCCTCGCGGAGAGCGCCGGCCATGTTCACGACCGAGCAACGGGACTGGGTCACCGGGTTCATGGCGAAAGGCCCCCTGGCCGTCCCGCCCCAGGAGGACGAGGCCGAGGATCAGGGCTTCGACGAGATCGACATCCTGATCGACCAGGCCAATGGCGGCGCGGGAACCGGCAACGGCTACGACGAGATCGACATCCTCATCGAACAGGCGACCGAGGGCGACGAGAGCAAGGGCGTCAACGGCGCCGACCTCGACCTCGCCGACGCCGGCAGCGCCACCGAGATGACCTGCACCTGCACCTTCCACAACGGCACGCAGGAGCTGCTGACCGTCGACCAGGCCAGCCTCGACATCGACAACGGCAAGCTGACCGAGCTGCCGGACGCCGAGGTGGACGCCGGGGGGAAGACCAAGTTCGCGGCCGAGAACACGAAGGTCTGGACCCCCATCCCGTTCCTGGGCGACGTCGGCGTCTTCGGGATCGAGGGTCACATCAAGTACACCTTTCCCGACGGCGAGACGACGCTCACGCTGCATTTCGACAATCCCAGGTTCGAGAAGTGGGGCAAGACCTCGGCCGAGGCGATCCTGGAGGGCCCGAAGGCCGGCGACTACACGGCGAAGGGCATCGCGGGCTCCGGCAACAAGGCCGCGTTCAAGTTTTCCGTCCACGGCAAGGGCGGCGGCGGAGACGTGCCGCCCAAGCCCGACACCCCGGCCGACCAGGCGACGAGCTGCCTCGTCACCGTCGTGAACCAGACCGGCCTGGCGCTGTCGCTGGACGACCAGCAGAACGAGACCGGCGACTTCATGACGAACCCGGCCACCACGATCGCGCCGGGCGCGTCCGCCCAGTTCGCGTTCGTCGGCACGCCGCATGGAAAGACGCCGGGCTGCAAGGGGTCGTGCCGCTACTTCATCGGCGAGACCACCGATACCTGGGCGATGGAGTGGTCGAACCCGGTCGGCGAGAAGAACGCGGCGACCGCCACGGCCACCTCCACGACGGCCGTCTACCACTCCCTGGAGCAGATCGGGCAGGGCGAGGAGAACGTCCCGGTAACCTTCACCCTGACCGGCGGTGGAGGGGGCGGGGGCCAGGTGGTTCCGCCGAAGCCCGAAGACGACCCGCCCTTCACCCCGCCCGCGAGCGCGAAGGAGCCGACGCTGCGAAAGGGCGACAAGGCGCCCGATGGCTGGGTCGAATACCTGCAGACGGCGCTGGCCACCCACGGCGAGACCGTGCAGATCGACGGCAGCTTCGGCCCGGCCACGCTGAAGGCGGTGCTCAGCTTTCAGAAGAAGAACGGCCTGCAGGTGGACGGCACGGTGGGCAACCAGACCTGGGCGGCGCTCCGTGACGGCGCGGGGCAGCCGCCCAGCACCGATGGCCGGGCGCCGCACAGCTACGAGGAAGCGGGCGAGGAGGCGCGCTTCTTCACCGAGCGTGACCCGGTGTACTATAGCCAGGCCAAGGACACGCTGTTCTTCAGCGTCGTCTCGGTGGGCGACGCGACCAAGCTCGATGGCCGCAAGGTGACCGCCCGCATCACCGCACCGGGCGCGAAGCCGCGCGTGGCGCAGGTGCCGCTCGTCGAGGACGGCCCGGTCAGCAACACGGATCAGGGCTCGCTGTGGTCGGCGTCGCTTGCGGGGATGGCCGCGTCGTACCCGTCGACGCCGCCGGGCGCGCCGGGGGGCGAATACGTGGTCGAGGCCTATCTGGACCAGGACCTGGGCGGCAGCACGTGGTCCGGGAAGCCGCCGTCCGGCTGAGAAGTCACGACGTGATCAACCGACCGGAGCACCCAACAGATGCAGCTATTTCACACCCTACTCGCTGTCCTGCTCGCCCTGCCCGCCGCTGCGCAGACGGGAGGCTATGCGGGGCAGCAGGCCCGGGACATCAAGGCCCTTTCGGCCCAGGAGACGGCAGACCTTCTGGCCGGCCGCGGCATGGGACTGGCCCGCGCCGGCGAACTAAACCGTCACCCTGGCCCGGCGCATGTCCTGGAATTGCGCGGTCCGCTCGCCCTGTCGCCCGATCAGGTGCAGGCGGTGCAGGCCAGCTTCGGACGGATGGAATCGGCCGCAAAGCCGCTGGGGGCCGAACTGATCGGGCTGGAACGGGCGCTGGACGCCGGGTTCCGGGCCGGCACGATCACCGCTGCCGCCATGGCCTCGCAGACCGAATTGATCGGCGCGTTGATGGGCCGCATTCGTGCCGTGCACCTCGCGGCGCACATCGAGATGCGGTCGGTCCTGACACCTCAACAAATCGAGGCATACGATCGACTTCGGGGCTACGCGGACGGCGGTCCGCAGCATCAGCCGGGTGGACATGGGCATCGGCCGAATCCGGGCTGAACGCGGGTCCTGGTAGCAGCGGAGGGATTTGAACCCCCGACCAAGGGATTATGATTCCCCTGCTCTACCACTGAGCTACGCTGCCATATCCCGGGGGCGGGGATATGCCGCACTCCCCCCCGCGCGTCAATCGGCGGCGATGAAGCCGCCGCCCAGCACGCGCTCGTTGTCATACGCCACGCAGGCCTGGCCGGGCGCCGCGAGGGCGGGGGTGTCCAGCAGCACCATGGCACCGTCGCCGTCCGGGCGCAGCTCGGCCCCGTGCGGCGCCTCCCGCGCGCGCAGCTTCACCGTGCAGCGGATCGGCGCCGGCTCCGTCAGCCAGTTCACGTCCCGCAGGCGGATGGCCCGCCGGCCCGACTCCCTGGGGCCGACGACGACCCGCCGCGCCGCCGCGTCGACGGCGAGCACGGCCGAGCGCACCCCCCCGTCGAAGCTCGCGGCTCCCAGCCCCCGTCCCTGCCCCACCGTGAACCCGGCGACGCCCGCATGCGACCCGAGCACCCTGCCATCCCGCGCCACGATCTCCCCGGGCGCCCCCGCATCCGGCCGCAGCGTCGCGACCAGCGCGGCATACCTGCCGTCCGGCACGAAGCACAGGTCCTGGCTGTCCGGCTTGGCCGCAACGCGCAGGCCCAGCCGCGCGGCCTCGGCCCGGACCGCCGCCTTGTCCGGCATGTCGCCCAGCGGAAAGCGCGTGAATGCAAGCTGGTCGCGCGTCGTGGCGAACAGGAACCAGCTCTGGTCACGGGCCGGGTCGCGGGCGCGGTGCAGCTCGGGGCCATCCGGGCCGTCGACCCGGCGGACGTAATGCCCCGTCGCCATCGCCTCGGCCCCCAGCTCCCGCGCCAGTCCCAGCAGATCCGTGAACTTCACGCTCATGTTGCAGCGGACGCAGGGCACCGGGGTCTCCCCGGACGCATAGCTGTCCGCGAAATCCTGGATCACCGCCTGACGGAACCGCGCCTCGCGGTCGATCACGTAATGCGCGATCCCCAGGCGGTCGGCGACGTCCCGCGCGTCGTGGATGTCCTGCCCGGCGCAGCACGCGCCCTTGCGTCCCGACGCAGCGCCGCTGTCATACAGCTGCAGCGTTACGCCGATCACCTCGTGCCCGGCCTCGTGCAACAGGCCCGCCACCACGCTGCTGTCGACGCCGCCCGACATCGCGGCGACGATGCGCATGTCACCCCTGCGCGTTGCGGGTCGCGGCCGGCAGCTTCACCACCAGCCCGTCCAGCGCCGGCGTCATGACGATCTGGCACCCCAGCCGGCTCGTCTGCTCCAGGCCGAAGGCGAGGTCCAGCATGTCCTCCTCGTCCTCGGTCGGCTTGGCCAGCTTCTCGAACCAGCCGGAGTCGACGATCACGTGGCAGGTCGAGCACGCGAGCGAGCCCTCGCACGCGCCCTCGATATCGACGCCGTGCTTGTGCGCGATCTCGAGCACGCTCAACCCCACCGGCGCGTCCACCTCGCGCGCGGCGCCGTTGCGTTCGACGAAAGTCATCTTGGGCATCTAGGCCTCGATCGGTTCAAGTGCGGCCTCCGCCAAGCGATCTGCGGCGAAGTCCACGTCGGCCGCCGAGGTAAAACGTCCAAGCCCCAGACGCAAGGTGCGCCCCGCCGCATCGTCGTCGAGGCCGAGCGCACGCAGGACATAGCTGGGCTCGATCGCGGCCGAGCTGCACGCCGAGCCCGTCGACACGCAAAGGTCGGGCACCGCGCGCATCAGCGCGAGCGCCGGGGCCGGGAAGGTCAGGTTGAGGTTGCCGGGAATCCGCCGCTCCCAGGATCCGTTGACCTGCACCGCCATGCGCCGGCGCAGCCCGGCCAGGAGCCGGTCGCGCAAGACCGTCAGACGCTCGGCCTCCTCCGCCATTTCGGCCAGCGCCAGCCGGCAGGCCTCGCCGAGGCCCACGACCAGCGGCGTCGGCAGGGTGCCGCTGCGAAGCCCCCGCTCCTGCCCGCCGCCGGAGAACAGGGGCGCCAACCGCACCCGCGGGCGGCGCCGCACATACAGCGCGCCCACGCCCTTGGGTCCGTACAGCTTGTGGCCACTCAGGCTCAGCAGGTCGATGCCCATCGCGGCCACGTCGATCGGCACCTTCCCGGCCGCCTGCGCCGCGTCGGTGTGGAACAGCGCGCCGGCCGCGTGGACCTGCGCGGCGATGGCGGGCAGGTCCTGGATCACCCCCGTCTCGTTGTTGACCGCCATGACGCTGACCAGCAGCGTCGGCGACTCCAGCGCGACGGCCAGCGCCTCCGGATCCAGCAGCCCGTCGGGCCGGACGGGGAGCACGACGGGCTCGAACCCTTCGGCCGCCAGGTCGGCGACGCTTTGCAGGACGCATTTGTGCTCGGTCGCGGCCGTGATCACCCGGCGGCGCGGGTCGGCCAGGCCGGCGGCGTGCCGGGCGGCGCCCTTGATGGCGATGTTGTTGGATTCGGTGGCGCCGGACGTCAGCACGATCTCCCGCGGGTCGGCGCCGATCAGGGCCGCGATCTGGGCGCGCGCGGCCTCGACGGCCTGTTCGGCCTCGGTGCCCATCGCGTGCTCCGCGCTGTGCGGGTTGCCGAACTTCTCGGTGAACCACGGCAGCATGACGGCCAGGACACGCGGATCACAGGGCGTCGTCGCCTGGTTGTCGAGGTAGACGGGGCGGTTCGGGCGCATGCGTTGGATATGGCGCAGGTGTTGCCGTCCCGGTAGAGGGGCGCATGGCATTGCAGGTCGACGACCCCGGCGGCAACTGGATCGAGGTCGGCCCCGCCGAGCGCCAGGCGCTATCCGGCCGCATCGTCTTCACCGGCCAGGGCGCGCGCGTCGCCATCGGCCCCGGCTGCGTCGACGCGGGGATGCGCCTGGAAATCGGCGGCGGCGCGCGGGTCGCGATCGGCGCGCGCAATCACCTGGGCGCGCTGTTCGTCCATGCCTGCCCGGGGGCACAGGTCGACCTCGGCGACGACATCGGCATCAACGGTCTGGTCCGCCTGCTGCTGCACGAGCCCGGCCGGATCGCGATCGGGTCCGGCAGCCTGATCGCCGCGGAAGTCGACATCAGCGTCAGCGACATGCACCCGGTGTTCGACGTGGCGACCGGCGCGCGCATCAACGCGGCCGGGGATGTCACGATCGGGGCGCGGGTCTGGATCGGCGCCCGCAGCCTGGTGCTGAAGGGGACGGACATCGGCCACGACACGGTGATCGGCGCTGCCTCGGTGGTGACGGGCGCCATCCCGTCACACTGCACAGCCGCCGGGAACCCCGCCAGGGTGCTCCGCCGCGGCACGCGCTGGGCGATGGATCTGCCATCCCGGTAAGGTGGGCCCTTCAACCCACCATCGTAGATCGCCGCCACAAGGTGGGAGAACGCGCCCGCCCCACGTGCTTCAAGCCGCCTGCCGCCGCGCCGCCATCGCCGCATAGGCGGTCGCGAAGGCATCGACATCGGCCCGGGTCGCGTTCCACGGCAGACTCACGCGGATCGCCTCGCCCGCCAGCGCCCCCAGGCCCATGGCCGCGAGCACGTGGCTGCGGGCGACCTTGCCGCTGCTGCACGCGGCCCCGGCGCTCACCTGCACGCCTGCGAGGTCGAGCGCGATCACCTGCAATTCCGCCGCCGTGCCGGGCAGGGCGAGGCAGACGGTGTTGGGCAGGCGGTCGGCGCCACCCAGCAGCAGCGCGCCGCACGACAGCGCCGCCGCCTCGATAACCTGGCGCAGCGGCGCGACGTCGACCGCATTGGCGCAGGCTGCGGCGGCAAACGCCGCGATGGCGGGCAAGGCGGGGGTGCCGCCGCGCCGCCCCCGCTCCTGCCCACCGCCCCGCATCACCGCAGCCACGTCCCGCCCCGGCGCCAGCAGCAAGGCCCCGGCCCCCTTCAGACCGCCCAGCTTGTGCCCGGACAGGGCCACGCTGTCGGCGCCCAACCCGTGCAGATCGACCGGGATCCGCCCGGCCGCCTGCACCGCGTCGACGTGCAGCAGCGCGCCATGGGCGCGGCAGATGCGGGCGGCCTGCGCCACGGGCTGGATCGTGCCCGTCTCGTTGTTCGCAAGCATGAGGCACAGCAGCGCCGGGCCGGCGGCGAGCAGTGCCGGCAACTGGTCCAGCCGCACGACGCCGTCCCGATCCACCGGCAGCACGGCGGCGTCCGGCGCCGCAGCGCGGACGGCGTCATGCTCGGTCGCGCCGATCACGATCCGCCGCCCGGGCCCCAGGGAGGCGATGGCCAGCGCGTCCGCCTCCGTCCCGCCCGACGTGAACACGACGCCCCCGGCCGGCGCGCCGAACCGCTCGGCGATGGCCCGCCGCGCCGATTCCAGCACCGCCCGTGCCGCGCGGCCCGCGGCGTGAACGCTCGACGGGTTGCCCACCAGTTCCATCGCCGCGATGGCCGCCGCCCGCGCCTCGGGCCGCAGCGGCTCGGTCGCGTTGGCGTCGAGGTAGGCCATTATTCCGCCGCGGGCGACCGTTGCAGGGCGGACACCCGGGCCTCGAGCGCCAGCAGCTCGGCCCGCAGCGCCTCGATCGTGCACACCAGCGGATCGACGGTGCCCTCGCACGGCGTGCCGTATGCGACGAACGACAGGTCGCGGCGGGGCATGCGCTTCGTCGGGTCACGTTCGACGGGCCGTGCGGGAATGCCCACGACCGTCTCGTTCGGCGGCACGGCCTGGACGACGACGGCATTGGCGCCGACCCGCGCATTGTCGCCGACGGTGATCGCACCCAGGATCTTCGCCCCGGCGCCCACGATGACTCCGTTGCCCAAGGTGGGGTGCCGCTTGCCCTGCTGGCTGCTGGTGCCGCCCAGAGTCACTTGATGGTACAAGTAGACGTCATCGCCGATCTCCGCCGTCTCCCCGATCACCACCCCCATTCCATGGTCAATTATGAGACGGCGGCCGATCACGGCAGCGGGATGGATTTCGATTCCAGTCAACATCCGGCCGAGATGTGCGGTAAACCGGGCGGGCAGGCGCCATTTGCGCTTCCACAGCCCATGAGAGAGCTTGTGCCACAGGACCGCGTGCAACCCAGGGTAGCACAACAGGACTTCCAACGCCGATCTGGCTGCGGGATCGCGCTGCCGGTAGGCCGTGACGGCCTCACGCAGAAACATGAATGCCATGCGACATTTCCATTATGAAAACCGTGCCGAGGCTGACTATATTCTGCCCGTGGCCGGGGCGCCCCCCCACCTCCGGCCACGAAGACGATGACACGCGGGCTTCACGGTCCGCTTCGTATCGGAAAGGCTAAGCTGGTTTGTGCCGCCGGGTCAAATGGGCTGGCGGCGCTAGGGATCAATTGCGGCGCGGACGGCATATGCCGAACCGCGACATGTCGAACGAGATTGGAACGCCATGCCTGAGGTGATGTTCGCTGGCCCCGACGGCCGGCTCGAGGGCCGCTACAATCACAGCAAGGAGCCGAATGCTCCGCTGGCCCTGATCCTGCACCCGCACCCGCTTCACGGCGGGACGATGAACAACCGGATTGCGTACACCATGTACCAGTCGTTCCAGAAGCTTGGCTTCTCCGTCATGCGGTTCAATTTCCGCGGCGTCGGGCGCAGCCAGGGCAAGTACGACGGCGGCTTCGGTGAGATCAGCGATGCCGCGGCGGCGCTCGACTGGATGCAGATGGTCAACCCGAACTCGGCCGGGCTGTGGATCAGCGGCTACTCGTTCGGCGCCTTCGTCGGCATGCAGCTTCTGATGCGGCGCCCCGAGATCTCCGGCTGGGTGAGCGTCGCGCCGCCGGCGAACCACTATGATTTCGGCTTCCTCGCCCCCTGCCCTTGCGGCGGCCTGATGCTGCACGGCGACAGCGACGAGCTGGTGCCCGAGCCTGCCGTGCGGAAGCTGGTCGACAAGCTGAACACACAGAAGAACGTCCAGGTCGATTACCGGGTCTACGCCGGCGCCGACCACGTCTTCGCAACCCATGCGGAGACGGTCGGCGAGGCGATCGAGGACCATGTCGGCAAGATCATGGCGCGCAAGGCCCTGGCGCTCGCGGCCGATTGAACCGATCCCGAGCCGGGCACCCCCGGCTCGGGACCGCTACGCGTGGGTCAGCGGACCACCGTGGTCCGCAAGGCGCCAGACGCGTTGACAACGCCCAGGGTCAGCTCCCCCCCGCCGTTCGACTGCTTGATCCCCGTCGGCGCCTCGGTCGACGCTCCGGGATTGGCGCAGGCCGCCAAGACCCACGCCGACAGCACGCATACCGCAATCCGCTTCATGTCCGCCTCCATTGTCGAGCCTGCCACAGTTACGGCGGCGGCCCCGGATCAGATGCCGGGAAACAGTTGCGACAGCCGCCCGCCCTGCCGCAACGGCTCGACCGCCGTCGCCAGCCCTGTCCGGTCGTCGGTCACGACGAACAGCCCGCACAGCGTGGCCGCGCCGTCGGCCGGGCTCAGCCGGTCCCCCGGCATCTTGTGCCAGAACCGCGACGCGGCCCCCTGCTTGCCCATTCCGATCACGCTGTCGTAATCGCCGCACATGCCCGCGTCGCTCTGGAATGCGGTGCCGCCCGGCAGGATCGTGTGGTCGGCGGTGGGCACGTGGGTGTGCGTGCCCACGACCACGCTGACGCTGCCATCGAACGAATGGGCGTAGGCCATCGTCTCGCTGGTCGCCTCCGCATGGAAGTCGGCGAGGATCGCCTGGACGCTGGCGCCCAGCTTGTAGCGGGCCAGCAGCTCCGCCGTGCCGCGGAACGGGCAGTCGATGGGATCCATGTAAAGACGCCCCATCGCGTTCAGCACCAGCGCCCGCCGCCCATCCGCCAGGGCCACCAGGAACGACCCGGCCCCCGGCGTTCCCGGCGGATAGTTCAGCGGCCGCACCACCCGAGGCTGCTGCGCGATGTAGGGGATCAGCTCCTTCCGGTCCCAGCTATGGTTGCCCAGCGTGATGACGTCGGCGCCCGCCTTCAGGAAGGCGTCGGCCATGTCGGGCCCCAGGCCGAAACCGTGGCTGGCGTTCTCGCCGTTCACGACGACCAGGTCCGCGCGCAGACGGCTCCGCAGCTCCGGCAAGGCAGCCACCACCGCGTCGCGGCCGCTGCGGCCCACGACGTCGCCCAGGAACAGGATGCGCATCAGCTCTCCGGCCGCACCAGCACGCCGCATTCGGTCGCAACGGCATCGAGCGGGGCGTCATGCGGCAGAACCGGCACCGCGTCCACCTGCTGCAGCGCATAGCCGCAGCCGATCGTCCGCACGCCCGGCAGCGCCGCGACGGTCCGGTCGTAATACCCGCCGCCGTAGCCCAATCGGTTGAACCGGGCGTCGAAGGCGAGCAACGGCACGAGCAGCAAATCCGGGGTGGCGATGGGCCCGTCGGGCCGGGCGGTGCCGAACCGCTCGGCGATCATCGGCACACCGGGCCGCCAGCGCCGGAACCGCAGCGCGTGGCCGCGGGGCGGCGTTTCCGGCAGCAGCACGTCATGGCCACGCCCCAGCAGCGCCAGCAGCAGCGGCCGGATGTCGATCTCGTCGCCCATCGGCCAGAATCCGGCAACGACCGTCCCCGGCCGCGGCGGACATGCGGACAGCACATGGCCCGCCAGCCGCACGCCCCAACCCGGGCACGCGGCCCGCCGCCGGTCCCGCATCGCCGCGCGCAGCCCGGCCTTGTCCGTCATGAAGTGCGGTGCCGCCATGGCCGTTGGTTCGTCATGCTCCCGAGACCTGCTGTAGCAGGTGGGCACCAGATACCATGACCACGGTCATGACAGAGCCAGTTCCCGAGGGAGTGCTTATCGGCCCCGGGCATGAGCTACCTGACGCACCCAGCAGCACCGCCACCCACATGTGAGGCAAGGTGGCCCCCGCCGCAAGGCCCGATTATCGGCGACGGCGGCTACTCCAACTCGTCCAGCGCCGCATGGGCCGCCCGGCGCAGCGCCGCCTCGATCTCCGCCTGGAAATCGCCCTGCTCCGTTGCCGTCGTCCAGGGGTCCATCGTCGTGCTGATCAGGAAGTCGACGCCTTCCCCGGGCACCGGCGCGACCCCCATCCGGCGGCAGAACGCGTCGACGAAGCCCTGCCCGTATGTCGCCGGGTCGAACCGGGAACTGGTCAGCACCAGGTCCAGCCCCGCCATGTCCGCCCGCGGCTCGATGATGCTGCACCGGCCGAACACCGCCGCGTTCAGCGCGTTGGCCCGGGTCAGCGACGTGTTGCCCCTGGGGTTGAGCGCGAAGGCCAGGATCACCTGGTCCGATCCCACCTGCGCGAACAGCCGCCGGGCCACCGCGTCCTGCGCAAGCCGCGCCTGCAGCGTTGCGTTGTCGAGCGGCACCAGGTCCCGCAGCACCGCCCGTTCGGCCTGCCGCACGCCGGGTGGCGCGCCCGCGCGCTCGGCCGGGGTCTGGTTGAACGGTGTGATGGTGAAGCGCGAGTCCTCCAGCGCCGCCAGCCGGCAGAACAGCCGCTTGGCCGTCCACATGCACTGGCCCAGGATGCGGCCGTATCCCGTCCGGTCCGGCCGGATGACCCGGTGCGCCAGCCAGACCGCCGCCGCGGCCGACCCGGGCTTGCTGCCCTCCACGCCGTAGATGCCCACCGTCGGCTCCGTCTGGCTGTGGAACACGACGGGCGCGCGCAGGGAGATGGCGTCCCGAAAGGCCGCGTTGCGGTAGCACAGCGCGCCCGCGGGATAGGGGATATAGCCGCCCTTGTGCGGATCGACGGTGATGCTGTCGGCCAGCGGCAGCGCCTCGTACTGCGCCTGCACCGCCGGACTCATGGCGTAGGTGGGCACGCCCCCGTCGTCCTCGGGCTCGCCGGGCTCGCCCTCCCGCAGCATGGACCGGAAATAGCCGCCCCAGGCCGCGTCGGCGTGGATCATGAAATTGAGGCCGCGCGCCCGGAACCGGTCCCGCAGCGCGACCAGGCCTGCCAGCGGGTCGACCGCGCTCTCCTCCGTGCTGCCGATCACGGCGACGGCGAACAGCACCGGGATGCGCCGCCGCAGCGCCGCCTCCAGCGTCTCCGCCACGGCCTCCAGGTCCAGCCGCGCATCCTGGTCCACCCGCTGCACCAGCACGGCGTTCTGCCCCAGGCCCAGCAGGGTCGCCGCCTTCGGCCAGGAATAATGGCTGGTGGCGGGCGCCAGCAGCACCGGCGCCTCCGGCACGTCCGGCATGAAGCTGCGGTAGAACGGCACCAGCCCGACATGCTGCACCGCGTAGGCGCCCATCACCCGCGCCAGCGTCTCCGGCGCGACGCCCAGGGCCTCCATCGCCCGCGGCAGCCCGGCGACCACGTCGAGATCGAGGTTCAGCAGCGACCATGTGTCGAGGCTTGCCAGCCGCGCCGTGCCGCCGCCCCACATCGGCACCTCCAGCCGCCGCGCATCGGCCAGCTCCGGCGCTTCCCGCAGGGCGGCGCGGGCGGCGACGGCGGCGAACTTCAGGTTGCGGGCGGCCCACAGCGCCTCGATATTCGCGACCGTGCCGCCGCTGGTGATGTGGCCCCACGGCATGGGGGCCGGGTCGCCGGGGGCGGGTTCGTCGTAGCCCAGCATGCGGCAGAGATCCCGCCCCGCCTCGATCTCGAGCCGGGTTGTCACCGGGGATGCCTCGGCCGCGACGTTGTTCTGGTTGTACAGCAGCGCCGCGACCAGCCCGACCAGGCCCGGCAACGCCTGGTCCCACAGCATGTGCCCCTGATAGCGCATGGACGAGAACGGGGCGGACAGGCGCAGCTTGTCCAGCAGCGCCGCCGTCTCCCGCCGGAGCCGGTCGGCGCCGGCCTGGAAGGCGGGGCTGCGGCGTACGGCCTCGGTCAGGTGCGTCGGGTCTTCGGGGTGGAAACCGCGGCGGAAGGCGGCGTGGCTGTCGATCGCGGCGTCGATCAGCTCGTGCAGCAGATCGAGGTTCTCGGCCCGCGGGCCCAGGAACCAAGCCTCCGGCGCGCCCCGGCCGCGCCCGCCCAGCCCCAGCGGCCCGGCCAGCGCCGCGTCCCACGCCGCGCGGCCCTTGCTGCGGCGGGCAGCGAGCGGCCCGGGGGCCGGCTCGGCGGGATCGGCGGGGCTGGCGGGCTTCGACGTCACGGGCACTCCTGGATCGTGATCGCCCGCACCCTCGCACGCCGCCATGACGAGTTGCAGGGGGTGCGGCGTTTCATGGTAACCAGCAGGCATGAACGAACCCGGGCGCACGGCCCTCCTCGTGGTCAATGCGCATAGCCGGGGCGGGCGGGAGCCGGAGGCCTATATCCGCGCGCTCGAGGCCGGAGGCATGACGCTGATCCGGCGGGAGTGCCTGAAGCGCGACAAGCTGGCCGAGCTGATCCGATCGGTGAAGCACGATGTCGATTGCGTGGTGCTGGGCGGCGGCGACGGCACCATCAGCGGCGCGGCGGTCGCGCTGCGCGACACCGGCCTGCCGCTGGGCATCCTGCCGATGGGCACGGCGAACGACCTGGCCCGCACGCTGAACATCCCGACGGAGCCCGAGGCGGCGGCGGCCGTGATCCTGGACGGCGCGACGCGCAAGATCGACGTCGGCAGCGTCAACGGCCAGCTTTTCTTCAACGTCGCCAGCGTGGGCCTCACGGTCGAGATCACGCGACGGCTGACCCGCGCCACCAAGCGCCGCTTCGGCCGCCTCGCCTACCCGCTTGCCGCTTTGAAGGTGCTGATGGGGCATAAGCGGTTCAGCGCGATCATCCGCTGCGGCGCGACCATTCATCGGGTCCGCACCATGCAGATCACCGTCGGCAACGGCCGCTTCTACGGTGGCGGAATGGTGGTGGCCGAGGCCGCCGCCATCGACGACCGCCTGCTGGACGTCTACAGCCTGGAGCCTTCGTCACGCTGGCGGCTGCTGATGATGGCGCGCGCCTTCCGCGATGGCCGGCATGACGAGCTCGCCGAGGTCCGCACGGCCCGCAGCCCCGTCGTCGAGGTCGTGACCCGGCTCCCGCAATCGATCAGCGCGGACGGGGAGATCGTCACCGTGACGCCGGCCCGCTTCAGCGTGCTGCCCGAGGCGGTGACCGTGTACGCGCCGCCGCCCCCCGGATGACGCTGATCCTGGCAGGGCTCGCCGCGGCCTTCGTCGCCCTGCTGCTGCTGGTGCGGCAGGGCGGACCGGTCGTGGTGCTGGACGGGCTGGTGCAGGCGGGTCTCGCGCCGCTGCGGGTGCGGCCGGTCCTGGCCGGGTTCGATTGGCTGACCCAGTCCGGCACGGGCGGCACTGGCGCGGCGGTGGCGCTCGCCGCCTCCGGCCTGCTGTGGTCGTCGGGCCGGGGCGGGTTGGTGGGGCCGCTTTGGCTCGCCTTCGTGGGGGCCGAGGCGACGACCTGGTCCGTCAAGTTCCTCACCGCCCGCGCCCGGCCGCCCTTCCTGGACGGCTTGACCGCCGCATCCCCCTCCTTCCCCAGCGCGCACGCGACCGTCGCCGTCGCCGTCTACGGCTTCGTCGCCCTGGCCGTCGCCGCGGCGGCGCCCGAGCGCTGGCGGACCGAAATCTTCGCCGCCGCCGCCGTTCTGGTCGTGCTGATCGCCTTCAGCCGCCTGGTGCTGAGCCTCCACTATCTCAGCGACGTGGTGGGCGGCATGATCGTCGGCGGCTTCTGGCTGCTGCTGGCGTGGCGGCTGGCGCATTCCTCCGCTTGATTCCGGGCCGGCCTCGCCCGTAGCGTGGCTGTCATGATCCGCGACCGCACCGCAGCATCGCTGTTCGGCATCGTCCTGTATCCTTCGGTCGAGCCGATCGACCTGGGCGCGACGTTCGGCGTGCTGTCCATGGCGCGGCGGCTGCTGCCCGGCGTGCGCGCCGTCACGCTTGCGGCCCAGGCCGGGGAGGTCGTGCTTGCGGGGGGCCTGCGCGTCATGGCCGAGCACGCCCTGCCCTCCGCGCCGTTCCTGGATGTCGTCATCGTCACAGGCGGCGCGGGTTGGCCCGAGGCGTCGGCGGACCCGGCGATGCTTGCGTTCCTGCGGCGGCGCCCGGCGGGGATCGTCGCTTCGGTGTGCACCGGGGCCATGATCCTGCAGGCGGCCGGGCTGCTGGCGGGGAAGGCGGCGACGACACGGCGGGTGGCGCTGGGGGCGGAGGCGCAGTCGCCGCTGTCGCGCCTGGATGACGGCCGGGAGGCGCTGGTGGTCGATGCCGGCGACGTCGTGACCGGCGGCGGCGTGTCCCTGGCGGCGGATGCCACGCTGCACCTGCTCGGCCGCCTGTACGGGGAGGAGGCGGCGCAGGATGTCGCGCGCGCCATCGAGTACGACCGTGCCTGGGCCGCCAACCGCGCGGCGCTGCCCACCCTTGTTCCAACCGCCGAGGCCGCATGACCCTGGACGTCCGCAACAGCGTCTGCCCGCACGACTGCCCCAGCACCTGCGCACTGGAGGTGAACATCCACGCCGACGACGGCGGGGGCCGCCGGATCGGGACCCTGCGCGGCGCCCGCGACAACACGTACACGGCCGGCGTGATCTGCGCGAAGGTCGCCCGGTATGCCGAGCGCATCCACCACCCCGGCCGCCTGACGCGCCCGCTGATCCGCACGGGACCCAAGGGCAGCGGGCAATTCCGCGAGGCCACCTGGGACGAGGCGCTGGACCGCACCGCCGCCGCCTTCACCGACATCGCGGCCCGGCACGGCCCGGCCGCCATCTGGCCCTATTTCTTCGCCGGGACGATGGGGCTGGTGCAGCGCGACGGCATCCAGCGGTTGCGGCACGTGATGCGCTACTCCCGCCAGCACAGCACCATCTGCTCGACGGCGCAGGAGATGGGCTGGATGGCGGGCTTCGGGAAATATGGCGGCCCGGACCCGCGGGAGATGGCGGACGCGGACCTCATCGTCATGTGGGGCGGCAACCCCGTGTCGACCCAGGTCAACGTCATGACCCATGTGACGCGGGCCCGGAAGGAGCGGGGGGCGCAGTTCGTCGTCGTCGATCCCTATCGGACGCCCACGGCCGCGGCCGCCGACCTGCATCTGGCCGTGCGCCCCGGCACCGATGCCGCCCTCGCCTGCGCCGTCATGCACGTCGCTTTCCGGGACGGGTATGCGGACCGCGCCTACATGGACGCCCACACCGACGTGCCGGAGCGGCTGGAGGCGCATCTGCGGGAGCGGGGCCCGGCGTGGGCCAGCGGCATCACCGGGCTGTCGGTCGCCGAGATCGAGCACTTCGCCGCCCTGTATTGCCGGACCGATCGGGCGTTCCTGCGGATCGGCTACGGCTTTGCCCGCAGCCGCAACGGCTCCGTGTCGATGCACGCCGTCACCTGCCTGCCGGCGGTGACCGGCAAGTGGGGGACCAGGGGCGCCGGCGCGTTCTGGAACAACCGCGGGACCGGCATCTATCATTGGGACAAGACGCTGATCGAGGGGCTGGACGCGGTCGATCCCGGCGTCCGGATGATGGACATGAGCCGCATCGGCGCCGTCCTGACCGGCGACCGGACGGAGCTGAAGGACGGCCCCCCGGTCCACGCCCTGTTCATCCAGAACACCAACCCCGTCGTCGTCGCCCCGGACAGCACCCGCGTCCGCCGCGGGTTCCTGCGCGACGACCTGTTCACCGTCGTGCACGAGCAGTTCATGACCGAAACCGCTGAAATGGCGGACGTCGTGCTGCCCGCGACCATGTTCCTGGAGCACGACGACCTCTATGGCGCCGGGGGGCACACGCATATCCAGATCGGGCCCAAGCTGATCGAGCCGCCGGGGGAGTGCCGCAGCAACCATGAGGTGTTGCAGGGGCTGGCGACACGGCTGGGCGCCCGCCATCGCGGTTTCGACATGACGGCGATGGAGATCGTGGATGCGACCCTGCGCGCATCCGGCTGGCCCGGCGCCGAGGCGGTGATCGCCGCCAAGTGGATCGACGCCGTCGACAGCTTCGAGAACAGCCATTTCCTGACGGGCTTCGGCTGGCCCGACAAGCGGTTCCGCTTCGCGCCGGACTGGGCCGGGCTGGGACCGAACGCGGCGGGGATGCCGGCCTTGCCGGATCATTGGGCCGCGACGGATGCGGCGACCACGTACCATCCGTTCCGCCTGGTCGCCGCCCCGGCCCGCAACTTCCTGAACACGAGCTTCACCGAGACGCCCAGCAGCCGGAAGCGCGAGGGCCGCCCCACGGCGCTGATCCACCCCGCCGATGCCGAGTGCCTGGGGGTGGTCGACGGCGGCCGGGTCGTGCTGGGCAATCGCCAGGGCGAGGTCATGGTCGACGTGCGCATCGCCGACGGCATGCAGCCCGGCACCATCGTCGTGGAAAGCGTGTGGCCGAATGCCGATTTCGCGCACGGCATGGGGATCAACGTGCTGACGAGCGACGCGCCGGCGTCCCCCAACGGCGGCGCCGTGTTCCACGACACGGCGGTATGGGTGCGGGCGCTGACGGCGGTGCAGACGACGGGGGCGGATCTGCTGGCGGCCGAGTAGATGCACTCGGGTGCTACGAAGAATGACAGGCTCTGCGCTTGAGGCGGCGGGGAACGCTGCGCTCGTCCGCCCTATGCCGCGTGCGCCTGCAGATCCTCCAGCCGGCACCAAGCCAACGCCGCCTCATGCGTCGCCCGCAGCACCACGCGGGGCGCGCAGCCGGCCTCCAGCGCCTCGGCCCAGCGGGGTGCGCACAGGCACCACTGGTCGCCGGCCACCAGCCCCGGGAAGCCGTACTGCGGATGCGGCGTGCTGAGGTCATTGCCGCGGTCCCGGCTGAAGGCCAGGAACTCGGCCGTCATCACCGCGCACACCGTGTGGCTGCCCACGTCCTGCGGTCCCGTCTCGCAGCAGCCCGTCCGCGTGAAACCGGTCCGAGGGTCCAGCGAGCACATTTCCAGCACGCCGCCCAGCACGTTGCGCGCCCGGCCGCTCCCGGTGCTGTCGAGGGGCATAGCCCTAGTCCTCCAACGCCCGGCGCACGCCCGTGGTCCAGGCCCCGGCCGCCGCCGCCAGGAAGCCGATATCGGTCTGCGTCGTCAGGAACAGCGCGCCGCGCCGCACCGCCGCCGCCTGGCGCGCGACATCGCGGTTGCCGCCGCAGCCCGCGAAGATGCCGTGCCGGCGCGCCGCGGCGATCACGCGGTCCTGCGCGTCGATGATGGCCGGGTCGTCGAACTGCCCGGGCTTTCCCATGTTCGCCAGCAGGTCGTTGCTGCCGACATGCAGCACGTCGATCCCGGGCACGGCGGCGATCTCATCCACGTTGGCCAGGCCCTCCGTCGTCTCGATCATCAGCACCAGCAGGCAGACCGCGTTCAGTTGCGGCACGCTTTCGGTCAGCGGGACCGCACGATAGTCGAAATGCGGGTAGCCGCCCACCACGGACCGGGTTCCGATGGGCGCGAACTTGCAGACATCGACCGCGCGCCGGGCCTGGGCGGCGGTGCTCACGTCGGGATAGACGATCCCGGTCACGCCGTTGTCCAGCAGCAGCGACACGTCGGGGTCGTCGATGCCGCGCACCCGCACCAGCGGGGCGACGCCGATCGCGAGCGCCACCTGGGCGATGTGGATGATCGTCTCGATCCCGAACACCGAGTGCTGCGTGTCGATGAAGATGAAGTCGTGCCCGGTCGCCTTCGCGATCCGCGCGATGTCGCCGGAGCGGCCCATCCGGACGGTCATGCCCAGCGACGCCTCGCCCCGTTCCATGCGGGCGCGGACGGGGTTGACGAGCACCGCCGTCAGCTCCCGTCCAGGTGGTGCGCCTCGGGCAGGAACATGTCCTTCCAGGAGTTCGGCATGGTCTTGATGCGGCCGGTGTCGTGCATGAAGCGCACCATCGTCATCATGTTGGCGGGGGTCGGCGTATAGACGATATCGGGGTCCGTGATCATCGCCACCAGCTCCTCCGCGGTGCTGCGCTTGTCGCCCGACAGAGTGCGGTAGATCTCGGCCGCCTCGGTCGGGCGGGCGCGGATGAAGGCGTTGGCGTCCTCGTGCGCCGCGAACACGGCGCGGCAGATGGTCGGGTTCGCCTTCTGGAACGCCTCGGTCGTCACCTGGATCCCGTTCGTGTGCGGGCCGCCCAGCAGGTCGTAGGTCTTGAGGATGGGGCGCATTCCGGCCGCCAGTTCGTAGTACTGGAACGGCGCCACGCAGAAATGGGTCGTGATCTCGGACCGGCCGGACAGCATCGCGATGAGGGCGTCGGGGTGGCCCAGGCTCACCGTCAGCGGATCCAGCCGCTCATATTCGGCGCGCCCCCACTGTTTGGCGGCCGCCATCTGCAGCATCATCGCCTGCAACGAGATCTTCTGCGTCGGCACCGCGACCCGGTCCGATTGGCCGAGATCCACGATCGACTTCACGGCCGGGTTCCGGGTCATCAGCACGTATGGCATCGACTGCACGGTGCACAGCGCCCGCACGGGCCGCGAGGTGCGGGACGTCCGCTCCCACAGCGTCGCCAGCGCGGGGGTGGCGATGTTCACGAACTCCATGTTTCCGCTCAGCAGCGCCTCGTTCAGCGCGCCCGGGCCGGACATCGACGTCCATTCGACCTTCAGCGCCGGCAATCCGCCGGATGCGGCGTGCTTCTCGATCAGCCGCAGCGATTCCATCACCATCTGCGGCAGGAACGGCAGGCCGTACTGCTTCCCCAGGCGGATCTGCGCCACCTCGGCCTGCGCCGAATGCCCCAGCGCGGGTGCCGCGAGCACCCCGCCCAGCGCCGCGCGTCGTGTCAGGACCATGGACGTCTCCGATTTTTGCGACACTCTCCGCCTGCCCGGCGCGGTTTGGCAAGGCCGCCGGACCGGCGCATGATGACGACGCCCGAACCCGACGGAGACCGTCATGGCGCCCGACACCGCCCTCCCCGCTACCGCACTGATCGTCATGCCCGCCAGCAACACGACCCTGATGCCCGAGTTGGCAACGCTGATGCCCGGCTTTCCCACCCAGATCGCCGCCCGCGTCGTCCGCCCGCCCCGCCCGCTTACCGCCGACGACATCCCCGAATACGGCGACGCGACCGTGGCCGCCGCCGCCCCCTATACCCACACGCATCCCTCCGTCGTGGTCTATGGCTGCACCGCCGCCGGGTTCCTGGCCGGCGCCGCGGGCAACCAGGCGATCGTCGACCGCCTGGCGCAGCAGACCGGCGCGCCCGTCGTCAGCACCGCCGGCGCCATGATCGAGGCCCTGCGCCACTCCGGCGCGCGCCGTGTGGCGGTCCTGACGCCCTACCTGAAGGACGTCAACGACGGCCTGGTCGCCTACGTGCAGGCGGCCGGCATCGAGGTGGGCGTGCTCGACAGCTTCCTGTGCCCGACCATGGACGCGCTGTGCGCCGTCACCGCGGACGAGGTCGAGGCGCGCGCCCTGGCGATGGACGTGTCCGGCTGCGACGCCCTGTTCATCGCGTGCTCGCAGCTTCCCACCCTGCCCGTCCTGGACAGCCTGCGCGACCGGCTCGGCATCCCCGTCTGGTCCTCCATTTCCGCCACCGCGTGGCAGGCGGAGCGCATGCGGCCGATCGCCAGGGCAGCCTGACGATGACCGACCCGGATGCGGGGCGCGAACCCGCCTTCGCCGCCCCGCCCCACGCCTGCGACGCCCACTTCCACGTGTTCGGGGCCGAGGGCGAGTATCCCTACGACGCCTCCGACCTCCGTTACAGGCCGCCGCACGCGCCCTTGTCCGAATACATGGCGCTCGCGCGCCGCATCGGCTTCACCCGCTTCGTCTTCGTCCAGCCCAGCGCCTACGGCATGGACAATTCCTGCATGCTCGACGCCATGCTCGAAACCGGCCCCGAACTCTGCCGCGGCATCGTCCATCTGGACGAACGCACCGCGGCCGACGACGAGATCGCGTCCATGCATGCGATCGGGGTCCGCGGCGTCCGCATCAACGTGTCCCCCGTGAAGAAGCCGGAGTCCGGGTTCGCCGACGCCCTGCGCCCCCGCATCACGGCCCTCGCCGACCGGTTGCGGCCCTTCGGCTGGCATATCGACTTCCTGCTGCCCGGCTGGCTGATCACCGAGTTGCTGGCCACCCTGCATGCGCTGCCGGTGCCGTTCTCCGTCGCCCACATGGGCCTGTTCCCCGCGGCGGGCGGCCCGGACCAGCCGGGGTTCCAGGACTTCCTGCGCCTTGCCGCCGACGGCTCCGGCCGCTGCTGGCCGAAGCTGACGGGCATCTACCGTTTCAGCACCGACCCGGGCTTCGCCGACGTCGCCCCCTTCGCCCGCGCGCTGATCGATACGGCGCCGGACCAGCTCATCTGGGGCAGCGACTATCCCCACCTCTCGTTCCACGACCGCGTCGGCACCATCCAGCTCTACAACATGCTGGGAACCTGGGCGCCCGATCCCGCCATGCGGCAGCGCATCCTTGCCGACAACCCGGCACGCCTGTTCGACTTCTGACCGCCGGAGACCCGCACCGCATGTTCCGCTTCCTGCTCGCCGCCCTTCTGCTCGCCCCCCTCGCCGCGCACGCCGCCGACGTCACCGTCACGGACGCCTTCAGCCGCGCGACGCCGGGCAGCGGCCCCGGTGCCGCCTACCTCACCATCAAGGGCGGCGACGGGCCCGACCGCCTGCTCTCCGTCACCTCCCCGCGCGCCCGCAAGGTTGCGCTGCACAGCATGGCCATGCAGGGCGACGTGATGCGCATGCGCGAGCTCGACGCCATCGACGTGCCGGCGGGCGCCACCGTGAAGCTCGGCCCCGGCGGCCTGCACATGATGCTGGAAGGGCTTTCATCGCCCCTCAAGCCCGGCGAATCCGTGCCGCTGGTGCTGACGTTCGAGCGTGGCGGAGAGCGCCGGGTGGACGCGACCGTCGGCGCGGTTGGTGCGACCGCCCCCGCCCGCCATGTGCATTGAAGGGTCGTTGAAACAGGGCAGGCAAAGCCTCTGCCTTTGACCCGCTGGGGCCGCGGGCCTCAGGCCCCGCTCACGTTCAGCGTTCGGCGGGCTCGAGGCCTCGCCAACCGCGTGCTGCCGCGGCGACAACCGCGATGGCGTCGCGGGAACCGGCGTCTGCGCCCTTCTCGAAATCGTCGCCCGCGACCGCCATCTGGTTGGTGACGTGGGCGAAGCACAGCACGGGCCGGCGGCGGGCCATGGCGAAGGCATACAGCGCCGCCGCCTCCATCTCGACCGCCAGCACCCCCGCCGCCCGGGCCGCCGCGATTTCGGACTCCGTCTCGCGATACGGCGCGTCCGTCGTCCAGGACCGGCCCCGATGCACGCGCACCGGGGCGTGACGCAGCGCCGCCATCGCCGCGTCCGCCAACATCCGGTCCGCCCGCGCCGCCACGTCCGGCCCGATATAATGGTCGCTCGTGCCCTCGTCGCGTAACGCCTCATCGATGAGAACGAAGTAGGGAGGCGGATCGGGGTCGTCAGGCGGCCCCGCCGGCAAGACCTGTCCGGCCGAGGTGACGCTCACCAGAAGCCTGCACCCGGAGGCGAATAGTTGCTCGGCGACCAGCACCGCGAACGGCGCTCCCACGGCGCAGCCCAGCACGCCGATGCACTCCCCCGCATGGTCGAACTCATCCAGCGTGGTATGGTAGCACGCCCAGCCCGGGCTGGGACGCGCACGACCGTCTGCCCTAATCTGGCGGACGATGTCCCCGTCGGGGTCGAGCAGGCACACCTCCGGCACCGGGACGTCCGGGATGCCCTTCTGCCGCCGTGCCTCACGCAACAGGTTCTCCGGCCGGAACACCGAGGGCGCGCCCCGGTCCCTCGCCATCCGGAACGCATGATCCAAGGAGCATCTCCGTGAGAACGACGCCGATCGACGACAGCCTGCACTTCCTGATCGGGGACACGCCCGACCACAACGCGCTCGGCATCGCGAAATACGTGCTGGTGCTGGCCTATGCCGCGCTGCTGCTGGGCAGCGTGGCAGTGGCCGCCCATAACCTGTCCCGCGACCCGGCGCAACGCAGCGCCCGGCACGTCACCATCTGGCTGTTCCGATTGCTGATCGGCACCATGTGGTTCCAGGGGTCGCTCTGGAAGCTGCCGTTGCCGGTGTCCGGCGGCTTCGCCTACTGGACCGGCCAGCTTGTGGAACACTCCGCCTATCCCTGGCACGCGGCGCTCGTGCGCGACGTGCTGCTGCCGAACATCCATCTGCTCGATCCCGTCGTATGGCTGACGGAGTCGTTCCTCGGCATAGCGCTGATGCTGGGCGTCGCAGTGCGGCTCGCGGGTGTCGTGGGGATCCTGTTCATGCTGAACCTGTGGATCGGGCTGTACCGCAACGACATCGAATGGCCATGGAACTACCTGTTCCTGGCGATGGTCCACGCGTATTTCCTGATGGACCGCGCCGGCCTCAGCCTCGGGCTCGATGCCGTGCTCGCCCGTGCCCAGGCGCCCGTCGGCGCCGTCCGCCGCCTGCTGCGCGCCGCAGCCTGAATCCCGGAGTCCGCCATGAACCGCCGCACCCTGCTCGCCGCCCTCGGCGCCGCTCCCCTGGTTCACCCCGCCCGGGCGCAACAAGCCCGGCTGGTGTTCACCGCGATCCCGGACCAGGACGAAACCCGGCTTGTCGAACGCTTCGGCCGGGTCGCGACCTATCTGCAGGGCGCGCTGGGCATCCCGGTCGCCTACGTGCCGGTCAAAAGCTATCCGGCCGCAGTGACCGCCTTCACCAACAACCAGGTGCAGCTTGCCTGGTTCGGCGGCTTCACCGGCGTGCAGGCCCGCCGCGCCGTGCCGGGGTCGGAGGCGATCGCGCAGGGCGTCGAGGACACGAAGTTCAAGAGCTTCTTCATCGCCAATGCCCGCACGGGCCTGCAACCAGGTCCCGCCTTCCCCGACGCCATCAAGGGCCGCAGCTTCACCTTCGGCGCGCGGGCCAGCACCTCCGGCCGCGTGATGCCCGAGCACTTCATCCGCGAGCGCTTCAAGCAGCCGCCCGACCAGGTGTTCAGCCGCGTCGGCTTCTCCGGCGACCACTCCCGCACGCTGCAGCTCGTGCAGTCCGGCGCGTTCGAGGTGGGCGCGCTGGATTATTCGGTGTTCGAGCTGGAGCGCAAGGCGGGCCGCGTCGACGAGGCGGCGGTGCGCGTGCTGTGGGAGACGCCGACCTTCCCCGACTACAACTGGACCCTGCGCGGCGACGCGGACGAGCGGTTCGGCGCCGGGTTCAAGGAACGGGTGCGGGCGGCCCTGCTGGCGGTCAAGGACCCGGCGATCCTCGATCAGTTCGGCCGCACCGGCTTCATCGCGGCAGCCAACGCCGACTACCTCCCGGTGGAGCTGGTCGCGCAATCGACCGAGCTCCTGAACTGAGCCAGCCCCGCCCGGAACTGATCCGCCTCGAGCGTCTGGAGGCCGGCTACCGCGGCCGGCCGGTCCTGCGCGGCATCGACCTCGTGCTCCATGAAGGGGAGCGCGTCGCCGTGCTCGGCCGGTCCGGCGCCGGCAAGTCGACCCTGCTGAACGTGCTGTACGAACGCCTGGCCGACCGCGCCGCGCTCGTGCCGCAGGCGGCTGCCCTCGTGCACAGCCTCAGCGTGTTCCACAACGTCTACATGGGCCGGCTCGACCGCCACTCGGCATGGCGCAACCTGCGGATGCTCGCCTGGCCGGCCCGGCACGAGGTCGCGTCCGTGCGCGCCACGCTCGACGAGGTCGGGCTCTCCGACTCGCTGTTCGCCCGCGCCGGCGCGCTGTCGGGCGGGCAGCAGCAGCGCGTCTCGGTCGCCCGCGCGCTGTACAACGGCCGCCCCGTGCTGATCGGCGACGAGCCGGTGTCGGCGCTCGATCCACGGCAGGCGGCCGCGGTGCTGGAGCGCCTGCACGCCCGCCATCCCACCAGCATCCTGGCGCTGCACGACGTGTCACTCGCACTCGACCACGCCACACGGGTGCTGGTGATCGAGGACGGGCGCCTCGTTCTCGACGCGCCCGCCTCGGGCCTGTCGCGCGCCGAGCTGCTGCGCTTCTACCGCCCCGGCGACGCGGCTTGAGCTACGTCCGCACGAGCTGGGCGTTCATCCTCGCCGCCGGGCTTGCCCTGGCCGCCGCCGACCTGCGCATCAGCGCGCTCGATCCGTGGGCGGAGATGCTGCGGCTGCTGTCCGGCGCCTTGCGGCCCGACCTGCTGGCGGTTCCGGCGACCAGCGTCGTGCTGACCGTCGCCTTCGCGGTGCTGGGCGTCGCCGGCGGGGCGGCGGCCGGCTTCCTGCTCGCCTTCGTGTTCCCCGTCTCCCGCGCGGTGCGCGTGCTGTGCGCCGCGCTGCGCTCGGTGCACGAGCTGTTCTGGGCGCTGCTGCTGATCCAGGCGACCGGCCTTTCGCCCATGACCGGCCTGCTCGCCATCGGCATTCCCTATGCCGGCATCTTCGCCAAGGTCTTCGCCGAGATGATCGAGGAAGCGGACCAGCGGGCCGAGCGCGTCCTGCCGCCCGGCACCGGCCTCGTCTCCCGCATGATGTACGCGCGCGTCCCGGACCTGGCCCGGCCCATGGGCGACTACCTGCTCTATCGCCTGGAATGCGGGCTCCGGTCCACCCTCGTCCTGGGCTTCATCGGGCTGCCGACGATGGGGTTCGAGCTGGAAAGCGACTTCCGCCAGGGCCACTATGCGCAGGCGGCGGCGTTCCTGCTGGTCTTCTACGCGCTGGTCGCGACGCGGCGCATCTGGGCCAGGCCGGCGACCCTGCCGTTCCTGCTGATCGGCAGCGTGGTCGCGCTGGCGGCCCTTACCACGCCCCTGGGTGGCGACCCGGCGCTTACGACCCTCGCCCGCTTCCTGGGCCATGACATCGTGCCACGGCCCCTGCGCGGGGCGGACCTGCTGGACGGCGCCACATGGGCAGGGTTGGGCGCCTGGCTGCTTCCCATCCTGCGCGACCAGGCTTGGCCCGGGCTGATCGCGACGCTCGCGCTCTCGCAGATGGCCCTCGTCGGCACCGGCGTGGTGGCCCTGGCGCTGCTGCCGCTCGCCGCGCGCTGCTTCTCCGGGCGGTTGCGGCCGGTTGGCGCCGGGCTGCTGGTCGTGGTCCGCAGCACGCCGGAATACATGGTCGCCTACGTGCTGCTGCAGACGCTGGGGCCCTCGATGCTGCCCGCCATCATCGCGCTGACGCTGCACAACGGGGGCATCATCGGCACGCTGCTGGGCGAGCGTGCGGACTCGCTCCCGCTCCGTCCCGACGCGCCGCGCGGGCTCGACCTCTATTGCTACGAGACGGTCCCGCGCCTCTATGGCCAGTTCCTCGCCTTCGCGCTCTACCGGTGGGAGATCATCGTCCGGGAGAGCGCCATCTTCGGCATCCTGGGCGTCCGCACGCTGGGCTTCTTCGTCGACGGCGCCATCAGCGAGCTGCGGCTGGACGTCGCCGTCATCCTGATCGCCTGCACGGGGGCGCTTTCGATGGCTATCGACGCGCTCTCGCGCCGCCTCCGCCGCCGCCTGCGGATCGAGGACCGGCCCGACACGCATCGGTGCGGCTGACGGTCTGGCCCCCCCGCCGGTCCGGTGCTAACCCGATACCTGACGGACAGGAGACACGGCCATGCGCAACACCGAGCAGATCTGGCAGATCGTCGATGGCAAGCGGGAGGAGTACATCGCCCTCGCCGACCAGGTCTGGGGCACGCCCGAGCTGGCCTACGGCGAGCACCGCAGCGTCGCCGCCCATCTCGAACAGCTCGAGAAGGAAGGGTTCCGCATCACCCGCGACCTTGCCGGCATTCCCACGGCGGTCATGGCGGAAGCCGGCGAGGACGGTCCGGTCATCGCCATCCTCGGCGAATACGACGCCCTTCCCGGGCTGAGCCAACAGGCCGGCATCGCCGAGCCGAAGCCCGTCGACGGCGACGCGGGCGTGGGCCACGGGTGCGGCCACAACCTGCTCGGCTCCGCGGCCATGCTCGCCGCGTCCTCCGTGAAGGACTGGCTTGCCCAGCACGGCATCAAGGGCCGCGTCCGCTACTACGGCTGCCCGGCGGAGGAGGGCGGCGCGGCGAAAGGCTTCATGGTCCGCGCCGGCGCTTTCAAGGATGTCGACATCGCCATCTCCTGGCATCCCGCCAGCTTCTCGGGCGTGAACGAGGCGGTCAGCCTCGCCAATACCCGCATCGACTTCACCTTCGTCGGCCGCGCCAGCCACGCGGCGGCCGCCCCGCATCTAGGCCGCAGCGCCCTCGACGCCGTGGAGCTGATGAACGTCGGCGTCAACTACATGCGCGAGCACATGCCCGACAGCGCCCGCGTCCACTACGCCTACCTCGACGCCGGCGGCATCGCGCCGAACGTGGTCCAGGCCCGGGCGAAAATCCGCTACCTGATCCGCGCGTCGGATCTCGCGGAACTCACGAAGCTCGTCGCCCGCGTGCGCAAGATCGCCGACGGCGCCGCCCTGATGACCGAGACGACGGTCACCACCGCCGTCGTCAGCGCCGTCAGCAACCTGATGGGCAACGACCCGCTGGAGAAGCTGATGGACGACAACTTCCAGCGGCTGGGGCCGCCGGAGTTCGACGAGGCGGACCGCGCCTACGCCGACAAGATCCGCGCGACGCTCTCCGACGCCGATATCGCCGCTGCGTTCAACCGCGCCGGGGTGCCCGTGCAGCGCGACATGGCGATGTGCGACTTCATCGTCCCGCTTGCGGCCAGGGGCCGCGGCGGCAACGGCAGCACGGACGTCGGCGACGTCAGCTGGGTGGTGCCCACCGTCCAGGCCCGCGGCGCCACCTGCGCCGTCGGAACCCCCTTCCATTCCTGGCAGTTGACCGCGCAGGGCAAGTCCCCCGCCGCCCATAAGGGCCTGGTCCACGTCGCCAAGGTGATGGCCGGCACCGCGATCGACGCGCTGCAGCAGCCCGAGCTGATCGCCGCCGCGAAGGCGGACCTGGCCGCGCGCACGAAGGTCACCCCCTATGTCTGCCCGCTGCCCCCCGACGTGAACCCCCCGATCGCCGCGATGAGCAAGGGAGTCTGAGTGTTGCCCTAGACGGCCCCTATCTCAGTCCATAGCCTGCCGCACCAGAAAACGAATCCGGGGAGAACCATAATGGAACGTCGTGGCCTGTTGACCGCTGCCGCGGGGGGCGCCGCGCTCGCCGCTACCCTGCCCATGCCCGCCATCGCGCAGAGCATGCCGGAGGTCCGCTGGCGGATGCCGTCCAGCTTCCCGAAGAGCCTCAGCACGCTGTATGGCGGCTGCGAATACATCTGCAACCGCGTTGCCGCCATGACGGACAACAAGTTCCAGATCCGCCCGTTTGCCCCCGGCGAGATCGTGCCGGCGTTGCAGGTGCTGGACGCGGTGCAGGCCGGCACCGTCGAGGTCGGGCACACCGCCAGCTACTACTACGTGGGCAAGGATCCGACGTTCGCCTTCGGGTCCACCGTGCCGTTCGGCTTCAACACCCGCCAGCAGCAGGCCTGGATGCTCCACGGCGGCGGGCTGGACCTGATGAACGAGCTGCTGAAGCCCTACAACACGCTCTCGGTCATCGCAGGCAACACGGGCGCGCAGATGGGCGGGTGGTTCCGCAAGGAGATGAAGACCGTCGACGACTACAAGGGCCTGAAGTTCCGCATTGCCGGGCTGGCGGGTCAGGTGATCCAGAAGCTGGGCGGCGTGCCGCAGCAGATCGGCGGCGGCGACATCTATCCGGCGCTGGAGAAGGGCACGATCGACGCGGCCGAATGGGTCGGCCCCTACGACGACGAGAAGCTCGGTTTCCACAAGGTCGCGAAGTTCTACTACTACCCCGGCTGGTGGGAGGGGAATGCGATGCTGTGGTCCTACGTCAACCTGCAGAAATGGGCGGAGCTGCCCGAGGCCTACAAGGCCGTCTTCCTGGCCGCCAACGCCGAGGCCAACACCTGGATGCAGGCCAAGTACGACGCCGAGAACCCGGCCGCCCTCCGCCGCCTGGTCGCCGAGGGCACGCAGCTCCGTCCCTTCTCGCGCGAGATGATGCAGGCCGCCTACAAGGCCTCGTTCGAGGTCTATGACGAGATCGCGGCGACCAATCCGCGCTTCGCCAAGGTCTACGAAAGCTGGAAGACCTTCCGGGAGCAGGAATACCTCTGGTTCCGGGTGGCCGAGAACACGTTCGAGAACTTCGTCTACTCGCAGCAGGCGCAGCAGACCGCCCCCCGGCGGTAACGGTGATCGTGGGGTGGGTTGCACTTGCAACCCACCAGCGTCCACGCGCCCCTACTCGGGGTCGTCGTCCAGCACCGCCTCCAGCTGCAGCGCGTCCGCCGCCTCGTCGGCCGCCAGCGACTCGACACCCCGTAGCGTCCGGTCCATGGCGCGAGTGCGCCGGCGCGCGTCGACGATCGTGTTGCTGACGCTGCCGGCCTGTTTCTCCAGCCGGGCGAGCACGGCGTCCATCTTGGTGAACTCGGTCCGCACGGCGCCCATCAGGCGATGGATCTCGTCGGCCCGCTGCTCGATCGACAGCGACAGCGCGCCCAGCTGCACGGTGCGGAGCAGCGCGGGCAGCAGGGTCGGGCCCATCAGCAGCACACGGTGCTCGCGGTTCAGCGCCTCGATCAGGCCGGGCATGCGCGCCGCCTCGACATAGAGCCCGTCGGTGGGCAGGTACATGATCGCGAAATCGACCGTGACCGGCGGCACGATGTACTTGGCGCCGATCGTCTTCGCCTCCAGCCGCAGCCGCGCCTCCAGGCGGCGCCGGGCTGCCCGCTCCGCCTCGACGTCGCCTGCCTCGGCCGCCAGCAGCAGCCTGTCATAGTCCTCGGCCGGGAACTTCGCATCCACGGCCAGCAGCGGGCGGGGATGATCGCGTGAGGGCATCAGCAGCACGAACTCGACGACCTCGTCGCTGTCCGCGCGCAGCTTGCGGTTCGCCTCCCACGCGCCGTGCGGCAGCACGTCCTCCAGCAGGGCGCGCAGGTGCATCTCGCCCCAGCCGCCGCGGGTCTTCACGTTGGTGAAGATGCGCTTCAGGTCGCCGATCTGCGTCGTCATCGCCTGCACGTCGGTCATGGCCTTCTGCACGGCGGCGAACTGGTCGATGACGCGGGCGAAGCTGCCCTGCATCTGCTTCTCGATCACCTCGGTCAGCCGCTCGTTCACGCTGCGCTGGATATCGGCCAGGCGCAGCGCCGCCTGGTCGCTCATTTCCCGCAGCTTGCTCTCCATCAGCACGCGCTGCTCGCCTTGCTCCTTGGCCAGTTGGGTGGCGAGGCCGCCCAGCATGGCGTGGGCTTCCAGCCTCGACTGCTCGGCACGGGTCGCGAGCGCGCGCTCGGTCGCGGCGAGGCTTGCGCGGATCGCGTCCGCTTCGGTGCGGTGCGCCTGTTCCAGCGCGCGGAGGCCTGGCGCACCCGGCTGACGCAGCAGCAGCACGAGGTTCAGGATCGCGAGCACGACGAGGACGGCGATGCCCCCCGCCAGCAGCTCGGGCGTCATGCAGCCCGGCGCCGCAACCGCTTCTTCAGCCGCCGCGGCATCGGCGGGGGGGCGAACAGCAGCCAGCCGCAGACCAGGCCCGGGGCGATCGCGTGCGCCCAGATCAGCGGGATCAGCACGGGTTGGCGAGCGGCGAGGTTGGCGATCGCCAGGCCCAGCGCCAGCAAGGCGACCACGGACAGGACCGCCGTCAACGGCCGCAGCACGTTCCCATGGCGCCGGAACGCCCCCGTCAGCACGGACAGCAGCGCCACCATGGCGAAGCTCGCGGCCGTCAGTGGCGCCGACACCCGGCGATGCGCCTCGACCAGCAGCTTGCCGACATCGCGCGGGTTCAACGCCGATGCCGGGTCCATCAGCTCCGGCAGCGACATCTCGGCGCTGTCGCGATACCGCGTCTCCCCGTTCTTGCTGCTGCTGGCCAGGTCGATCGAGTTCTCGGCGAAGGTCAGTACGTTCAGCCGGCCGTTGGTTCGGTCGATCTCCTGCCGGCTGCCGTTCAGCAGCAGCACGCGCGGGCCGGTGGCCCCAACGATCAGCCGCCCGCTCTCGGCCAGGATCGTCGCCCGGCTGTTCCGCTGCCGCGCGTCCTCGACCAGGATGCCGCGCAGCGTGCCGTCGCGGTCGCGGCTGCGGATATAGACGGTCAGGTCGTCGCTGACGGGCGTGAACACACCCTCCTGCAGCAGGAAGGCGGCCAGCCGGTTGCGGATCTCGAACTGGTATTCGCGGAACCTGGTGTAGCTGGTGGGCACGACCCAGACGTTGAGGGTGTAGCAGACCAGCACGACCAGCGCGGCCAGGGTCAAGGCCGGCCGCGCCAAGGCCCCCGGCGACAACCCGGCGGCCCGCATCACCGTCAGCTCCCGGTCCCCTGCCAGCCGCTGATAGACGAACTGCACGACGACGAAGGTGGTGATCGGCAGGATGACCGCGACGAAGTTGGGAACCAGCAGCCCCGTCAATTCCAGGAACACGCCCAAGGAGAGGCCCCGGTTGACCACCAGCTCGACGAACCGAAGCGATTGGGTGAGCCAGATCAGCGCCACCAGCCCGCCCGTCACGGCGACGAGGGCCAGGGCAAGCTGGCGGAAGATGTAGCGGTCGATCTGCGAAGGGCGGGGCAGGCGCATGGCACGGGTTTACCCCGCGCCGCGCGCCCGCCCAACCCCCGCCGGAGTCAGCGTGACTTCTTGTAGAGCTTCGTCGCGATCTCGAACATTTCCTCGGGCGCGTAGTCGGGCGTGAATGCCGAGGGCACGCCGGTCAATTGATGGATCTTGCCGCCGTCCGGATGCCCGTCGACGACCTCCAGCTCACCCGGCGGGTCGCCCGGCAGCGCCATCTCGCCGTTGCCCCAGATGCCCGACATCTCTTTGTAGTCGTCAGGGCTGAACCGGTACAAGCGGCGGTGCGAGCCTTCGGCCAGGTACTTCTGGCACTCGGGGATCTTGTCCAGCGGGATGTTCGGCGTGGGCAGCATCTTCTCGATCTCGACGCCCGTGATCTGCTTCAGCGCCAGCGCGTAGGCGTGCGCGTGAACGGACCCGCGGACCAGCAGGTAGCCGCAGACCTCACGGCCCGTGGGGTCCTTCAGCGTCTCGTAGACCCGCAGTTTGTGCAGGCGCGCGCCGCATTCCAGGTGGAAGTTGTGCAGCAGATCGACGACGACGTTGCCTGTCGTGGTCACCATGTCCGCGTTCCAGGACATCGCGTTGCTGTTGATGGGCAGCGCGCCGCCGGCATTCGCGAAGAAGCCGCCGGCCAGGCGGATGTCCTGCATGGCATGCCACGGCGCCTTGCTGATGTCGCCGCCGTCGCCCTCATCCCCGCCGGGCTTGTCGGGGCCGTTGTTCAGCATCGCGACGCCGTTGCTGACCAGCTCGACGTGGCCCAGCTCTTCCGCGGTGATGCTGGCGACCAGGCTGTAGAAGGGGCGAAGCTTGTCCTTGCTCCGGAAATTGAAGCTCTGGAACATGTAGTTGCCCAGGGTCGACATCTCCCCGTACTTTCCGCCCAGCAGCTCCTGCAGGGCTGCCGCCGCATTCGGGTCGGCCTTCTTGGGCGGCGGCAACTCGGTTTGCAGCTTGTCGATCCGCATGAACATAATGGTCGCTCCGTAGTATCTCCGCCAGGCGAACGGGCCGCACCGCCCCGGGTTCCGGATTGGATCGCTACTGGACGTTCACGTCTGCTGGGGGCCTCGATGCGCCGTTTTGTCCTGATGCTCGCCTTCATGGCCTGTGCCGCCACGGGCCAGGCCGGCACGCTGGAGCAGGTGCGGGCCCGCGGGACCGTGCTTTGCGGGGTGGGCGAGAGTTTCCCGGGGTTCTTCGCGCCGGATCGGACGGGCGTGTACCGGGGGTTCGACACGGATTTCTGCCGGGCCATCGCGGCGGCGGTGCTGGGGGATGCGGAGAAGGTGCAGTTCCGCGTCGCCACTCCCGTCGCGCGCTTCATCCAGCTTCAGTCCGGCGAGGTCGACCTGCTCTCCCGCTCCGTCACCTGGACGCTGACGCGGGACGCCGCCCAGGCGCTCGATTTCCCGGGCGTCACCTTCTTCGACGGCCAGGGATTCCTGGTCCGCCGGGCCGCGGGGCTGACCGGCGCCGCGCAGTTGTCGGGCGCCACCATCTGCACGCAGGCCGGCACGACGACCGAGCGCAACCTCAGCGAATGGTTCACCGCCCGCGCCCTGCCGATGAAGGCCCTGGTGTTCGAGACGGCCGACCAGGCCATCGCCGCCTATGAGGCGCAGCGGTGTGACGCCTACACGACCGACCGCTCCACCCTCGCGGCCCGCGTCACCCGCCTCCAGGACCCGGCGGCCCACATGCTGCTGCCCGACACCATCACCATGGCCGCCAACGGCCCGGTGGTGCGGCGGGACGACCCGCAATGGTCCGCGATCGTGCGCTGGACCCTGTTCGCACTGATCGCCGCCGAGGCACGCGGCGTCACCAGCGCGAACGCCGACGAGATGGCGCGCACCGCGACGGAACCGGAAGTGCGCCGCCTGCTGGGCACGGCCGGCGCGCTGAACAAGGCGCTGGGCCTGGAACCCGGCTGGGCCGCCGCCGCGATCAAGGCGGTCGGCAACTACGGCGAGGCCTATGCCCGCAACCTGGGCGGCAGCCTGGGCGTGGTCATCCCGCGCGACGGCGCCAACCGCCTCGCCCGGGACGGTGGCCTGCTGTTCTACCCGTCCTTCGAGTAGCGGATCAGGCCAGGAAGACCAGCATCCCGATCAGCAGCACCGCGACGCCGATCACGGCGCCCTTGGTGAACCCGGTGAAGCGGTTCCAGAACATCGCGCGGTCGGCGAGGAACGCATCCTCGATGCTGGGGCCGTTGTTTTGTGGAGTCAGGGCCATGTGTGCCTCGAAAAGCCAGTGATACCGTCCTTGTAGGGCATCACGCCCGGAAAAGGGAACCACCGGCGCGCCGGCGACGATCAGGCGGCGTTGCTGCGGTTCACCAGCCCGGCGACGTGCTTGCCGATCGCCAGGGACGACGTGAGGCCGGGGCTTTCGATGCCGAAGAGGTTGACGAGGCCGCCGATGCCGTGGTCGGCGGGGCCGGAGACGACGAAGTCGGCGGCCGGGTCGGTCGGGCCGCTGATCTTGGGCCGGATGCCGGCGTAGCCCGGCGACAGGGCGCCGTCCGGCAGGTCCGGCCAGTAGCGGCGGATGGCGGCGTAGAAGCCGTCGGCGCGGCGGATGTCGACGTCGTACTCCTCGGTTTCGACCCACTGCGTGTCGGGGCCGAAGCGGGCCTGGCCGCCGAGGTCGAGCGTGAGGTGGACGCCGAGGCCGGCCTTTTCGGGGACGGGGTAGATCAGCCGGGAAAAGGGCGCGCGGCCGGACAGGGAATAGTAGTTGCCCTTGCACATGTAGGCGCGCGGGATCGTGGCGGGGGGGATGCCGGCGATGGAGCGGGCCAGGTCCGGCGCATGCAGGCCCGTGGCGTTGACCAGCACCTCGCATTCCAGGTCCATCGGCTCGTCGCCGCCGATGTGCAGCAGGACGGAGCCGCGCTGGACCGTGCCGCCCAGAATGGGGGCGTGGAAGACGACGGCGCCGCCCGCGTTCTCGATGTCGCCCTGCATGGCGAGCATCAGGGCGTGGCTGTCGACGATGCCGGTGCTGGGGGAGAGGAGGGCGCCGGCGACGCGCAGGGCGGGTTCCATCGCCTGGGCCTCGGCGGCCGACAGGGTCCGCATGTCGTCGACGCCGTTGGCCTCGGCCTTGGCGCGGATGGTGTCGAGGATGGGGACCTCGGCGTCATCAGCGGCGACGATCAGCTTGCCCATGCGGCTGTGGGGCACGCCGCGTTCGGCGCAGTAGTCATAGAGCATGTGCTTGCCCTGGACGCAGAAGCGGGCCTTCAGGCTGCCGGCCGGATAGTAGATGCCGGCATGCACGACCTCGGAATTGCGTGACGAGATGCCGACGCCGATGCCCTCGCCGGCTTCCAGCACCCAGACCTCGCGGCCGGACAGGGCCAGGGCGCGGGCGGTGGCGAGACCCACGACGCCGGCGCCGACGACAATGCATTCCACTCGTTCGACCATGGGGATAGACAATCGCCGGCCGGGCGCGGGGTCAAGCCGTCGTCGTACGGGCAGCCGGCCCGCAGCGTCGGCGGGACGCCGGCGCTACGATGGATGGAGGCGGTTCTGGTCCTCGCGATCGCTGCTGACGCCGACGGTGCGGATCAGGGCGGGGTGCAGAACGTGGGCGGAGAGCCGGTCGGCACGGGGGATGCCCTGGTGCAGGCGGGTCAGCTCGCGGCGGGCGTGGCTGTGGGGGGGGATGGCGGCGACGTCGTCCGGCGTCGTGCCGTAGGCGACCATGCGCCAGTCCACGTCGTCGGCCATGCCGTCCCGGGCGACCCAGTCCAGGAGCTTGCGGGCGCCTTCGCGGCTGACCAGGTAGCCGTCGCCGCCGGTCGCGTTGTCGTCGGGGTGGAAGGCCTGCATCGTCGCGGCGAGGGTCTGGGTCGTGAAGGCGTCGGCGGCGTCGAAGTCGCGGCGGGGTTCCAGGCGGTCGTTGACGAAGACCAGGTCCCAGCCGGCGGGGAGGTTCAGGCCGCCCAGGCGACGCGGCAGGTCCAGGAGGGGGATCACGTCGTCCTCGACGATCAGCGCGGCCTCGTCGCCGCTGGCCAGGAGGGCTTCCCAGGCGGCGGCGTGGCTGAGGAAGCAGCCGAGCGTGCCGCGGGGGGCGGCCGGGTCCCCGGCGAGGCGGCGGACGGCGGCGGCGGGAAGGCGGCTGCCCTCGACGGCGGGGATGCGGTGGCGGGGGGGGGCGGAGGTCGCGAACTGGCGGTCCAGCTCGGTCATGCGTTCGGTGTTGCGGTCCATGTTGACGACGTAGATGGCGTAGCCGGGGCCGGTTTCGGGCCAGGATCGGGCGGCGAGGCGGGCGTAGAGGCGGGCTGCGGCGGCGCGGATGCCGCATTCGAGGTCGGTGGGGTCGAGGCGCATGGCGGCGGTGAAGGCCCGCTCGGCTTCGGGCCAGTCGCGGCGCTGGCGGGCGACGTCGCCGAGGATGGCCTCGAGGCGGGAGTTGTCGGGCCAGCGGGCCTGGAGCGCACGGGCGCGGGCGTCGATGGCAGCCAGGTCGCTGCCATGGAAGGCATAAAGGGCGGCGTAGTGGGCGAGCCACTCGGCATCCGGCAGCCCCCGCGCGGCCCGGCGGAAGCGGGCGTCGCTGTCCGGATAGTGCAGGCCGGTGCGCAGGTCGTGCTTCAGCTCGAGCGCGAGCGCCCAGTCGTCCGGGGCGGCGTCCAGCAGCGCGCGCCAGGCGGCGACGGCACGGTTGGCATCGCCGGCGGCGCGGGCGGACAGGGCTTCGGCGCGAAGACTGGCGAGGGTGGACATAGGCGTCGGCATCGCATGGGATTGTGGCTGAATTCGAGATCGGAGAGTCGCATGGGCAGCATCGCATTCATCGGGCTGGGCACGATGGGCCGGCACATGGCCAGGCACCTGGTTGCGGCCGGGCACTCGGTGCGCGGGTTCGACGTGGTGCCGGGGGTGGTCGTGGAGGGGGTCGTCGCGGCCGGGTCGATCGCGGAGGCGGCGGCGGGGGCGGCGGTTGCGGTGACGATGCTGCCGGATACGCCGGACGTGGAGGCGGTCGTGCTGGCGGATGGCGGGCTTGCCGCCTCGATGGCGGCCGGGTCGCTGGTGATCGACATGAGCACGATGTCGCCGGTGGCGGCGCGGGCGATCCATGCGGCGCTGGCGGCGCGGGGGATCGGGTTCGTCGACGCGCCGGTATCGGGCGGGCCGCAGGGTGCGGAGGGGGCGTCGCTGACCATCATGGCGGGGGGGACGGAGGCGGATTTCGCGCGGGCGCGACCGGTGTTCGCGGCGCTGGGGCGGGTGATCAGCCATGTGGGCGGGCCGGGGGCCGGACAGACGGTGAAGCTGTGCAACCAGGTGGCCGTCGCGCTGAACCTGCAATCGGTGTGCGAGACGATCGCGCTGGCGCGGGCGGCGGGGGTGGACCTGGACCAGATGCGGACGGTGCTGATGGGGGGATCGGCCGGGTCGTGGGTGCTGGACCGGATGGGGCCGATGATGATCGAGGGCGACACGACGCCCATTTTCCGGATCGACCTGATGCTGAAGGATCTGCGCCTGGTGGCGGAGCTGGCGACGTCGTTGTCGGTGCCGCTGCCGGGGACGGCGCTGGCGACGGCGCAGTTCATGTCGGCCCGGGCGCATGGGGAGGGCGGGATGGGCAACCAGGCGTTGTTCCGGAGCTATGACCGGATGACCAACCAGCGGCAGGACGCTACGGCGGCAGATTGAACCATAGCTTGGGGCCGACCCGCTCGACCTTCGGGTAGGCGGCGCGCATGGCCGCGTCGACGGCGGGCGAACGACGGCCGGACCCGCCCGGGACGTTGTCGGTCGTGATCATGAACTCGAAACCGCGGGCCTCGATCATGCGGACGAGCGGCGTCTCGTCCCAGCGGCCGACCAAAGCGAGTTCGGTCACGATCGAGGGTTCGAACAGGATCGGCTTCCCTGCCCGCATCAGCAGGGTCATCTCTTCGGACGCGACAGGCTTCGTTGCGCCCGAGATGCGCTGGACCAGGGCGGTCTGGCGGTCCATCTCGGCCAGGGGGGCGCGATCGGGCATCTGGCGGAAGGGCAGCGCCATGACGCCCAGGATCAGGACGGCCGTCATGATCAGGAAGCGGCGCAGGTTGTGCAGCAGGTCGCACAGCATGACGCCGAGCAGGACGCAGCCGACGGTCAGCCAGTCGAGCAGGTAGTTGAAGTTGCCGCCGGATTTCAGGAGCGTCACCAGCATCAGCGACGCCAGGCCGAAGTGCAGCACCAGGATGGCGCGGGCGGCCATCGTCGGGTCGATCAGGCGGACGATCAGGACAAGCTGGCGGACTGCGACGGAGCGTGGGCCGGGCGCCCGCTGCTTCCAGAGGCCCAGCAGCAGCACGAAGGCGGCGACGAGCATGAGGACCATGAACGGCGCGCTCGACCGCTCGGGCGAGAGGGAATCGATGGCGTATTGCAGGCCCAGGCGGTTGATGTTGTTGCCGGCGATGTTTCGCAGGAAGCCGCCATCCGTCGTCCATTGCATGAAGGCAAGCGCCAGGAGCGCCACTGTGAGGGCGATGGCGCCAGCGATCAGGGCCTTCCGGGGGCGGCGCAGAAGCACGACGGCGAACACGGCGAGACCGGCCGGGAGTTGTGTCTGCTTCGTGTAGACGGCGGCGACGCACAGCAGGAGGCCGAGCACGGTGCCCGGCACCCGGCCGTTGGCGCGGGCGGCCAGAAGCACGCCGGCCAGGCCGAGCGCGATGGCGAGCACGTCGACCCGCATGACGAGCCCCCAGGTCCGCACCGCGTGCAGGCAGACGGCGAGCAGGCCGGCGACCGCGGCGATGGCGAGGTGGCGGGCCTTCAGGCGCTCCCCGTGGCGGCGTCCGGCGGTGAGCACCAGCGCGGCCACGAGGGGACCGATGGAGAGCGCGGAGAGGGCCGAGACGAGTCGGCCGGCGGACAGCATGTCGGGCGCGAACCAGGCGGCCGCGCGGGTGACGAGGTAGTAGACGGGGGGGTAATGGAAGACGATGAAGGGCAGGCCGTCCCCGGAGCGGTACATGTCGGGACCGGGGATGCGGGTGGTCTGGTGCCAGACGATGCCCTCCCCATAGTCGAGCTGGTAGGGGAAGCGGACGGCGGCGACGAAGTCCAGCAGCACGCCCAGCGCGTGGATGGCGAGCGCCATCAGCAGCACGCCGAGCGCCGCTGCGCCGGCCCATTCCAGCGCGATCTTGCCGCTGTCGGGCCGGGCTGCCGGAACCACTGCTGCCGTGCCGCTTCCGGTCATGCCCCGTTCGTCCTCCAGCGCCACGCGATGCCCAGCATCATCCGTGCCCCGACCTGCAACGCGCGCAGGTTGTTTACGTTGCCGCCCTTGCTGATACCGACGCGTGGATGGAACGTCACCGGGCACTCGACGATATCGCAGCCCTGTTCCAATGCAACGTCCAGGAAGTGCGCGTTGAATTCCAGATTAACGGATGGTTGCAGATGCGGCATCAAGCGGACCAGCGCGTCGCGGCGGCAGAGCTTGTACGTGGTCCCGACATCGGTGATGGTGCTCCGCCCCAGGTGCTTGGCTTCAAGCAGCTTACCGACGAAAAGGTTACCATAATACATGAAGGTGCTGAGTTGGGTGATGCGGGCGCGAAGACGCTCCACGGTGCGGGTGCCGTTCACGATGTCGGCATGAGGGGCGTAGGCCAGGAACTTGTCCAGGTCGTAGGCGCGGAAGGTCTGGTCGCCTTCGCATAGCACGATCAGTGGGTTGCCGCGCGACATGGCCTCGGAGAGGCAGCGGTGGACGCAGCGGCCGTAGCCCTGCAACGGCTCGTTGATGGCGGTGGCGCCGGCCTCACGCGCGCGTTCCAGCGTTTGGTCGCGGCTGTTGTTGCTGACCACGATGACCTCCTGGACCAGGGGATGGGCGCGGAACTCGCGAACGGCGTCGCCGATGCTGGCCTCGTCGTCGTAGGCGGTCAGGGCGACGATGAGGCGGCGGTCGGTCAGGTCGTCCCGGCGGACCTCGAGCCGGGGGGAGCGCTTGCCGCCGAGGAGCATGAAGAGGTCGACGGCGCCCAGGGTGAGGCCGAAGGCGATGGGCATGCCGCTGTACCAGACGATCCACTCGTTGAAGGTGAGGAACCAGCGCGGGTTGCCGGCGAGGTGCCGGGGGATGGACATGACGACGCCGCAGAGATAGACGGCGAGGCCGAGGCCGATGAGGATGACGCCATACATGAGCAGGCGCGGCCGCCGCGCGCGGGTCATGGCCCAGTCCAGGGGTCGGCGGTAGGCCGCACGAGTCGTTCCCCCACCAAAGCCCGGCGCCCCGACTAGCGTCGCCTCCCGGGGCTGTCTATAGCCGTGGCCTTCGCTGGTGGGGCGCAGCGCCTGATGCATTGGATTCTCCTGTTGTCCGCGATTGCGGCGAGCGTCGTGGGCCAGGGGCTGCTGAAGGCCGGGGCGGGGGCGCCGAGTTTCATCACGCAGCTGTTCGACTGGCGGACGATCGTGGGGCTGGGCGTGTTCGGGTCCGCCTCGATGCTGTACATCGCGGCGCTGCGGCAGATCCCGCTTTCGGTCGCGCTGCCGTGCACGGCGATGTCGTACATCGTCGTCGCGGGGATCGGCTACTACGCATTCAACGAGCCGCTGGGGGCGCAGCGGTTGGCGGCCCTGGGGCTGATCACCGTGGGCGTCGTGGTGCTGGCCACGTCCTGACGGCGCGGCGGCGACCGCGTCGGTCGGCGCTTGTGTCACATCATCACCCGGCTTGGCGGCTTGCAGTAGGTGCCGCGGAGCGTAGTGCAGGGGGTGGGGGGACGGTTCTCATGAAGTGTGAGGAATCGTCTTGGTGCCGGGGGGTGTCGTGCGTGGGATGGTGGAATGCCGGAGGGGCATTCCACCCTACGATGCGCTGCCGCTGGTTTCAGAAGGTTCGCGGGTTCGGCTGCGGGCTGCCGGGGCGGCCGTCGCCTGCCAGGATGCAGGCCGTCATGTCGCCGGCGCTACAGGCGCCGAGCAGGAAAGACCGTTTGGCGGGCGAGTTCTCGGGAAGGCGCATCATGCGGGTCGTGATCAACTGGCGGTCGGGCGCCTCGGCCAGGGGTGATGCGGAGGACGGGCGCGCGGAGGCCGGGTCGGGCAGCATCGCCACATCAATCAGCGGCGGGTAGTCGAAATTGGCGCCGGTTGAGGCGTCGATGGCAACGCCGATGAGGCCGCCGACGACGAGGTTGCCGAAGGTCCAGCCGTTGAAGGACGAGGCCGAGACTGTTCTGGCCGTCTGGTAGCCGGGCTTGGTGCAGGTGACGGTCAGATCACGGCCGCTTTTGCCGATCGGGAGGACGCCGGGGGTCGATGGGACGCTGCCCACGAGTGCGCCGCCGCGGTCAATCGAGCACGTGGCGCCGGGGGGCGAGGTCGACACGGACACGACCTGATTGGCTCCGCTGACGACTGTTGCGCAGCCGGGGAGCAGGATAAGGAACAAGCAAGAGCATAGTCGGATCAAGACGCCACCTGCGAATTTTGGATATCATACTGCGATCGTGGCCGTAACTCCCTCCAGGAACTGTCATGAATAGTCGATTTTGAGCTACTACTTGGAATCTATGCCGGTATTTTCGGGAAGGAGGGGGGCTGGATATCCGAGACAGGCCGGAGCATCACGAATGTCAGTCTAACATAGGCGTTCGTCCGTTTCCGGCGATGGCGGCTGATTGATTGCCCTTGTGGCGAGCACCCTCACCCCGACCCTCTCCAAACGGGAGAGGGAGGGGGGTCAGCGCGGGGCTTTCTCCAGGTTCCACATGACGGGATAGAAGGTTTTCAGGAGGCCGCGGATGCTGGAGCGGTAGGCGACCGGTTTCTGGAACATGCCGGTGCTGACATACGGGACGACGTCGTAGTAGCGGCGTTGCAGGGCTTCGATGACGACGAAGCGGGCCTCGGGGGTCGGGGCGTCCAGGAAGGCGGCGCGGAGGCGTTCGATCTCGGCGTCGCAGGGCCAGCCGTAGAGGTTCTTGCCGTCGCAACTGCTGACCAGGGGCGTGTTGGTGAGCGGGCTGGCGAGGGAGAAGCCGCCCCAGAGGGTGAAGGCGAGGTGCCAGCCGGCCGGGTTGCGGCTGGGCGGGTCGCGGGTGTTGCGGCGGGTGATGACGGTGCCCCAGTCCATGGTCTGGAGATCGACGGTGACGCCGGCGCGGCGGAGGGCGTCGGCGGTCAGTTGGGCGATGAGGTGGATGTCGGGCTGGTCGGCGGGGTCGAGCAGGACGATGGGTTCGCCCTTGTAGCCGGCCTGGGCCAGGAGCGCCTTGGCGCGGGCCGGGTCGGGGCGGGACCAGGGGGCGGCGCCGGCCTGGGTGGCATAGGGCGTGCCGCAGACGAAGACGGCGGTGCAGGCCCGGCCGAGTGCGGGGCTGCCGGCGAGGGCCTCGGCGAACTCGGCCTGGTCGATCAGCAGCAGCAGGGCCTGGCGGGCGCGCGGATCGTCGAAGGGGGGGTGGGCGGTGTTGGGGCGGATGTTGCCGATGCTGCCGGAGGCGTTGATGACCTCGACCGTGACGTCGCGGCGGGCGCGCAGCAGGGGGACCAGGTCGGGCGGGACGCTCTCGATCATGTCGATCTCGCCGGTCTGCAGGGCGCTGACGGCGGTCGAGAGGTCGGGCATCGTGCGCCATTCGACCTCGTCGAGTTTCGCGACCTTGCCGCCGGCGTAGGCGTCGGGGGGTTCGGGCCGGGGCACGTAGGCGGGGAAGCGGCGGTAGAGGGCGCGGTCGCCGGGGCGGAAGGCGTCCTGCACAAACATGAAGGGGCCGGAGCCGATGGCGGTGCGGACCTGGTCGAAGGCGCTGGTGTTGGCGTCCTGCTCCCGCATCACGAAGGGGGCGAGGATGGGGGAGGCGAGGGCTTCGAGAAGGGGGCCGAAGGGTTTGGCGAGGGTGATGACGATCGTGCGGTCGTCGGGGGCGCTGATGGACTGCGTGTGGGAGAGGAGGGCCTGGCCGGCGGTGACGCGCTGGCCCCAGCGGCGGATGGAGGCGACGACGTCGCGGGCGCGGACGGCGGTGTTGTCGTGGAAGAGGAGGCCCGGGCGGAGGGTGAAGGTCCAAACGAGGGAGTCGGCGCTGGTGGTCCAGGATTCCGCCATCTGCGGGCGGGGCGTGAGGGAGGCGTCCATGGTGAGGAGGACGTCGTAGACGAGTTGCGCGTGATTGAGGGTGATGGCGGCGCTGGTCCAGATGGGATCGAGCACGCGGAGGTCGCCGATGGGGACGTAGCGGAGGGTCTCGGCGCGGGCGGGGATGGCCAGCAGGCAAAGGGCCAGGAGGAGGCGCTTCATGGGGCGTATCCCGCGACGGCGGCGACGTGGTCCGCGGGGTCGAGCGGCCAGATGGGGCGGCGGACGTTGGACCAGGTGAGCGTGGTCTGGATGCGGCTGGAGACCCCGCCGCTCTCGCAGGCGATGACGGCGCGGGCGATGGGCTGGAAGGCGGCGCGGAAGGCGTCCATGCACTTGATGGCGATGAGGCCGCAGGCGGGCGGGTCGATGCCGAAGATGCGGAGCTGCGAGAGGTCGACGATGTTGCGCTGAAACGTGGTGACGACGATGCGGACGCCGCGGCAGGCCAGGAGGACGGAGGGGCCGAAATTGCCGATCATGCCGGCGGCGTAGGGGCCTTCGTGGGTGAAGCGGCCGTCGGCGAAGCGGAGGACCTCGAAGCTGTCGTGGATGGGGGGGCCGCCGTGACGGGGGGCGGTGTGGCCGCCGAGGGCGAGTTGGATGACCGCCCCTGCCCCGGCTTTCATCGCGGCCTGGACGGCGGCCGGGTCGGCGATGGAGAGGAAGACGGTGTCGGGGAACGGGTCTTCGAGCAGGGCGCGGAGGAGGTTGGTCGCGTCTCCGTAGCCGCCGCCCCCGGGGGCGTCGCCGAAGTCGGAGATGACGATGGGACCGGGGCCGGGGGGCGTGGCGCGGGCCTGGTGGAGGGCTTCGGCAACGGGGATCATGGGGACGGTGTCGTTCTCGCGCTCGTCCCAGGCGAAGCGGATCAGGCGGTCGGCCAAGGCCTGGAAGCGCGGGTGGGGTCCGTTGCCGGTGACGGCGACGCTGGGGCCGACCTGCCAGACGTCGGCGAGGACGAAGCCGCTTTGGATGCTGACCTCGATGACGCCGGGGTCTTCGGCCTCCATGGCGCGAGCCATGGCGAGGGCGCGGCGCATGGGGCCATCGACGAGGGTGGTGCGGCAACTGTCGAACCCGCGCATCTGGTGGCCGCGGGCCAGGTGGACGCGGGGGCGGATGGCGCCGTCCATGGCGCGGGCCAGGATGGCGGCGGCGCGGAGGCCGGTCTCCTTGTGGTCGGTGTGCGGGTGGGTGCGGTAGGCGGTGAGGGCGTCGGCGGAGGCGGCGAGGCGGTCGGAGACGTTCGAGTGGGGGTCGAGCGTCACGACCATGGGGGTGGCGGGGCCGATGGCCTGCCGGACGGCGTGGGCCATGGCGCCGTCGGGGTCCTGCTCGTCTTCCACGACGTTGGCGCCGTGGAGGCTCAGCAGGACCCCGTCCAGCGGGCCGGCGCTGCGGATGCCTTCGAGGATGGCGGCGAGGAAGGCGTCGAAGGCCTGGCGGGACATGGGGCCGGCGGGGGCGCAGGGGACGGCGATGGGGGTGTGGATGCGCCAGGCATGGGTGTGGGCGGCTTCCAGGAAGCCGGCCATTTCGGTTCGTGTTCGGGTGAAGCGGGCGGGGACGGCTTCGTCGCGGAAGACTCCCTGGCGCTCGAAATGGGCGGGGGGTGCGGGGGTGCGGGCGAAGCTGTTGGCTTCGTGCAGGACGGAGGCGAGGAGGACGGTCTTCATGGCTGACCCCGGTTCAGTAGACGGCCTGGATGGGCTGGTTGCGGGCGGGGGGTGCGGCGGCGGCGGCGCAGGCGAGGTCGGCGACGTACCGGGTGCGGACGGGTTCGTGGAGGAGGGACATCATCATGTGGAGGCCGGGCGGTTCGCGGAGCAGGCCGGGGACCCAGCCGGATTCCGCCATGCTGGCCGCGAGGGCGCCCATGTCGAGGGCGGGGTCGCCGAACCCGATGATCGAGAGGTCGGGGGGGCCGAAGACGCGCATGCCGGGGATGGCCTCGATGTCGGCGACGTAGGCGTCGGCCATGGCGAGGAGGCGTTCGGCGATGGCCATGTAGCCGTCGCGGCCGAGGTAGGTGAGGACGGCCCAGGCGGCGGCGACGGCACCGCCGGGGCGGGTGCCGACGAGGGTTGCGGTGGCGAAGCGTCCGTTGGGCCAGACGTCGAGGTCGAAGCCCTGGGCGGCGGCGCGTTCGGCGTCGCGGTAGAAGATGGTGGAGGCGGGTTTCGGGCAGAAGCCGAACTTGTGGAGGTCGGCGGAGAGGCTGCAGACGCCGGGGAGGGAGAGGTCGAAGGCGGGGATGGGGCGGCCGAGGGCGCGGGCGAAGGGGGCGAAGTAGCCGCCGACGCAGGCGTCGACATGCAGCCAGATTCTGCGGGAGAGGGCGAGGTCCGAGAGCTCGGGGATGGGGTCGACGACGCCGTAGGGGAAGCAGGGGGCGGACCCGACCATCATGATGGTGTCTTCGTCGAGGGCGGCGGCCAGGTGGGGGGGATGGGCGCGGAAGCGGGGGCCGAGGGGCAGGCGGCGGATTTCGAGGTCCATGAGGGTGGCCGCCTTGTCGAAGGCGGGGTGGGCGGAGACGGGCATGACGATGTTGCCGCGATGCGCCGGGTCGTTGCGGCGGGCGCGGCCCCAGTCGCGGGCGGCCTTGACGGCGAGGAGGATGCTTTCGGTGCCGCCGGTGGTCATGAATCCGGTGGCGCCGGGGGGGGCGGCGAAGAGGTCGAGGGCCATGGCGACGACCTCGTCCTCCATGCGGCGGAGGCTGGGGAAGGCGCGTTTTCCGCCGAGGGCGTTCTCGGTGAAGTAGGCGTTGAAGGCGCTGCGGCCGATTTCGCCGACTTCAGGGGTGGCGCCGAAGACGTAGAGGGGGACGCGGCCGTTCCGCCAGTCGGCGTCGTGCTCGGCCATTCGGGCGAGGGCTTCGTCGATCTCTGCGCGGGATCGGCCGGCGTTCGGGAACTTCATGGTGGGAGCCTGGGCCGATCTCGGCCGGGGTCAAGATGGGGCGGGGCCGTGGTGGACAGGTGCGCTGCCCGGGTGCCAGCCTTCGGTCGCGGTTTTTTGGGGGGCGTGATGCCGGACGAGTTGCCTGAGGATTTCACGGGGCATGACGGGGGGGATTGGGCGCCCTGCCCTGCCCGGGTCGTGGCGACGTGGGCGGCCGGGCACTTTGCGGAAAACCTGGTCGTCGATGCGGCGGGGGCAGTGTTCGTGAGCCTGCATTCGCATGACCGGATCGATCGGTATGACCCGGCCCATGGCGCCGTCGCGCCGTTCGCGGCGATGCCGGGCCCGGTGGCGGGGCTCGCGTTGGGGCCGGATGGGGCGCTGTGGGCGACCGGCGGCACGGTCGGGCGGGCGCCCGGGGTCGTGTGGCGTGTAGGGACCGACGGGTCCTGGGAGGTTTGGGCGGAGATCCCGGACGCGTTGTTCATGAACGGGTGCGCGGTGCATCCGGATGGCTACACGCTGCTGGCGTGCGAGAGCCTGACGGGGCGGGTGCTGGCGATCGACCTGCGGGAGCGGGGGCGGTGGCGGGCGTGGATCGCCGATGGGGCGCTGGCCCCCCCTGCCCCGCCGACGCCGGGTGCGAACGGGATCAAGGTGCATGAGGGGGCTGCCTGGATCTCGGTGACCGGGCGGAACCTGCTGCTGCGGGCGGCGATCGGGGCGGATGGGGGCGCGGGGGCGCTGGAGGTGGTGGCGGAGCGGCTGCGGGCGGATGATTTCGCGTTCGGGGCGAGCGGGTCGGTCTATGTCGCGACGCATCCGGCGCAGAGCGTGATGCGGGTGTCGCCTGGCGGGGTGCGGACGACGATCGCGGGACCGGCGGAGGGGGCTGTCGGGAGCACGGCGGTGGCGTTCGGGCGGGGGGCCGGGGATGCCGGGGCGATCTATGTCACCACGAACGGGGGCTTGTGGTCGCCGTACCGGGGCGCGATGCAGGACGCGAAGCTGCTGCGGATCGAGGTCGGGGAGGCGGGGGCCGGGTGATTCAGGCGGGGCGGTAGCCGAGTGCCAGGGCGATGCCGTTGGCGTGGTGGATGGCGAGGCGGGCGAGGTTCTCGATCTCGGTTTGCGGGAGGCGCCAGGCGGGGCCGGTGACGCTGATGGCGGCGACGACGCGGCCGGTGGTGTCGCGGATGGGGGCGCCGACGCAGCGGAGCCCGGGCTGGTGTTCGCCTTCGTCGACGGCATAGCCGCGGGCGGCGATGTCGGCGAGATGGGTGCGGAGGGTTGCCGGGTCGACGATGGTCGTCTCGGTGAAGCGGGGCAGGCCGGCGGCGATGACGCGCTCGATCACCGTCTGGGGCTGGAAGGCGAGGATGGCCTTGCCGACGCTGGTGCAGGTGACGGGGGCCTGCTCGATGAGCGGGGCGGCGTGGGTTTTCTCGAACGACGCGTCGGCGCGGTGGATGACGATGGCGCGGCGGCCGTCGAAGACGGCGAGGTGGACGGCCTGGCCGCTCTGGCGGGCGAGGGCATCGAGGAAGGGCCTGGCCTCGCGATGGAGTTCCATGTTGGCGAGGACGATGTTGCCGAGTTCGAAGAGCTTCATGCCGAGGCGGTAGCGGTCGCGCTCGCGGTCCTGGTCGAGGAGGCCTGCATCGCGCATGGAGGCGAGGAGCCGGTGGGTCGTGCTTTTGGGGAATCCTGTGCGCTGGCAGATCTGGGCGAGGGATAGGGCGCGATCGACGGTGGAGAAGACGTCGAGGACGCGGACGACCTTGGTGAGGGATTTGAGGCCGTCGTCACGGGGTTCGGGCACGTTGGTTTCCAGGGAGCTGTCCCGCATTGCAGGATAGCGGCCCGGTTAAGGCTGGTCCAGGCGGAAGATGCGGCGGGCGTTGCCTTCGAGGATCATGTGGCGGTCGGCGGTGGAGAGGAAATCGATGTCTTCGACGTGGTGGCGGAGTTCGTCCATCTGGCGGCCGGTTTCGGGGTCGATGACGGCGCCGATGCCGGGGCATTCCTCGCCGAAGAGGCAGCGGTCGGGGCCTACGGTCTTGATCAGCAGCTCGATGGAGGGACGGTTGTAGAGGACGGTGTCAAAGTAGAGGTGGCGCAGGCGGTCGCGGAAGCGGGTGCCGCCGCTGCGGAGGGACATCGCGTCGAAGCGGCCGAGCTGGTAGGGAATCGCGCCGCCGCCGTGCGGAATGATGAGTTTCAAGGTGGGAAAGTCCTGGAAGACGTCGGAGTCCAGGAGGTTGATGATAGCGATCGATTCCTCGTTGATCATGTGGATGCTGTAGCCGGCGCGGGGGGATTTGGACGTGCTGGCGTGGACATGGGCGGGGATGTCGAGTTCGCAGAGTTTTTCGTAGAGGGGGTACCAGTAGCGGTCGCCGAGCGGAGGGGCCTCACCGTTGCCGCCGTTCTCGTAGGGGTCGGGGTTCAGGAGGCAGCCGACGAAGCCGAGGCGGTTGATGCAGCGTTCGAGTTCGGGGAGGGCGCGCTCGATGGGCTGGCCGGCGCATTGCGGGAGGGCAGCGACACCGCGGAAGCGGCCGGGGAAGAGGGCGACCTGGCGGGCGATGAGGTTGTGCACCTCCTCGATGAACCAGTGGATGATCTTCTCGGGGCGCTCGCTGTGCATGAGGTGGTTGGGGCGGGGGGAGAGGAGCTGCAGGTGGAGGCCGTGGGCGTCGAGCGACGGGAGGTGGCCGACGGGGCCGGTTTCCGGGATGGCCATGGCGTGGCGGATCTCGTCGTCGGTGATGTCGAGCGAGCTGGGGCCGTCGACGCCACGGTTGGCGAGCAGGAGGGCGCGGTAGGCCCATAGGCGCTGGGGCGCGCTGGTGTGGCCGTGGCAGTCGATGACCATTGTCAGGCCGCCTCGCATTCGGTGCGGACCATGTTCAGGTGGCCTCGCTCTTTGCCAGGACGGGCGCAAAGGCGGCCGTTGCCTTCTGCAGTTCCGTGGCCGCGTCGGCGCCGCCGATCATGTTGGTGAGGGCGATGCCGAAGACGTCGCGGAATTCGGTGACGGGGGCGATGTCGGGGAGGCATGGGCGGCCGAGGGGGGCGGAAGCGGACATGCAGGCGGCCCAGGCCTTTGTGGCGGGGGACATCGCTTCGGTGACCGCGGGGTCCGACAGGATGGACTGGCGGGCGCCGACTCCTGCGCCCGAGGCGAGGAAGCGGGCCTGCATGAGCTTGCTGGTCGCCCACTGGATATAGAAATAGGCGGGCTGCTTCCTGGTGCTGGCGGCGGCGATGCCGATGCCGTCACCGGTGAGGCCGACGGCGCGGGCGGCGGGGCCCGCGGGGATGACGCCGTAGCCGACCTTGCCCGCGACGCGCGATTTGGCCGGGTCCTCCAGCGGGGCGGCGAAGCCGCTGCTGTCGAGCCACATGCCGACGCCGCCCTGCATGAAGGAGGTCTGGGCCTCGGACCAGTTGAAGCCGACGACGCCCTGGGGCGCTGCGGTACGGAGGAGGGCTGCGAAGGCTTCCGCGGACTGGATGGCGGCGGGACCGGTGGTGTTGAGCTTGCCGGCGACGACCGGGTCCTCGCCCCAGCCAAGCATCATGGAGGCCCAGACGTAGACGTTGGCGTTCTTCTGGCCGCGGGCGACGAAGCCGTAGCGGCGGTTGGCGGGGTCGGAGAGGGCGGCGGCGGCGTGCGCCATCTCGGCCATGGTTTTCGGATAGGCGAGGCTCTTCGCGTCGAAGAGTTCCTTGTTCCAGTAGAGGACGGCGTAGTCGAGCGAGGTGGGGAAGGTGTCGATCCTGCCGTCGGCCTGGGTGCTGAAGATGCGCCCGCCCGCGGCGAAGTCGTCGAAGGCGAAGCCCGGGGCGGTCATGGTGGGGTCGGCGAGGTAGGGGCGCAGATCCTCCAGCCACTTGCCGGCGCCGAAGATGCGTTTCTCGACGTGCAGGCTGAGGAGGGTGACGTCGACGGCGGGGCGGCGGGAGGCGAACTGGACGACGTTGCGCTGGCGAAGCTGCTGTTCGGGGATCTGCTCGGCGCCGACGGTGATGCCGGTCAGGTCCTCGAACTCCTTCTGGTACTTCTGCAGGACGTCGGAGCGGGGCCCCTTGACGAGGGCGACCTCGATCTTCTGGCCCTTGAAGCGGGTCCAGTCGAAGGCCGGCGTCTGCGCGAACACGGGGTGGGCGAGGCCTGTCGCCGCGGCCCCTGCCAGCACGCCCCGGCGTGTCGTGCCCTTGCCGATGCTCATGCTCCGCTCCCTCCCGATCGGCCCGCCTTGCCGCGGGATTCCGGAGCGGAGCGTAGGAACCGGGCCGGGGATGGGCAAGCGGAAAACGTCGTTTCGGTCCATTATGCGGGACACGGGACTAATTGACGGGACTTCCGTGCTGCCCCTACGATGCGGCCGTCCAGGGAGGACCGTGATGAACAAGCCAGCCCCGACCATCCCGGAAGCGCGCGTCCGGGGCAGCCGCCCCGATCTGCGCGATATCCTGACCGGCATCCTGCCGCCGCTGACGTCGCCGTTCGACGAGGAGGGCGCGATCGTGCCCGGGGCGATGGCGCGTCAGATCGAGTTCGTGCTGGGGCATGCGGCCCGGGGGGTGGTGGTTGGGGGCAGCACCGGGGAGGGGCATACGCTGGACCGCGACGAGTTCGCGCGGTTGATGCGGGAGGCGGATTCGGCGCTGGCCGGACGGGCGCCGCTGGTGGCCGGGCTGATCGTGAACAGCACGCAGGAGGCGATCGCGCGGGTGCGGATGCTGGCCGGGCTGAATGTCGCGGCGCTGCAACTGACGCCGGTGTACTACCTGTTCAAGCCGGATGCGGAGGCCACGATCGCGCATTTCCGCGCCATCCATGAAGCGTGCGGCATCCCGATCCTGATCTACAACGTCATTCCGTGGAACTACCTGCCTGTGGAGCTGATGCTGCGGATCATGGCCGAGGTGCCGGGGGTCGTGGGCATGAAGCAGAGTGCGAGCGATTTGAAGTCGGTGAGCGATCTGCTGGCCGGGTCGGGACCGCGGAACCTGGTCGTGTCGGGGATCGACGCGCTGCTGTATCCGGCGTTTGCGCTGGGGGCGCATGGGGCGATCACAGCGCTTACGTCTGCGGTGCCGGGCGTGTGCGTCGCGCTTTGGGATGCGGTGCAGCGCGGCGACCATGCGACGGCGCTGGACCTGCACAAGCGGCTGGGCGCCTTGTGGAACGCGCTGTCGCACGACAATCTGCCGGCCTGCGTGAAGTATATCCAGCACAGGCAAGGTCTGCCGATGCTGCACCCGCGGGCGCCGATGCCGCGGGTGAGCGATGCGCAGAAGCTTGCGATTGACGGGGTGCTGGCAAACCTGCCTCTCTGACGCACACCGCCGAAACGAGCGGTGACGACAAAGCAAACGGGGAAACGAGCATGGGCATGACATTCACGCGCCGGGCCGCAGTGGCCGGGGGACTTGTCGTCGCATCGGTGGGGGCATCGGTGGGGGCATCGGGGGTCAGCCGGGCTGCGACGGTGCTGCGCTGGTCCACCGTGCTGCCGGACACGCATCCGGAGACGGTGATGATGGGCCGGATCGCGGCGCAGATGAAGCAGGAGACGGGGGGCGCCGTCGAGATCCAGGTGTTTCCGGCGGGTCAGCTCGGGTCGTCGCGGGACACGGTGGAATCCGCGTCGTCGGGCGCGATCCAGATGGTGAGCGAGGGCGCGGCGCAATTCGGCCAGTTCCTGCCGGCGCTGTCGATCCTGGAGGCGCCGTATATCTGGAAGGATGTCGCGCATATGCGGCGGGCGCTGTCGTCACCGTTGATGGAGCAGTACAGCGGGCAACTGGCGCAGCGGCGGCAGATGCGGATCGTGGGCGCCACGTATTACGGGACCCGGCACGTGACATCCGGGAGCCGGCCGATCCGGACCGTCGACGACATGAAGGGGTTCAAGCTGCGCATTCCCGAGGTCGATACGTTCCGGGCGATGGTCGAGGCGTGGGGCGGGCGGGCGACGCCGCTGAACATCGGGGAGCTGTATCTGGCGCTGAGCCAGGGGGCCGTAGACGGGCAGGAGAACCCGCTGCCGACGATCCAGAGCACGAAGCTGAACGAGGTGCAGAAATACCTGGTGCTGACGGGGCACATCATGACGCCGCGGCTGGTGGCGATGAACGAGGCGAGCTGGGTGGCGTTGGGGGCGGCTCATCAAGGGCTGTTGAGGGCGGCGATCGCAACGCATGGCGCCGCGCAGGATGCGGAGATCGTGCGGCAGGAGGCGGGGCTGCGGGACGTGTTCGCGAAGGGGGGGATGACGGTGATCGAGCCGGATGTGGAGAGTTTCCGCAAGCCGGTGCTGGCGACGGTGCCGGGGAAGTTCGAGGCGAAGTGGGGCAAGGGGGTGTGGGACCAGGTTTCGGCGCTTTAGGTGGCCGGACCAGGTTTCGTGCGCGGAGTGGTGCAGTGCCGCAGGGGCACTGCACCCCACGGGGTTGGGGGGTGATCCGGGTTTTCGACCGCTGCTGCGAGGCGGCGGCCGGGGGGCTGGTCGTGGCGCTGCTGGGGAGTGTGGCGCTGGGGGTCGTGACGCGGGCCTGGAACGATCCGCTGGCCTGGACGGACGAGTTGGCGCGGATGTTGATGGTGTGGTTGGCCATGTTCGGGTGGATCCTCGCCACCCGGCGGCGGGGGCACGTGCGGATCCGGTTCTTCCAGGGGCTGCTGCCCGGGGGGGCGCAACGGGGGAGCGAGGTGCTGATCCAGGGCGGGCTGATGACGCTCGGGGTGGTGGCGGCCTGGCATGGGATCGGGCTGGTGGAGCGGAACCTCGACCTCGAGGCGACATCGATGCCGGTTTCGATCGCGTGGCTGTATGTGCCGCTGGTGCCGGCGGGGGTGGTGACGGCGGTGCAGGCGGCGGGGGAGATCCTCGCCCAGTTTCGGCGGGCCGGGCCGTGACGGCGCTGATGCTGCAGATCGGTGGCGTGTGGCTGGTCGCGATCCTGGCGGGGGTGCCGTTGTTCGCGTCGATGGCGCTGGCGGCGGCGGCGTTCGCGTGGCTGGGGGGGCTTTCGGCGTCGATCGTACCGCAGAAGATGGTGCAGGCGATGAACTCGTTTCCGCTGGTGGCGGCGCCGTTGTTCATCCTGATGGGCAATCTGCTGGGTGCCGCGAACATCACGGACCGGATCGTGCGGTTCGCGACATCGTTGGTGGGGCCGGTGCGGGGGGGGTATGCGCATGCCAGCATCATCGCGAGCATGATCTTCGCGGGGATGGTGGGGTCTGCGGTGGCGGACGCGGCGGGGACGGGCGCCGTCGAGATCCGGGCGATGAAGCGGGCGGGGTACCGGGCGGACACGGCGGCGGCGATCAACGCGGCGGCGGCGACCATCGGGCCGATCATCCCGCCGAGCCTGCCGATGGTGATCTACGGCGTGTCGGGCAACGTCTCGATCGGTCGGCTGTTCCTGGCGGGGGTGATCCCGGGGGTGCTGATGGGGGTGTCGCTGATGGTGATGGTCAGCGTCGTCGCGCGTCGGCAGGGGTTCCCGCGCATGGCGTTCGTGGGGTTCCGGGGGATCTGGGAGGCGTTCCGGGACGGGTTCTGGGCGCTGATGACGCCGGTGATCCTGCTGGGGGGCATGTTCAGCGGGCTGTTCACGCCGACGGAGGCGGCGGCGGTGGCGAGCCTGTATGCGCTGTTTCTGGGGGTCGTGGTGTATCGGACGCTGCCGTTGCGGAGCCTGCCGGGGCTGCTGGTTGAGACGGCGGAGACGACGGGGATCGTCGCCGTGCTGGTGATGGCGGCGGGGGCCCTGGGGTGGTGCATGTCGATCTCGCGCCTGCCGCAGGAGCTGACGCCCTGGATCGTGGGGGCGACGGCGGAGCCGCTGGTGTTCCTGCTGGTGACGAACCTGATGCTGCTGCTGATCGGGTGCTTCATGGAGCCGCTGGCGGCGCTGCTGATCCTGATCCCGATCCTGGGGCCGGCGGCGGCGAGTTTCGGGGTGGATCCGGTGCAGTTCGGGATCATCATGATATTGAACCTGATCCTGGGGACGATCCATCCGCCGATCGGGGTGGTGCTGTTCATCTCGTCGCGGATCGCGGGGATCACGTTCGAGGAGATCAGCCGGGCGATCCTGCCTTGGCTGGTGCCGCTGATCGTGGTGCTGGCGATGATCACGCTGTGGCCGCCGTTGACGTTGTGGCTGCCCGGGGTGGCGATGGGGCGGTGAGGCGGATCACTGTTGCGGCGGTGGCGCCAACACGAGGGCGAGTAATCCGCCAGCGCCTGCGCCGCTCAACCCCGGTGATGGTCTCCATCTGCCCACCCGTGCTCTGCCCTTGACGAAGATCAAAGGGCATCCCGTTAGCAGGGAAGGTAGCTATACGATCGTTGCGTCTCCACGCGATAGACGAGCGAACTTTGACCGAAGCCGGGCGTGCGTCGATGCACGAACCTGAAACGCTCAAAATTCCAGACCGTCCTTCGCGATCTCGGCCAGCAGCCGCGAGTGGTCTCGTCGTCCGGCGTCGAACGGCTTGGCCGAGATCACGGCGCCCGTGTCGAACAGGATGTCCGTCCCGATCCCGGCGAGCCGGCCGACCTCGTCCCACCAGCTTTCGGGAACACGGCGACGTCGTGGTCGGAGTCGGGGCGGGCGTCACCCCGGGCGCGCGAACCGAACAGCACGATCCGGTCCAGCCTTTCCCCGTAGGCCCGGGCGACGGCGCCGCGGAACCGGGACAGGGCGGGGTCGGACAATGCTGCCACCGGGTCGCGCATCGCGGTCGATCTACCCCCTGAGTGCGCGGACCATGGTGCTGCCGAGGGCGGCGGGGCTTTCGGCGACGTGGATGCCGGCCTGGCGCATGGCTTCGAACTTGGCTTCCGCCGTGTCCTTGCCGCCGCTGATGACGGCGCCGGCGTGGCCCATGCGGCGGCCGGGGGGGGCGGTGGCGCCGGCGATGAAGCCGACGACGGGCTTTTTCGTGCCGCTGGCCTTGATGAACTCGGCGGCGTTGATCTCGCTCTGGCCGCCGATCTCGCCGATCATGATGATGCTTTCGGTTTCGGGGTCGGCGAGGAACATCTCCAGCACCTCGATGAAGTCGGTGCCCTTGACCGGGTCGCCGCCGATGCCGACGCAGGTGGACTGGCCGACGCCCGCGGCGGTGGTCTGGCTCACGGCCTCGTAGGTGAGGGTGCCGCTGCGGCTGACGATGCCGACGCTGCCGCGGCGGTGGATGTGGCCGGGCATGATGCCGATCTTGCAGGCCTCGGGCGTGATGACGCCGGGGCAGTTGGGGCCGATGAGGCGGGATTTGCTGCCCGACAAGGCGCGCTTGACGCGGACCATGTCGAGCACCGGGATCCCCTCGGTGATGCAGATGACCAGGGGGATTTCGGCGTCGATGGCTTCCAGGATGGCGTCGGCGGCGAAGGGGGGCGGGACGTAGATGGCGGTCGCGTTGGCGTGGGTCGCGTGCACGGCCTCGGCCACCGTATCGAACACGGGGAGGTCGAGGTGCCTGGTGCCGCCCTTGCCGGGGGTGACGCCGCCCATGACCTTGGTGCCGTAGGCGATCGCCTGTTCGCTGTGGAAGGTGCCCTGGGCTCCGGTGAAGCCCTGGGTGATGACCTTCGTATTGGCGTCGATGAGCACGGCCATTATGCGGCTTCCTTCACGGCGCGGACCACTTTTTCGGCGGCGTCGGCCAGGTTGTCGGCGCTGACGATCGGCAGGCCGGATTTGGCCAGGATTTCCTTGCCGAGATCGACGTTGGTGCCCTCCAGGCGGACGACGAGGGGGACGCCCAGGCTGACCTCACGGGCCGCAGCCACCACGCCTTCGGCGATGACGTCGCAGCGCATGATGCCGCCGAAGATGTTGACGAGGATGCCTTCGACGTTGGGGTCGGAGAGGATGATCTTGAAGGCGGCGGTGACGCGCTCCTTGGTGGCGCCGCCGCCGACGTCGAGGAAGTTGGCGGGGCTGCCGCCATACAGCTTGATGATGTCCATCGTCGCCATCGCGAGCCCGGCGCCGTTGACCATGCAGCCGATGGTGCCGTCGAGCGCCACGTAGTTCAGCGCGTATTTCGCGGCTTCGAGTTCCTTCGGGTCTTCCTCGGCCTCGTCCCGGAGCTTTTCCAGTTCGGGGTGCCGGTAGAGGGCGTTGTCGTCGAAGCTCACCTTCGCATCGAGGGCGATGACCTCGCCGGCGCCGGTGACGACGAGGGGGTTGATCTCGACGACCGCCATGTCGAGTTCGGTGAAGGCCTTGTACATGCCGGCTACGAAGCGGCCGAAGGCGCCGATCTGCTTGCCTTCGAGGCCGAGGGCGAAGGCGAGCTTCCGGGCGTGGAAGGCGCTGATGCCGGCGGCCGGGTCGATGGCGACGCGGAGGATCTTCTCCGGGGCGGTTTCGGCGACGTGTTCCACGTCCATGCCGCCTTCGGTCGAGGCGACGATGGTGATGCGGGAGGTTTCGCGGTCGACGAGGAGGGAGAGGTACAGCTCGCGCTTGATGTCGCAGCCGGCCTCCACGTAGACGCGGCTGACCCGGCGGCCGGCTTCGCCGGTCTGCTTGGTCACGAGGGTGTTGCCGATCATGGCCTCGGCCATCGCGCGGGCCTCGGCGGGGGATTTGGCGAGGCGGACGCCGCCTTTTCCGCCGGGGTCGCCGTGGAAGTGGCCGGCGCCGCGTCCGCCGGCGTGGATCTGGGATTTCACGACGTAGACGGGGCCGGGCAGCTTTGCGGCTGCCTGTTCGGCTTCTTCGGGCGTCCAGGCGACGTGGCCTTCGAGGACCGCCACGCCGTAGCCGCGCAGCAGGTCCTTGCCCTGGTATTCGTGTATGTTCATCCGATCAGCCCCGCACCCCGTGCCCAGCGGTATTTCGCCCCAAGCACCGCCACCGGGATCTCGGTGGAGTAGGCGTAGGCTGGGATGCCGTGCTGATACAGGTACTCGGCGGCTTCTTCCACCTGCACGTCGCCGGCGAGCGACACGACGACGGGCTTGACCTTTCCGCGGGCCTTCATGTCGTCGATGGTTTCGACCATCAGCTTCGCGAAGACCATGGGTGGCGTGACGATCGTGTGCCAGTAGCCGAGGATGAGGGCGTGGATCCGGTCGTCCTCGAGGCCGAGGCGGACGGTGTTGGCGTAGGTCATGGGGGGCTCGCCGCCGGTGATGTCGACGGGGTTCCCGGCGGCGCCGAAGGGGGGGATGAACTTGCGGAAGGCGGCGTCGAGGTCGTCGGGCATCGGGCGCAGCAGATGCAGGCCGTTGTCGACGCAGGCGTCGGAGAGGAGCACGCCGGAGCCGCCGGCGCCGGTGATGATGACGACGTTCTCGCCCTTGGGCGTGGGCAGGACGGGGACGCCGCGGGTGAACTCCAGCATGTCCCGCAGCGAGCGGGCACGGATGACGCCGCACTGTGCCAGCACGTCCTCGTAGATCTTGTCGTTGCCGGCGAGGGCGCCGGTATGGGAGCTGGCGGCCAGGGCACCGGCGCTGGTGCGGCCGGCCTTCAGCATGATGATTGGCTTCTTCTTGCTGACACGGGCGGCGACTTCCGCAAAGGCGCGGCCGTCCTTCAGATCCTCGCAGTGCTGGGCGATGACGTGGGTCTCGTCGTCCTGTTCGAAGAAGGTGAGCAGGTCATCCTCGTCGATGTCGGATTTGTTGCCGAGGCCGACGATGGCGGAGACGCCCATCTTGGCGGAGCGTGAGAAGCCGATGATGGCCATGCCGATGCCGCCGGACTGGCTGCTGAGGGCGGCGTGGCCCTTCACGTCGTAGGCGGTGCAGAAGGTCGCGCAGAGGTTTTTCGGCGTGTAGTAGAAGCCGTAGATGTTGGGGCCCATGAGGCGGATGTCGTATTTGCGGCCGATGGCCTGGATCTCCTCCTGGCCTTCGACGTTGCCGGTTTCGGCGAAGCCGGAGGGGATGAGGACGGCGCCCGAGATCTTCTTCTCGCCGCACTCGATCAATGCGCCGGCAACGAACTTCGCGGGGATGGCGAAGACGGCGACGTCGATGTCGGTTTCCACGTCCTTCACGGATTTATAGGCCTTGTAGCCGAGGATCTCGGTGGCCTTGGGATGGATGGGGTAGATCTTGCCCTGGTAGCCGCCGTTGATGAGGTTCTTCATCACGGAGTTGCCGATCTTGCCGTCCTCGGCGCTGGCGCCGATCACGGCGACGCTGTCGGGGCGCATGATGCGGTTCATGGCGCGGACGATGTCGTCGTGGGCGGGGCGGTGGCGGGCGGGGGCCGGGTTGAAATCGACGACGATGCGGACGTCGGCGGCGATGGCGCCGTCCTTGGTCGCGAAGACGGGGTTGAGGTCCATCTCGGACATCTCGGGGAAGTCGGTGACGAGCTTGCCGACCTGGACGATCAGCTTGGCCAGCGCGTCGCGGTTGCAGGGGTCGCTGCCGCGGACGCCCTTCAGCATCTCGGCGGCCTGGATGCCGTCCAGCATGGACATGGCGTCGCTGGTGGAGGCGGGGGCGAGGCGAAAGGTGATGTCCTTCAGGACCTCGACCAGGACGCCGCCGAGGCCGAAGGCGACGAGCTTGCCGAAGCTCTGGTCGGTGACGGCGCCGATGATGACCTCCGTGCCGCCCATCAGCATCTGCTGGACCTGGACGCCGATGACGCGCGCGTCGGCCTTGTACTTGCGGGCGTTGGCGAGGATGGTGTCGTAGCCGGCGCGGACGGCGTCCGGGGTCTTGAGGCCCACCAGGACGCCCCCGGCCTCGGTCTTGTGGAGGATGTCGGGGCTGACGATCTTGAGGACGACGGTGCCCATCGTCGACGCGAGCTGCACCGCCTGGTCGGCGGAGGTGGCGACGCCTTCCTGCGGGACGGCGATGCCGTAGGCGTCGCAGACGAGCTTGCCTTCGGGCGCCGTGAGGGCGTCGCGGCCCTCGGCGCGGACGCGGTCGAGGATTTCGCGGACCGTGCGGGCGGCGTCGGTCATGTGGGGCGTCACGGTGTCCGGCATGGTGGTCTCCTGGAATGCGTCGGAAGGGGTGCGGGCGGCGGGATGGCCGCCGCCCGCACGGGGGTCACTCGGCCGGGACGGCGAGGCGTGATGCGGCGGGGCGGGTGTAGTTGGCGCGCATGGGCTTCAGGACGAAGATCGCCATGAGGGCCGCGATGATGTTGAGGGCCGCGGCGGCGTAGAACACGGCGTGCCAGCTTCCGGTCATCTGGGTGATGGTGCTGGTGAAGGGCACGATGAGGGCTGCCGTCCCCTTCGCGGTGTAGAGCAGCCCGGCGTTGGTGGCGGCGAACTTCGAGCCGAAGGTGTCGCCGCAGGTGGCGGGAAAGAGGCTGTAGATCTCGCCCCAGGCGAAGAAGACGAGACCCGTGAGGAGCACGAAGGCGAGCGGGTGGGTGCCCATCTGGGCGAGGGCGTAGATGCCGATGCCCTCGATCATGAAGGCGATGAACATCGTGTTCTCGCGGCCGATGTGGTCGCTGACCCAGCCGAAGAAGGGGCGGGTGAGGCCGTTCAGGACCCGGTCCATCGTGGCGGCGAAGGTGAGCGCCGTCATGGTAAGGCCGAACATGCTGACGGGGACGTCCGCGATCTTGAAGTCCTTCGCGATGGGTGCGAGCTGCGCGACCGCCATCAGGCCGCCCGAGGCCATCATCACGAACATGGCGTACATGACGTAGAAGATGGGGGTGCGGAGCATCTCCTTCGGCGTGTAGTCGCGCAGGCTCTGGCTGACCTTGGCGACGACCGGGAGCTGGCCGATCTTGGGCGCGACGAGGAAGAGAGCCAGCAGGACGACGATGCCGCCCTGGCCGATGCCGAACCAGAAGAAGGCGGCTTCGTAGCCGCTGCTCTTGATCATGTTCTGGATGGGCACGACGGTGAGGGCGGAGCCTGCGCCGAAGCCCATGGCGGTGAGCCCGGCGGCGAGGCCGCGGCGGTCCGGGAACCATTTCAGCGAATTGCCGACGCAGGTGCCGTAGACGGCGCCGGCGCCGGTGCCGCAGACGGCGGCGGCGATGTAGAGGGAGGTGAGGTCGGTCGCGTAGGAGTTCCAGACCCAGCCGATGGCGCAGAGGATGCCGCCGAAGATGGTGACGATGCGGGGACCGTACTTGTCGACGAACCAGCCCTCGATGGGGACGAGCCAGGTTTCGGTGACGACGAAGATGGTGAAGGCGACCTGGATGGCGGCCCGGGTCCAGCCGTGCTTTTCCTGCATGGGGTTCACGAAGAACGTCCAGCCGTATTGCAGGTTGGCGATCATGCACATGCAGATCACGCCGAACAGCAACTGCATCCAGCGGAAGCTCGGGGGTTTGGTGGTGTCGACCATCGTTTCCTCCTGAAATGGACGCCCGGTTGGCCCGGGTCGCCCGTCTGTTGTTACCGGGCCGGTTATTCCGCCGCCATGGCGACCGGCGCGCCCAGGGCGCCGGAAGCCTGGATCGCCGCGATGCGGTCGGGGTCGAAGCGCAGGACGTCGCGCAGGATCTCGTCGGTGTGCTCGCCCAGCAGCGGAGAGCGGACGACTTCGGTGGGGCTGTCGGACATCTTGATGGGGTTGCCGACGGTGAGGTACTTGCCGCGGGTGGGGTGATCGACCTCGACGACGGTGCCGGTGGCGCGCAGGCCCGGGTCCTCGGCGATCTCCTTCATGGAGAGGATGGGGCCGCAGGGGATGTCGTGCTTGTTCAGCTCGGCCATCGCCTCGAACTTCGTTTTCGTCATCGTCCATTGCTCGATGCGGTCGAAGATGGATTTGAGCTTGGGCAGGCGCGCGCCGGGCTTGGCGTAGGCCGGGTCGGTCTTCCAGCCGGGTTCGCCGATGACGTCGCAGATGGCGGCCCAGACGGGGGCCTGGGTGATGAAGTAGATGTAGGCGTTGGGGTCCGTCTCCCAGCCCTTGCATTTGAGGATCCAGCCGGGCTGGCCGCCGCCGGAGGCGTTGCCGGCGCGGGGGACGACGTCGGTGAAGGGGGTGTCGGGGAATTGCGGGTATTCGGTCAGCGCGCCGTGGGCGAGGCGCTGCTGGTCGCGCAGCTTGACCCGGCACAAATTCAGCACCCCGTCCTGCATCGCCGCCAGCACCTTCTGGCCGCGGCCCGTCGTGTTGCGCTGATACAGGGCGGCGACGATGCCGAGGGCGAGGTGCAGCCCGGTGCCGCTGTCGCCGATCTGGGCGCCGGTGACGAGCGGCGGGCCGTCGTCGAAGCCTGTCGTGCTGGCGGCGCCGCCGGCGCACTGGGCGACGTTCTCGTAGACCTTGCAGTCCTCGTATTCGCCGGGGCCGAAGCCCTTGACGGAGGCGAGGATCATGCGGGGGTTGAGGGACTGGATATGGTCCCAGGTGAAGCCCATGCGGTCGAGCGCGCCGGGTGCGAAGTTCTCGACCATCACGTCGCACTCGCGGACGAGGGCTTCGAGCACCTTCTTGCCTTCGGGGTGCTTGCTGTCGATGGTGATGCTGCGCTTGTTGCTGTTGAGCATCGTGAAATACAGGCTGTCGGCGTCCGGCACGTCCCGCAACTGGCCGCGGGTGATGTCGCCGACGCCCGGCCGTTCCACCTTGATGCAGTCGGCGCCCATCCAGGCGAGGAGCTGCGTGCAGGTGGGGCCCGACTGCACGTGCGTGAAGTCGAGGATCTTGACGCCGTCGAGCGCTTTCATGCTGTCACCTTCTTCTTCAATACGCTGGTGGGGTTGAGGCTGCCGATGTTGCCGCTCTCGCTGCCGGCGGCGGGGTCGATGACGGCGTTGATGAGGGTGGGGCGGCCGCTGTCCATGGCGGCGTCGACGGCCCGCTTGAGCTCGTCGGGGGTGGTGGCGTTGACGCCCGCGCCGCCGAACGCCTCCATCATCTTGTCGTAGCGGGCGTTCTTGACGAAGACGGTGGTGGCGACCCCTGCCCCGGTCGGATCGACGTCGGTGCCGCGGTAGATGCCGTTGTTGTTGAAGACGACGATGCAGACGGGAAGCTGGTAGCGGCAGATCGTCTCGACCTCCATGCCGGAAAAGCCGAAGGCGCTGTCGCCTTCCACGGCGAGGACGGGCTTGCCGGTTTCCACGGCGGCGGCGATGGCGAAGCCCATGCCGATGCCCATGACGCCCCAGGTGCCTACGTCGAGGCGCTTCCGGGGCTGGTACATGTCGACGATGCCGCGGGCGAGATCGAGCGTGTTGGCGCCCTCGTTCACCAGGATGGCGTCGGGCCGTTCCTTGATGACCTGCTTGATGGCGCCGAGGGCGCCGTGGAAGTCCATGGGGGTGGAGTTCCTGGACATCTTGGACGCCATTTTGGCGATGTTGCTGTCCTTCTTGGCGTTGATCGCGCCGGTCCATTCGGCGGGGGGCTGGGTCCATTTGCCCATGCCGGCGAGGAGGGCGTCGACGCAGGAGGCGATGTCGCCGACGAGGGGGGCGGCGATCTCGACGTTGCTGTCCATCTCGCGGGGTTCGATGTCGATCTGGATGAACTTCTGGGTGCCGGGCTTGCCCCAGGTCTTGCCCTTGCCGTGGGAGAGCAGCCAGTTGAGGCGGGCGCCGACCAGGAGGATGACGTCCGATTCCTTCAGCACGGTGGAGCGTGCGGCGGCGGCGGATTGGGGATGGGTGTCGGGCAGGAGGCCCTTGGCCATGCTCATGGGTATGTAGGGGATGCCGCTTTGTTCCACGAGGGCGCGGATGGCATCGTCGGCCTGGGCGTAGGCGGCGCCCTTGCCGAGGATGATGAGGGGGCGCTTGGCGCTGCGGAGCACGTCGAGGGCGCGCTGGACGGCTTGCGGGGCGGGGATCTGGGCCGGGGCGGGGTCGATGACCTTCACGAGCGACCGTGCGCCGGCCGCGGCGTCCATGGTCTGGCCGAAGAGCTTGGCGGGAAGGTCGAGGTAGACGCCGCCGGGGCGGCCCGACAGGGCGGCGCGGATGGCGCGGGCGATGCCGATGCCGATGTCGGCGGCGTGGAGGACGCGGAAGGCGGCCTTGCAGAGGGGCTTGGCGATGGCGAGCTGGTCCATCTCCTCGTAGTCGCCCTGCTGGAGGTCGACGATCTCGCGTTCCGACGAGCCGCTGATGAGGATCATGGGGAAGCAGTTGGTGGTAGCGTTGGCCAGCGCGGTGAGGCCGTTGAGGAAGCCGGGGGCGGAGACGGTGAGGCAGATGCCGGGTTTCTGGGTGAGGAAGCCGGCGATGGCGGCGGCGTTGCCCGCGTTCTGCTCGTGCCGGAAGGAGATGATGCGGAGGCCCTCGGCCTGGGCCATGCGGCCGAAATCGGTGATGGGGATGCCGGGGACGCCGTAGATGGTTTCGATGCCGTTGAGCTTGAGGGCGTCGATGACGAGGTGGAAGCCGTCGGTGAGTTCGGCTTCGGGGGTTGCGAGTTCGAGGGCTGCGGACATGGGTCCTCCGTTATTGCTGTTGGGCGGCGTCGAGCAGTCCGCCATGTGCTTCGATGTGGGCGGCGAGGCCCAGCGTGTGCTCGCGGACCAGGCGGGCGGCGCGGTCCGGGTCGCGGGCGGCCAGGGCGTCCATGATGGCGACGTGATCGGCCATGCCGCGGCGGGCGCGGTCGTCCTGCTTCATGGTGACGGCGCGGACGGCGCGCATGTGGATGAAGATGGTGTCGGTCATCTGGGTCATGAGGGCGACGCCGCCCATGCGGATGATGGCCTTGTGGAACTCCATGTTGGCCTGGCTGTATTCGTGCAGATGGGCGGCCGGGTCGCGCTCGTGGTCGGCGAAGATGGTGTGGAGGGCGTCGATTTCGCCGGGGGTGGCGCGGGTCGCGGCGAGGCGGGCGGCCATGCTCTCGATGGCAGCCCAGACCATCGTCATCTCGATGATCTCGGCCTTGGACTTGCGGACGACGAAGACGCCGCGGCGGGGGATGGAGCGGACGAGGCCTTCCTGTTCGAGGAAGCCGAGGGCCTCGCGGATCGGGGTTCGGCTGACTCCGAGATCCTGGCCGAGCTGGCGTTCGTCGAGGCGGATCTCGTTGTGGTGGCCGTAGATGTCCATTTGGGTGATGGCGCGGCGGATGGCATCGGCGGCGAGGCGGCGGAGGCCTGCGCTCATGTCGAGGGGGGCCAGCTTGAGGGCGGGCATCGGGGTGGTCAAACGTGTGTCCCGATTGTGGCGAGCACGGTGTGGGCGTCCTCCCGGGACTGACGCCGTTCTGGCGTTCTGGTGCGTTGTATTTGGTATACCGCCGGTGTCGCAAGGGGGATTCGTTGGTGCGGTGCAGCGCGGGTGGGGGTTGATGCGCCGGGTCGGGCGGGACATGTTTCGGGAATGGAGATCGTGACCCTGCGGGAGCGGAAGGCGGCAGCAGTGGCAGCCAAGGCAGCAGCGATCGAGGCTGTCTGCACGGAGTTGGCCGTTACGGCTTCCGAGTTGGGCGGACGCTACCTGGTGTTCGGGTCAGCGGCGCGGGGCGAGCTGCGGCATGACAGCGACCTCGATCTGTTATTGGATTTTCCAAGCGGTGAGGTGTTGGCGCGGGCGTGGGATGCGGCCGAAGAAGCGTGTGGCCGCCGTGGGCTTCCGTGCGACATCGTCGCGCTACAGGATTGCGATCGGGCATTCCTGGATCATGTCTTTTCCGAAACTCGCGTGGTTCGATGAGCGATCGACGGTGGTATGAGATTGACCATGATGTGTCGATGTCGGTTCGGCATTTCAGCCGCGCCACGGGCCTATTTCTTCGAGGTGGGCTGGACCGCGATGACGAGGAGGATCGTTACTGGGCGCAGATGGGCTTCATGCACGCGATGATGGCTGGCCATACTTCTCTGGAGTCGGCGGTGCTTCGGGTATTTGATTTCTATGACGAAGAACCGCCGTCCGGCGAGACTTGGCACTACGACCTTATCGCGCGCGCGGCCCGGAGCGTCGGCAGCCGTCCAGCCCTTTTCAACGCCGAACAGTATGCGTTGGTGCAGCGGACCCGGGCTTTCCGCCATGTGTCGGTCCGCAACTATAATCGGTTCGACGCGGAACTCGCGAAGCCGGCCGTCACTGCGGCTTCGGCGGTGCTGATTTTCCTGCCGACGGCGTTTGCCACGCTGCGACGAACACTCGAACATTGATCTTTGCGACCGGACCAGCCGCTTTCCAGCGATCCGGCTATCCGGCAGCGGAGGCGGACGCACAGGTTCAACTCGTGACCCAGTCCAGAAAAGCCGGATGGAAAGACGCGGTTTACTCGGCTAGCGTCCAGCCGTGCGCGATCATGGGCGCACGGCTTCATGGGAGTTCTGGCATGACGTTCCGAAAGCTCGGCCTGGTGGTTGCGGCGACCTTTGTCGTCGGGGCTGCGGCTCCGGCCCTGGCGCAGGCGCAGGGGGCGGCGCGCCCTCCGCCGCCGGCAGCGGATGACGAGTTCACGGCCGGGCTGCGCCGAATCGGCGTGCTGGCCGGGCAGGCGATGGAGTGCGCGACCGGGGGGGCGAAGGAGAAGATCCTGGGTGAGACGTTGATCATGGGGCAGCAGATCGCCAACCATTTCGGGATCAACGCGGCGTTCAACTTCACCGGCGCCGTGGGTTACGGCTCCGGCCGGCCGTTCGACAAGGCGGACTGCGCGAAGGCCACGAACGGGTGGGCCGAAGTGCAGCAGAAGTACCTGCCCAAATGAGCGCCGGCAGCAGGCTGATGGCAGCGGGCCTCGCGGTGGCGATGCTGGCCGGCCAGGGCGTGGCGTCGGACGCATTCGCGCAGCGGCGGGACGGGAACCGGAACACGAACGTGAACCGGCAGAACTTCCAGTCGAACAACTTCCGCAAGGACGTGACGGTGAACCGGAACGTGAACGTCAGCGGGAACAACGTCGACGTGAATCGCGGGCCCACGTGGGGTGGGGCTGCGGCGGGCGTGGCGGTGGGCGTAGCGGTGGGGGCGGCGGCGACGTCGGCGGCCCGGGCGCCGGCCTATCCGCCGCCGCCGCCCTATCCCTATTACCCCTACTACTACCCGCCGCCGTACTGAACCACGACGCCGTCGCGCACGACGACCCGGTCGTCGAGCGCGATGGTGGTGTTCATGACCGGCAGGTCGAAGTGGCCGGCGGTCAGCCGCCCGGCAAACTCGTTGGCGCCGGTGCTGAACAGGAAGTTGCCCGCGACGGCGCGGAGCTCGGTTCCGTTGGTGTCCCTGCGGCCGTACATCGCGAGCGCTTCGTGGCGGGCCCGGCGGTTGAGGCCCCAGCCGACGTGGCTGACGGCATAGGCCTCCCGATCGTTCCAGGCGGCCAGGTATTCTCGGAACAGGGCGGCATCGGTGCCCGTGCCTTCGATGGCGGTGACGTAGTCGCGTTCGATCTGCAGGGTGACCGGGGATTCGATGTAGCGCTTGAAGGTGAGGTTGACGTCACCGGGGGCGAGGACGAGGCGGCCGTCGACGGTGCCGGCGGCGGGGAAGGCGACGACGAGGCCGCCGGGCCAATGGGCGAGGGTGCCGGGTTTGGCGGTCCAGCCCCAGACGCCGACGGTGCTGGCGCCGCGCAGGTCGATGCGGAGGTCGGTGCCGGCCCGGGAGGCGACCGTCATGGTCTGCGCGGCGCGGAGGGTTCGGGCGGCGGCGCGGACCTCGGTTTCGAGCGCCGGGTCGGGGCGAAGGCGTTCCAGGGCCTCGGGGTGTTCGTTGCTGATATGGAGGATGCGGGCCCCGGCCTTGAGGATGGCGGCGGTTTCGCGGGCGTGCATCAGGCCCTCGAGGGTCAGGTCGACGATGACGGGGGTGGCGGCAAGGGCGGTCAGCACGGGGGCGAGGCCGGACAGGGCTTCGCTGGCGCCGGTGGAGCGGACGGGGACCGGGTGCGGGGTGCGGGGGGTGGGGACGACGAGATGGAAGGCGCGGGCGCCGATACGGTGGAGGGCGAGTTCGGCGAGGTTGACGTTGAGCGCGCGGCTCTGGGTTTCGCTGAGGATGGCGACGGGGTCGCCGGGCTGGATGAGGCAGGCCTCGAACACCTCGGTGAAGGCGTCGATCCACTTGCCCTCGATGCGGTCCGTCAGCATGGGGCGCTCAACATGGCGTGCGCAGGAGCTGGTGCTGGATCTTGCCCATGGCGTTCCGAGGCAGGCTCTGGACGAAGTGGACGCGGCGCGGCGCCTTGAAGCGCGCGAGCTGGGCGTGGACGTGGGCGATGATCTCGGCCTCGGAGCAGGTGGCGCCGGGGTGGAGAACGACGTGGGCTTCGGGGACGTGCTGCCAGCGCGGGTGCGGGGCGGCGACGACGGCGGCTTCGGCGATCTGCGGGAGTTCGTGGAGGACGCGCTCGATCTCGGCGGGGTAGATGTTCTCGCCGCCGGAGACGATGAGGTTCT
>CAXTPG010000004.1:0-91184 GCA_964246015.1 uncultured Acetobacteraceae bacterium
GCCCGCCGCCCCCCCGGCCCCGCCCGCGCTGCAGGCCGCCGCGGCGCCCACCCCGCCCCCACGCCGTGGCGCCGCCGCCAACACCTATGTCGAAGGCCCGGTGCCCCCCTTGCCCGCCGCCGCCCCCGGGCTGCCGAGCCTTGCCGGCATCCCGGCAGCGACCGTCGCCCCGGCCACGCCGCGGCCCCGCCCGCAGGTGGAGGTCGGGTTCCTGCCCGCCTCCGCCGTGCTGCGGCCGGACGAGGACGCGGCGCTGCGGGGCCTGGCGGCGCGAAGGGCCGGGGGGACGATGGCGCTGCTGGGCGGCGGCGACGCGCGGTCCGCGGCGCCCGACGCGCAGGCGGCGGCGCTGCCGCTGGCGTGGCGGCGCGCGCGGGCGATGGCTGACGTGCTGGTCGCGGCCGGCGTGCCCGTATCGGCGATGCGGATCGACGCGGCGGCGCTGGGTCGCGGCGGCATCGTGCGTCTGGTAGAATGAACGAATCGAAGCAGGTCTTGCCATGAGCCAGGAATTTCACCGCATCCGCCGCATGCCGCCCTACGTGTTCGCCGAGGTGAACACCGCGAAGGCGCGCGCCCGGGCCGAGGGCGAGGACATCATCGACCTGGGCATGGGCAATCCCGACAGCGGCACGCCCGCGCACATCGTGGCGAAGCTGGTGGAGGCCGTGCAGGACCCCCGCACGCACCGCTACAGCACCAGCAAGGGCATCCCGGGGCTGCGCCGGGCACTGGCCGGCTACTACCAGCGCCGGTTCGACGTGACGCTGGACCCGGAAACCGAGGTCGTGGCCACCCTGGGCAGCAAGGAGGGGCTGGCCAACCTGGCTGCCGCGATCACCAGCCCCGGCGACACCATCCTGGTACCCAACCCCAGCTACCCCATCCACCAGTTCGGCTTCATCATCGCCGGCGCCAGCGTCCGCAGCATCCCGGCCACGCCCGACCACACGATGCTGGAGGCGCTGGACCGGGCCGTGCGGCACAGCGTGCCGAAGCCCACGGCGCTGATCGTGAACTTCCCCAGCAACCCGACCGCCTATCTCGCCGACCTGGATTTCTACAAGGAGGTCGTCGCGCTGTGCCGCAAGCACGAGATTTTTATTCTCAGCGATTTGGCCTATGCCGAGATCTACTTCGGCGACGTGCCTCCGCCCTCGATCCTGCAGATCCCCGGTGCCCGCGACATCACTGTCGAATTCACGAGCCTGTCCAAAACCTATTCCATGCCCGGCTGGCGCATGGGCTTCGCCGCCGGCAATGCCCGCCTGATTTCGGCATTGGCGCGCATGAAGTCGTATCTCGACTACGGCGCCTTCACGCCCATCCAGGTGGCGGCGACGGCGGCGCTCAACGGCCCGCAGGACTGCGTGGCCGAGATGCGCGCTTTGTATCGCGAACGCCGGGACGTGCTGGTGCGCGGCCTGGTGGCCGCCGGCTGGGACGTGCCGATGCCCGACGGGTCGATGTTCGCCTGGGCGCCCATCCCGCCGCGCTTCGCCCATCTGGGCAGCGTCGAGTTCAGCAAGCTGCTGCTGGCGCGCGCGAAGGTGGCGGTCGCACCGGGGATCGGGTTCGGCGAGTATGGCGACACGCATGTCCGCATCGCGCTGGTGGAGAACACGCAGCGGTTGCGGCAGGCGGTGCGGAACATCCGCGGTTTCCTGGCCGGCGACAGCAACGTCGCGAACGAGGCGGCGGAGTGAGGGGCCCGCTTCTCCCTCTCCCCCTGGGAGAGGGCTTTTTCTCGTCATGAAACCGTTGTCCATCGGCGTTGCCGGCCTCGGCACGGTCGGCGCGGGGGTGCTGACGCTGCTGCGGGACAATGCCGGCCTCGTCGCCGCCCGCGCGGGCCGCCCGGTCGTCGTCTCCGCCGTCAGCGCCAGGGACCGCACCCGCGACCGCGGCGTGTCCCTCGATGGGCTCGGCTGGCACAACGACCCCGTGTCCCTTGCGCATGACCCTGCCGTCGATGTCGTCGTCGAGCTGATCGGCGGAAGCGAAGGCCCGGCCCGCACCCTGGTCGAAGCCGCTCTCCGCGCCGGCAAGCCCGTCGTCACCGCCAACAAGGCGCTGCTGGCCGTCCACGGCGCCGGCCTCGCCACCCTCGCCGGGGACACCCCCCTGGCGTTCGAGGCCGCGGTGGCCGGCGGCATCCCCGTCATCAAGGCCCTGCGCGAGGGGCTGGCCGGCAACCGCATCGACCGCGTCGCCGGCATCCTGAACGGCACCTGCAACTACATCCTGACCGTCATGCGCGAGCAGGGGCGGGAGTTCGCCGACGTGCTCGCCGACGCGCAACGCCTGGGCTACGCCGAAAGCGACCCGAGCTTCGACGTCGATGGCGTCGACGCCGCCCACAAGCTGGCCATCCTCGCCGCGCTCGCCTTCAACCGGCCCGTCGATTTCGCGGCCGTGCATGTCGAGGGCATCCGCGGCGTGTCGGCCACCGACATCGCGTTCGCGAACGAGCTGGGGTACCGGATCAAGCTGCTCGGCATCGCCCGGCGCACGGCGGACGGCATCGAGAGCCGGGTTCACCCCTGCATGGTGCCGCTGTCGTCGCCCATCGCCCGCGTGGATGGCGTGTTCAACGCGGTGGTGGCGGAGGGCGACTTCGTGGGCCGGGTTATGCTGGAGGGCCGCGGCGCGGGCGCCGGGCCGACCGCGAGCGCCGTCGTTGCCGACCTCATCGACATCGCCCGCGGCCGGGCCGCGCCGCTGTGGGGCGCTTCGACGCTGTCCGAGCTGCCGAACGTGCCCATGGAGGCGCATCACGGCGCCTATTACCTCCGTTTGATGGTCGTCGATCGGCCCGGCGTGATCGCCGACGTCACGGCGGCCTTGCGCGACTCGGGCGTCAGCCTCGAAAGCATGCTTCAGCGCGGCCGCGCGCCGGGCGAGGCCGTGCCCGTCGTCCTGGTCACGCATGAAACCAACGAGGCCGCCATGCGCGCCGCGTGCTCGCTGATCGCCGCCCTGGACGCGGTGCTGGAACCCCCGGCGCTGATCCGCATCGAACCGGGCTGACCGTCACCCGTCCCTGCCGGGAGGGGCGAGGGTGGGGCCGGACGCACAAGGACGCCTCACGCAGGAGGCACCCACCCCCGGCCCCTCCCTGAGAGGGAGGGGAGAAGAGGAGACGACCATGAACACGCGTCCCGAGATCGGCAACGACCGCAACCTCGCCCTCGACCTCGTCCGCGTCACCGAGGCCGCGGCGCTGGCCGCCTCCCGCTGGATGGGCCGCGGCAAGAAGAACGAGGCGGACGGGGCGGCGGTGGAGGGGATGCGCCGGGCCTTCGACAGCGTCGCCATCGACGGCACCGTCGTGATCGGCGAGGGCGAGATGGACGAGGCGCCCATGCTGTACATCGGCGAGAAGGTGGGCGCCGGCGGCCCGGCCATGGACATCGCGGTCGATCCGCTGGAAGGCACCAGCATCACCGCCAAGGGCGGCCCCAACGCGCTGGCGGTCGTCGCGCTGGCCGAGCACGGCAACTTCCTGCATGCGCCCGACATCTACATGGACAAGATCGCCGTGGGCGGCGGGCTGCCCGATGGCGTCGTCGACCTCGACGCCCCGGTCGCCGAGAACCTCCGCAACCTGGCCCGCGCCAAGAAGTGCGACGTCGGCGACCTCGTCGTCTGCATGCTGGAGCGGGAGCGCCACGCGGAGCTGCTGGCGCGGTGCCGGGAGGCGGGTGCGCGGATCATGCTGCTGGGCGACGGCGACGTGGCCGGCGTGATCGCGGCCGCCATGCCGGAGGGCGGGATCGACATCTACATGGGCAGCGGCGGCGCGCCGGAGGGCGTGCTGGCGGCCGCCGCCCTGCGGTGCATCGGGGGGCAGATGCAGGGCCGGCTGATGTACGAGGACGACAGCCAGATCGCCCGGGCGCGGGAGATGGGGGTCAGCGACCCCAGGCACAAATACACCGTGACCGAGATGGCGAAGGGCGACGTGATGTTCGCCGCCACCGGCGTCACCTCGGGCGCCATGCTGAAGGGTGTGCGCCGCTTCACCAACGGCGCCTTCACGCACTCGATGGTCATGCGCAGCAAGTCCGGCACCGTCCGCTACATCGAGGCGCACCACAACTTCGAGACGAAGACCTGGCAGCCGGAGTGAGCGATCCCGCGTCCGCGCATGCGCTGGGGGTCGATGCCAGCCTGACGGGCCGGCGCTGGGTGATGCGCAGGGCCGAGGACCGGGTCGGCCTGGGCATCGCGCAGCGGCTGGGGCTGCCGGAGATCGTGGGCCGGCTGCTGGCGGCCCGGGGGGTCGAGATCGAGGCGGCCGGGCACTTCCTGGAGCCGACGCTGCGGGCGCTGCTGCCCGATCCCTCGGTGCTGGCCGACATGGACGTGGCGGCGGATCGCCTCGCCCGCGCCGTCCGGCATGCCGAGACGGTGGGGGTGTTCGGCGACTACGACGTCGATGGCGCGTGCAGCTCGGCCGTCATCGTGCGCCTGCTGCGGGGGCTGGGCTGCACCGTCGTCACCCATGTCCCCGACCGGCTGCTGGAGGGCTACGGCCCCAATGGCCCGGCGCTGCTGGGCCTGGTGGGGCAGGGGGCGACGCTCGTCGTCTGCGTCGATTGCGGCACGGCGGCGGCCCTGGCGCTTTCGGCCGTGGCGGGGAAGGCCGACGTCGTCGTGCTGGACCACCATGCGTGCGAGGGCGCGCCGCCGCCGGTGCTGGCGACCGTGAACCCCAACCGGCTGGATTGCGGCAGCGGCCTGCGGGGGCTGTGCGCGGCGGGCGTCGCGTTCATGGCGGCTGTCGCGACGGTGCGGACGCTGCGCCGGGCGGGGTGGTTCACGGGCCGGGCCGAGCCGGATCTGCGGGACCTGCTCGACCTCGTCGCCCTTGCGACCGTCTGCGACGTCATGCCGCTGGTGGGGCTCAACCGTGCCCTGGTGGTGCAGGGGCTGCGGGTCATGGCGCGGCGCGACCGGCCTGGCATCGCCGCGCTGCTGACCGCCGCCGCGTCTGCCGAGGCGCCCACGGCCATGACGCTGGGGTTCGCGCTGGGTCCCCGCATCAACGCGGCGGGACGGATCAGCGACGCGGGGCTGGGCCTGCGGCTGCTGCTGACCGAGGACCCGGACGAGGCGCAGCGCATCGCCGTGCTGCTGGACGCGACCAACCGCGAGCGGCGGGAGGTGGAGGCCGGGATGATGCAGTCCGCGCTGGACCAGGCGGCCGTGCTGGACGCGGCCGGGCACGCGGCCCTGCTGGTGTGCGGCGCGGGGTGGCACCCCGGCGTGGTGGGCATCGTCGCGGGCCGTCTGAAGGAGCGGCACAACCGTCCTGCGCTGGTGGGCGCAGTCATCGACGGGATCGTGCGGGGCAGCGGCCGGTCCGTGCCCGGGGTCGATCTGGGCCGGGCCATCATGGCTGCCCGCAGCGAGGGGCTGCTGCTGACCGGCGGGGGCCATGCGATGGCGGCCGGGTTCAGCCTGGCGGAAGACGGGGTGGCGACGTTCCAGGCGTTCCTCGACGATCGGCTGGCGCATGCCAGGCTGCTGCCCCGCGCGGCCGACCTGGCGGTCGAGGGCACGATCGCCGTGCCGGGGGCGACGTTGGAGCTGGCCCAACACCTGCAGCGGCTGGCCCCGTACGGCCATGGCAACGAGGAGCCGATCTTTGCGCTGACCCGCGCCCGCGTGATCCGCGCCGACCGCATCGGCAAGGACGGCGCCACCGTGCGCGCGACCGTGGAAGGGGAGGGCGGCGGCCCTCGCCTGAAGGCGATGCTGTTCCGCGCGGGCGAGGGGCCGTTGGCGGCGGCGCTGCTGGACCGCGGCGCCCCGCTGCACCTGGCCGGCCACCTGCGCGCGGAGACGTGGAACGGCACGACGACCGCCAGCTTCTTCGTCGCGGACGCCGCGCCGGCTTGACCCGGCACGCCCTGCCGGGCTACGCGGAGCGCGGCCCGTCCCGTTCGTCTAGAGGCCTAGGACACGGCCCTTTCAAGGCTGTAACACGGGTTCGAATCCCGTACGGGGCACCAGGGTTTTCTTCCGGTGTTGATCGGCCCAATTCTGGTCCGCTGGGGGCGAGGCCCACCGTCACGCGTCCCTATGCCGGCGGGGCCAGTACCGAGGCTTCCGGCAGGCCGGCCGCCCGGCGCAGGCCGGCGTCGACCACTGCCTCGTTGAAGGACTTCGACACGTAGTCCAGCCCAGCCTCCCGGCATGCGGCGAACAACCCAGGGTCGTCGTGCAGGCGCAGGATGGCGTCGGCCAGCCCGGCGGCGTCCGCTGCCACCAGGTCGCGCAGGGGCGCCGGCAGATCGAACCCCTCTGCCGCGATCGGGGAACAGACGCACGGCACACCCATGGCGAGGCTGTCCGCGACCTTGCCCTTCAGCCCGGCGCCGTAGGCCAGGGGCGCCACGGTCAGCCGCACCCGGCCGAGCAGGTCGGACAAGGCGTCGATGCGCCCGATGGCGTGGATGCGCGGATCGTTCCCTTGCATGAGCATCTGCGGCATGTCGGCGCCCGCCAGGGTGCAGACGATGTCCGGGCCGCTCGCCCAGACGAGGGGGAGCACCTCGTCGCGCAGCCAAAGCGCCGCATCGAGGTTCGGCGGATGCGAGTAGCTGCCGATGAAGGCCACCCCGCTCCGCTCGGCGAACGGGCGTGGCGTCGGGGCGACCGGGACGTGCCACGGCACCACCTCGATCTGGCCATGCGGCAGGGCCTTTCGCAGGATGGCCGCCTCCACCGCCGAATGCGTGATGACCGCGTGGCACCCGGCCGCGGCCGCGATCTCGGCCTGGTGCACCAGTTGCGCGTGCGCCACCAGGTCGGTCCGCTCCTCCACCCGGCCTTGCCGTGCCAGGCGCATGCCGTGCAGGTCGGCGACGCTGTAGATCCGGCGCGTGCGGGGCATGGAGTGCCGGGCCATGGCGACGTAGCGGGCAGCGGGCTCGTGCCTGTGGATGTAGACGAGGTCGAACTCCGTCCCCTCCCGGCGCATGACCTCCTCCACGGAGGCGTACCAGGGCTCGGTCGCGGCGGCGACGCCCAGGGCCTCCAGGGCGCGTGCGCCCGCGCCGCTCCGCATGTCGGCGGGGGCGAACAGGACGTCGAACCCCAGGCGGCGCAACGACGCCATGTGCGAGAGGAGGGCGTGCGATCCCGCGTCGCGGTCGGGCACGGGCATGGCCTCGTCGATGACCAGCGCGCGCATGGGCACGCGGGCGGGCTCGGGCCCGTCCTCCTCCCGCCAGCGCCATTTGCGGGCCCGTTGCGCCGCGCGTGCCGAGCGGAACGACCGGCGGTCGGACAGGCGCTGCACCAGCCGGTTCGCCTGGCGGGCGGCGAATTCCGCCCTCGCCCACAATTCCGCGTCGGTGCCCGGGCTGTCGAACAGCGCGACCATGGCCGCGCTGACGGGGGCGGTGAGCTGGAGCGGGGCCTCCAGGCGGACTGGCGACTGCTTCAGCTCCGTTCCGGTCGCGTCGTCCAGCACGGCGATGAGGCGGGTCCCGAGCGGCGGCTTGAACTCGTCCCGAAGCTCGAAGCCGTACCGCCCGGTGCCGTATCCGGCCACCGCCAGGTCGACGCGATAGGTGTTCGCGACCACGCGGGCGATGACCTGGCCATCGGCCAGGATGCGCACCGTCGCTGCCTCGAGCGGCCGGTCCGGGTACCACGCCCAGCCCCTGAGCCAGTCGAACGTCGCGAAGTCGAGGTAGCCGTCCACCGATGCGGCCGGGCTCGATCCCGGTGCGCCCGCCGCTGGATCGGCGGGCGGACCGGGCGACGGACCGGTCGACAGATTGGGCGAGGCCGCGCCCGGCGGCGGTGCCGGCGCTGCTTCGTTCTCCGGCGTGACTGCTTGCGATATGTCTGGGTCCATCCGAGTCTCGACGGTGCGCGTGCACGTGGGTTGCCGGCCTGCCGACGCTGCGGCCCTGCGGTGGGAGCACGTCGGCGGGTCGCCGGCCCAGGGGTCCGGTCCGTGGCCGCGACAGTCTTGCCGATGCGGCGTGGGAACGCAAAACGGCGTGGCGCTTAATAAGAGTTTACGATTGCGGGCGTTTAACGGTAAACAAACGTTATGGGTGCCTACAGCTTCACGGGCGTTCCCGTGTTCATCACGATCGGTTCAACCGGGACCTACAACCTTGACGGGTTTGGGGGACAGGGCGGGAGCAGCGATAGCGGGGTTGCGGGCGGGTTCGGCGCCGAGGAAGGTGGGCTGTTCTCCTTCACGGCCGGGCAGGTGATCGAGATCGTCGTCGGCGGCGCCGGCGGAACCGCACAATCGGGCAGCTATGGCGGCGGCGGCGGCGGCGGCGGGACGTTCGTGTTCCTGAAGACCGGCGCGGGCGTGTATCAGACGCTGCTCGTGGCGGGCGGCGGCGGCGGCGGCTACGTATCGGCTGGCGGAAACGGCACGGTGGGCCCGGTGGGTTCGGGCCTGGGCGGCGCCGCGGGCGGGTATAATTTCTCGGGCGGCGGGGGCGCCGGAGTGAAGGGGCCGGGCGCGAAGGGCGGCGGCCGATTCACAGGCGGCGGCGGCTCGTCCCGGAGCGGAAGCTTCGCAGGCGGCGCTTCGGCCAGCGGGTTCTATGGGCGGGCGTCGGGCGCGGGCGGGTTCGGCGGTGGCGGCGGCGGTGGCGCCTACAGCGGCGGCGGCGGCGGCGGGGGCGGGTACTCCGGCGGGACCGGCAGCTATGGCGGCGCCGGCGGCGGGGGCACGTCGTTCGACTCCGGCACGGTGGTCGCGGCCCAGACCATGGCCGGGGCGAACACCGGCAACGGCCGGCTGCTGCTCAACCTGGTGCCGTGCTATTGCCGGGGCACGCTGATCCGGACCAGCCGCGGCGAGACGCCGGTCGAGATCCTTGCGATCGGCGACACGGTCGTCACCGCGTCCGGACTGCGGCGGCCCATCCGCTGGATCGGCCGCCGCGCCTATTCCAGACGGTTCCTGGCGTCCAATCCGGGCGCGCAGCCCGTGCGGATCCGGGCCGGGGCGCTGGGCGCGGGCGTGCCGCGGCGTGACCTGCTGGTCTCGGCGGACCATGCGATGTTCCTGGACGGCGTGCTGGTGCCGGCCGGCCGGCTGGTGAACGGGACCACGATCGTCCTGGATCGCGGGCCCGACCGGGTCGAGTATTTCCACGTCGAGCTCGACAGCCATGACGTGATCCTGGCCGAGGGCGCCGCGTCCGAGACCTTCGTGGACGACGACAGCCGGGGGCTGTTCCACAACGCGGCCGAGTTTTCGGCGCTCTATCCGAAGACGGCCGAGCCGGTCCGGTTCTGCGCTCCACGGGTGGAGGATGGGCCGGAGCTGGAAGCGCTGCGGTGCCGGCTGTGGGGCGGAACAGGCTTCGCCAGCGGAGCAGGTTCAACTGCTTCCACATCAGTTGCGGTCTGAATGACCGGGGCATCGCGGGATGACGTGTCCGGCCGGGCCAGAACCGCGGGAGGCACCTTGTCATGGGTTCGTTGAGTTCGCTGGCCAACCCGACCGTATGGGCGCCGATCTTCAAATACGTGCTGAACAACAGCAGCGACAACGGGCTCGCCTCACTGAGCACCGGTACCGGGATCGTTGCACGAGAGACCGGAATCATCCAGGACGGCAGCAACCCATATCGCCTGACGCTCGCTGGCGAGACATATTCGGGCGCGACGGTTCAGAACGGCTACACACTTTCGATCAGCAACTACTACAAGACGATCGGCGGGGCGCTGGCTGGCGCGGTCAACCTCGTCGGGCTCGCCGTCACGACGGGCACCGGGCAGAGCGTCACGGGTCACTCGGACCTCGTCGGACGAACGATCACGTCCACGACCGTGCAGCCGGGCGGCACGCTGTATATCACCGAAGGCAAGACGGTCCGGTATCTGACCCAGGGTCGTGAATACTGGGACGGGCTCAGCCTGATCCACGAACCCGGCTCCTCCGTCACGTCGAACATCATGAACAGCGCAGTCCAGACCACGGTCCAGGGCGGCGGCCGCATGATCATGCTGGGCTACTCGGCGGACACGACGGTGCAGGCCGGCGGGTATCAGTATGTCGGCCCGATCGGGTCGGCCGTGCGGACGACGCTGACCGGTTCCGGCGCGCTGCAGGAGAGCCTTGGCTGGACGTCGGGCACGGTTGTCTCCAGCGGCGGCGTGCAGCGGGTTCTGCAGGGCGAGGCGTATGGCACCATCGTGCGCAGCGGCGGCATCATGGCGGTGGTGGATGCCGCCGCCTATGGGACGGTGGTCAGCAATGGCGGCGTGGCCGTGGCCGGCGTGCGGACCATAGCCAACGGCGTCGCCGCTTCCATCGACCAGCGGGCGTCGATCACGGGCGCCACGGTTTCCTCGGGCGGCAGCCTGGTCGTATCCGGCGTCGACTACGGGAGCGGGATCCTCGCCACCGCCTATTCGCTGAGCGCGGTGATTTCATCCGGCGGGTTGGAAACGGTGTTCGAGGCCGGGATGGCCTATGCGACCACTGTCGCCGCGGGCGGGGTGTTGCTGCTGTCCTCGTACCTGCCGACCATCCTCGAAGGGCAATGGCACGGGTTCAGCGCGGAGGCGGGGCGCGCGCAGGCGCTGACGGTGGCGAGCGGCGGCACGCTGAGCGCGACGGCGAATGCGTTCGTGCAGGGCACGGTCCTGTCCGGCGGCCGGGTCATCGCCGACGGGTCGGCGCCCGACTACATCGCGGGCGCCGTGAACCCGGGCTACACCGGCACCGGGATCGTGTCCGCGCTGACGTACTCCAACCCGAACCTCACCAGCCTGGTGCTGAACGCGGGCGCGGTGAGCGCGGTGCGTTCGCTCACGCAGAGCAACACCGTGGTCACGTCCGTGACGCTGGAGGCATTGAGCGGCGGGCGCCTGGTCGGCGCGAGCGCGACGGGCACGGGCCAGGTGAACGCGTCCTCGGGCGGCGTGCTGGTGTCGACGACCGTGGGCGGCGGCGGCGCCACGACCGTGTTCGCCGGGGGCACGGCCACGGGCACGGTCGTCAACAGCGGCGGGCGCGCGACGGTCGGCTCCGGCGGCGTCGCAACCGGCACCACGGTGAGCACCGGCGGCAGCGCGACCGTCAGCGGGGGCGGCGTCGTCAGTGCGGCCGTCGTCCGCGCCGGGGGCACGCAGACCGTTGCGGCCCTGGGCACCGCGAGCGGCACGGTGGTGTCCAGCGCCGGCAGCCAGGTGCTGGGCGGCGATGCGATCGCGACCGTGGTCAGCAGCGGGGGCAGCGAGATCGTCAGTTCGGGCGGCCGTGCCGTCAACGACGACGTCGCGTCCGGCGGGACCCTTTCGGTCCGGTCCGGCGGGTCGGCGTCGGGCGGGGTCGTCCGCGGCGTGCTGGACATCGCGGCCGGGGGCGTGGCGTCGGGCCTGGCGCTGAACGGGAGCGGGGCCACGGCGCGCGTGTCGTCCGGCGGACGCTCGATCGGGACGACGATCGCCAATGGCGGCGCGCTGGTCGTGCTGGCCGGGGGCGTGACCAGCGGGGACGTCATTTCCTCGGGCGGGCGGGAGACCGTGTCATCCGGGGGCACCGCGAGCGGGGTCGTGGTCAACAGTGGCGGCGTCCTGGTGTCGACCGTCGGTTCGATCCTCGTCGGCACGACGTTCAACCTCGGTGCGATCAGCGGCGTGATGAGCGCCACGCAGTCCAACGTGGTGCTCAGCAGCGGCCAGTCGCTCGCCGCCGTCGACGGCGGCACGCTGAACCTGATCACCGTGAGCAGCGGTGCGGCGCTGATCAGCGCCGGCGGCAGCATCACGAGCGCGACGGTCCGCGCGGGCGGCATCATGGGCGTGCTCGGCATCACGCAAACCGGGCGGACGGTTTCCAGCGGCGAGATCCTGCAGGCGTATGCCGGCGCCGTGCTGAGCGGCACGGTGGTGAGCAGCGGCGGCCTGCTGCTGAACGGCGGCGGCAGCTTCGTGGGCACGGTGCTGCAAAGCGGCGCCGGCAGCGGCGTGCAGGGCGCGGTCCAGTCGGGCGGGGTGCTGTCGGCCGGCAACACGATGGTGGTGCTGGCCAACGGCGTGCTGCAGGGTTTCGTGGTCCGGGGCGGGACCGAGACCGTCTCGTCCGGTGGCCTGGCCAGCGGCACCATCGTGTCCTCGGGCGGCACCGAGGTCGTGCGAGACCAGGGCACGGCCAGCGGCACGCTGGTGAGCGCGAGCGGGACGCAGGTCGTGTCCTCGGGCGGCATCGCCTTCGGCACCGTGATCGGCGCCAGCGCCTCCCAGGTGGTTTCGGCAAGCGGCCGGGCCAACAACACGGTGGTGAACAGCGGCGGCAACCTGGTGATTGCCGGGACCGGTGCGACGGCCAGCGGCACGGTGGTGAACGCGGGTGCGACCGTGACCTACAGCGGGGGCGGCGCCGGGCTGGCGACCGTGGTGAACAGCGGGTTCATGCTCGTCGTCGATGCCGGCGGGACGACCACGCTCGATGTCGTCAAGGCTGGCGGCATCGAGTCGGTCCTCTCCGGCGGCGTGGTGCACAGCACGACGATCAGCAGCGGCGGCCGGCTCGTCCTGTCGTCGGGCGCCACGGCGGATGGCGTGTCGATCTCGTCGGGCGGCATGCTGGTCAGCGCCGGGGGGTTGACGCCGGGTGGGATCACGTCGGCGGCGGGCGCCATCATCGGCCTGCAGGGGCTTACGTCGAGCGGGGCGGTCCTCACCAGCGGCCAGGTGCTCGCGGCCCTTTCGGGCGGCGTGCTTTCGGCAGTCACGATCGGCAGCGGGGGCATCGCGGTCGTGTCGGCCGGGGGCAGCGCGGTGGGAGCCACGGTCGCGAGCGGCGGCATGCTGGTCAACGCCGGGGGCAGCCTGGTCGGCATCACCAACGCCAGCTATGCCCCGGGCGCGATCAGCGGCGTGCAGGATTTCGCACAGTCCGGCTCGGTGGTCAGCAGCGGCCAAATCCTGGCCGCCTTGTCCGGCGGCAGCCTGACCAGCACCTTCGTGCAGAGCGGCGGGACGGAGATCATTTCCGCCGGCGGCACCGCGAGCGGCGTCGTGGTGAGCAGCGGCGGCACGCTGGTCTGGGCGGGCGGGACGATCGCGGGCGCGAGCTTCGCGCGCGACGCGACGTATGCGGTGGGTGGCGGCAAGGTGCTGACCGGCCTGCGCACGAACTTCGAGACGCCCTATACCGTGGCGGCCTATTCGGGCGGCACGCTGTCGTCCACCAACTCGCAGACGCTCACGTCGCAGATCGGGCTGAACCCCTCGTTGGGCGCGGCCTCGATCGTCATCCTGGCCGGCGGCCTGGGCATCAACAACTACACGTTCATGAGCGACTTCTACGGGACCGGGCTCGGGATCGGCGTGTATGGCAGCAGCGTCGGCGACAAGGTGTATGGCTGGTGGCGCGACAACCATCCCGTGTACAGCGTCGAGGAGGTCTTCTCGGGCGGCGTGGCCAGCCAGGTGACCATCACCGGGTCGAAGTTGACGGTCCATAGCGGCGGCGTGGTCCAGGGCCTGTTGACCAGCGGCTGGTACATCCAGGCCCGCGGCGGCTATGGCGTCCCCGTCTATTTCGGCGACGAGCGCAGCAACACCTCGTCGGTGCTGATCGACAGCGTCCTGACCGTGGAGGCGGGCGGCTTCGTCACCGGCGCCTCGGTGCAGTATTCAACGTCGGCCATCATCGCCGGGACGGTGGCCAGCAGCACCATCAACGCCTCCGCCAACGTCACGGTCTCGTCGGGCGGCCTGCTCGCCAGCACCGTGGTGAGCGGCGGGTCGAACTACGCCATCGTCAACGTGGTGAGCGGCGGGACGGCGGCGGGCCTGGTGCTTTCAGCGTACGGCCTGGTCCGGGTCAACGATGGCGGCAGCGTCGCCGATGTCGCGGTCAACAACCGGGGCTGGATCGAGGTGCGGAGGGGCGCATCCGTCTCGGGCGCCACGGTGAACGCGGGTGGCAAGATCAACGTGTACGACGGCGGGACCGTCTCGGGCGTCAGCGTGAACGCCGGGGGCGAGTTCACGCTGGAATCCGGCACGCGGGGCTTTGCCGACCAGGTCAACAGCGGCGCCGGGTTGACGGTCGTGAACGGCGCCGTCACCAGCGGCGACATCGTGGAGTTCGGCGGCTACGAAGTGATTGCAGCCGGCGGCAGGGCCGACGGCATCACCGTGCGCAACAACGGCCGCCTCGTCATCGAGGCCGGGGCCAGCGTCAGCGGCATCGTCGTCGCCAGCGGCGGGACGCTGGTCAACCTGGGCGGCGCCGTCCAGAACGTCGTCCTGGAGGTGGGCGCCACCAGCGCCCTGCAGAATGCGACCCAGAGCGGCGCGGCGGTGGAGGGCGGCACGACGCTGATCGTATTGGCGGGCGCGCAGCTGCTGGGAACCGCGGTCAACTCGGGCGGCTCGCAGATCGTATCGTCCGGCGGATCGGCCAGCGGCGCCACGATCCTGAGCGCGGGCACCGAGTTCGTTTCGGCCGGAGGCGTGTCGCTGTTCGCCTCGATCGCGGGCGGGGTGCAGATCGTCGATTCGCTGGGAGCGGCCAGGTCGGCCCTCGTGACCGAGGGCGGGGGGCAGATCGTCTCGTCGGGCGGCACCGCGACCGGCACGACCCTCACCAGCGGCACGAAGCAGGTTGTCTTCGCCGGCGGGTCGGCGCTGACCACGCAGATCGGCAACGGCGCGACGGTCGTGATCTCGTCGGGCGGCTTTGCCAACCAGGTCACGATCAGCAGCGGCGGCACGCTGCTCAACGCCGGGGGCACCGTCGGCCAGACGACGGTCATGTCGGGCGGGACCAGCGCCGTCATCGGGACCAGCCAGGGCGCCAGCACCATCGGCAACGGCGGCACGCTGATCGCCCTCAGCGGCGCCACCCTGTCCGGCACGGCGGTCGGCAGCGGCGGCTTCGCCCTGGTGCTCGGCAACGGGCTGATGGTGGGAACGATCGTGGCCAACGGCGGCGTGCTCAGCGCCTATCTGGGCGGCGTGAGCAGCCAGACCCAGGTGGGGAGCGGCGGCGGCGAGTTCGTGGCATCCGGGAGCATCGCGACGGGCACGCTGGTGTCGGCCGGGGGCGTCCAGCTGGTCGTCGACGCCGGGCTCGCGACCGGAACCATGGTGTACGGCCAGCAGGTCGTGTTCTTCAATGCCCTGGCGAGCGCCGCCACGATCGGCAGCGGCGGCAGCCAGCTCCTGCTCGGCGACCCCGGCATCTCGGCGTCGGGCGGCGGCCTCTCGATCGGGACCATCGTGGCCGATGGCGGATTGCAGACCGTCTCGGCCGGGGCGCTGGCCGCCAGCACCACGGTGAGTTCGGGCGGCATGCTCGTCCTCACCTCCGGGGCCCGGGCCAGCGGCGCCGTTCTTGCCGGCGGCGCCTTGATGCTGAGCGGGGGCACCGCCACCGGCACGACGATCACGCGGGGCACCGCCACCGTGTTCGCCGGGGGTTCGGCCGCGGGCACGATGGTGATGGGCGCCGGCGTGCTGACACTGCTGTCCGGTGGGGTCGACACCAACACGACGGTGATGAGCAACGGCATCCAGATCGTGTCCTCGGGCGCCACCGCGTCGGGCAACATCGTGAGGTTCGGAGGCGCGTTGCGGGTCATGGGCGGCGGCACCGTCGTCGGAACGGTGCTGTCCGGCAACGCGACGATCTTCGCAGGCGGCACCATGTCCGGTGCGAGCATCAGGTCCGCGGGCAGCGTCAGCCTGCGGGGCGCCTCGTTCAGCACGACCATCAACAGCGGTGGCATCGAGACCGTGGCCGGCGGTGCGTCCACCTCCGCCATCGTGTCGGGAAGCCAGGTGATCGACGCACGCGGGGTCGCCAGCGCGACCACGGTGCGGGGTGGGACGCAAACCGTGCTGAGCGGCGGCGTCGCCCGGGGCACGGTCGTAAGCTTCGGCGGCCAGACCGTGTCCAACGGCGGCATGACGACCGACACGCTGCTCAGCGGGGGGACGCAGACCGTGTCCTCGGGCGGCATGGCAAGCGGCACCGTGATGAGAAACGGCGGCGCCCAGAACATCACCAGCGGCGGCATGGCGAGCGGCACCGTGGCCAGCAGCGGTATCCAGGCGATCTTTGCAGGCGGCGTCGCCATTGGCACGACGGTGGTCGGCGCCGGCAACCAGATCGTCAACGGGGTCGTCAGCGGGACGGTCATCAGCGCCGGCGGCACGCTGATCGTGTCCAGCGGTGGCCGGGCCTCGGCGACGACCGTGACCAGCGGCGGCAGGCTCATCAACGTCGGCGGGGACGTCGGCGCACCGGTGTTCTCGGCCGGGGCCGCGTATTCCGTGCGGAGCGCCACCGTTTCGGGCTTCGTGGTCTCATCCGGCGTCTCGGTGTCCGCCCTGGTCGGCGGGACGCTGGTCGATGCCGTGGTCAGCTCGGGCGGCACCGAAACCGTCACGTCGGGCGGGATCACCGCCAACACCGTGCTCGGCGCCGGAGCGATGGCCTTCGTTTCCGCCGGGGGCTCCATCGTCGGCGGCACGATCGGCTCGGCTGCCACCGTCTCATTGTCCGGCACCCTGACAGGTTCCCTGAACATGTCGGGCGGCACCCTGAACGTGGGCGCGGGCGCGAGCGTCACGAGCGGCGTTACTCTCGGGATGGTCGGCAGCGGCAACGCGCTCGTCGTCGCCACCGACACGGTCTTCGGGGGTGGGATCGCGCAGTTCTCGCTCGGCGACACCATCGACCTGCTGGGCCTCCGCTACGTCTCGTCGGGCGGCGTGTCGACCGTTACGTGGACCCAGGGGCAGGGATCGGTCGGCGACCTGACCGTGCGGGGCTCGGCGAATGGAACGAGCACCTCCCAGACGCTCAGGCTGGTGGCTGGCACCTTCGTCACCAGCAACTTCGTCCTGGGGAGCGACGGCGGGACCGGCACCCTCGTCTCGTTCCGGACGTAAGCACGCCCGAACCGTGCGCCGCTTCCCGCGGGGCCGGCTATGCTCCACGCGCCCGGTATGACCACGCCGCCAAGGATGCCCACGCATGAACGTGACGAACGAGACCGAGCAGGCCCCCGACGCATCAGGGGCGCCACGCGACGACATGCCGGCAGCCGAGGCCGTCCAGGCCTCCGGCTCCGATGACGCCACCGCCGCCGACAAGCCCGCCTATCCCCCGGCCAGCGACCTTCCCACCCAAATCGACCCGGCATCCGGCATCCGCTTCGACTTCAACATGGGCGCGCGCGTCCTGCTGCCGCCCCTCGCCAAAGGCAGCTGGCAGATCAGGCTGCGCGACCTCGACACCGGCAACATCCTGTTCGAAAGCACGAACAAGGGCGCGTTCGTCGCGTCGTCCAAACGCTTCTACGTCCGCTTCGCCGTCGACGTCTGGCGCATCGACGAGGACGGAGGAACCGCGGTTCAAGTCCTGGCCCACGAATACGATTGCCGCGGCAGGGACATACTCATCCAGTTCCCGGTCGGGACCCTCGGCGACATCCTCGGCTGGTTCCCCTACGCCGCGGTCTTCGCAGCCCGCCATGGCGCGAACGTCACCTGCGCCATGTCCGAAGCGCTCATCCCGCTGTTCCAGGACGCCTACCCGCACATCGCCTTCGTCACGCACGAACAGGAGATCGAGCGGAAGCTGACCGAAACGGTCTACGCCACCTACTACCTCGGCCTCTTCTTCGACGACGCCGACAACATCTGGCAGCCCACCGACTTCCGCCATGTGGGCCTGCATCGGACCGCCGGCTACATCCTGGGGGTCGACCCGGCTGAAGTCAGGCCCATCCTCGCCACCCCCGACGAAGGCAGGCCCATCGCGGAACCCTATGTCGCGATCGCCGTGCAAAGCAGCAGCGCCTGCAAGAAGTGGAACAACCCCTCGGGCTGGCGAGAGCTCATCGGGGACCTGAAGGCGCGTGGCTACCGGGTCGTCTGCATCGACCAGAAGGCGGAGCACGGGTCCGGCCTGGTCTGGACCCACATCCCGAACGGCGCCGAGGACGAGACGGGGGACCGGCCATTGGCGGAGCGCGTGCGCTGGGTCCGACACGCCGCGTTCTTCATCGGCATGTCGAGCGGCCTGTCCTGGCTCGCCTGGGCCACGAACACCCCGGTCGTCATGATCAGCGGTTTCACCCATCCGACCAACGAGTTCCACACCCCTTACCGCATCGTGAACTGGCACGCCTGCAATTCGTGCTGGAACGACGTCCGGCTTCGGTTCGATCACAAGGACTACATGTGGTGCCCGCGCCAGGCCAACACGCCCCGGCAGTTCGAGTGCTCCCGGCTGATCACCGGCTCGCAGGTGATCCAGGTGGTGGACCGCATCCCGGGCGTGCTGGCGCGGCCTGCCCAGACCGCGGCTCCGGTCCCGGGAGGCTAGTCTAGTCCGGCCGCTCGCATGCCACGGCGACGTCGGTGGTGTTGAACTCGGGCATGCGCCAGATGCTGGCGCGCTCGAAGCGTTCCCACAGATCCGGCGGCAGGATCGTCTGCCGTTCGATGGCCCGGACCTCCCGGCGAACCTCATGCAGCCCGGGGGTGCCGAGCCGGGCGTCGAACTCCTCGGTCTCGAAGCTCACCTGCCCGAAGTCGTGGGCGAAGGGCTCGAGACCGGTGAACTCGTATACTGCCGCCATGGCGTCTGCCGGCCGGGCCGCGAGCGTGTCGTAGGGCAGGAGCAGCACCCGGGCGGCATGCTCGCTGTGCATCGCCTGCTTCAGCCCGTTCAGCGCGAAGCCGATCATGCCGGTCGGGCCCATCAGGCCCTCGGCCCGCGTGTAGACGTTGCCGCCCTGCTCGAATCCGAAGATCTTCGACAATTCGAACGGGTTGCGGCGCACCAGCCGCTCGACGCTGTCGATGATCCAGGGGATCGGGCGCACGCAGCAGATCACCCGGGCGTCCGGGAACAACCGGAGCACCAGGTCCAGCCGCGTCGTCCAGCCCCGGTTGGTGTCGAACACGGTGCGGGTCGGATGGATGGCGTGGTAGTAGTTCTCGAACAGGCCCCGCAGCACGGCGGCCCGCTGTGCCGCGTCGAAGAAGATCGAGCCTTCCATGCTGGCGCTCATCTCGCCCAGCATGGCGCCGACCATGGACGATACGGGGCTGGTGACGCCGGCGTGGATGGCCGGGTTCTGCCGCAGCAGGGCTGCCAGCAAGGTCGAGCCAGAGCGCGGAAGGCCTGAGATCAGGTGGATACCGTTGCGCAGCGTCTTAGCCCTCGATGAACGCACCCGTGTCGCACGCGAAGGGTCGGCCGACAATCGTGGGCACTGACAGGGATGGGGTGAGCCGGCTGGCGCAGCCGCCGGAGCGGCAGCCCGTCGTTAAAAACTTCTTAAACGATACAGAATCCGCTGCAACCGGGACGCGATACGGTGTAGCCTCGTCCCCATGAAACGCCCCAGCACGATCCGGCTGGCGATGATGGGCGGGGGCGCCGTGCTCGCCATCGGGGCCGGCGCGGCGCTGCTCTCGGGCGATTCCGATGAATGCCGCCGCGCCCGCGCCCTGGCCGGCCCCGATGCCGCGGCTGCGTGCGGCGGCGGGTCCGGCGGGCGGTCCTCGTCGGGGTCCTCCGCCACCACCGCGTCCTACGCCTCGGGCGGCGATTCCGCGTCCTCGTCCACCAGCCGCGGCGGGTTCGGGGCCTCCGCCCACGGGTCCAGCGCGTCATGAGGCGCGTGCCCGTCGCGCCGCGCACCGATTGGCGGGAGCGGGCGCGGGCGCTCGACTTCGCGTTCGCCGAGATCGCGGGCGAGCCGTATTGGGACGAAACCGCGTACTGGCGCTTCTCCGCCGCCGAGGTGGACGCGCTGGAGGACGCGACGAACGAGCTGCACCGGCTGTGCCTGCTCGCCGCCGATCACGCCGTGCGCACCGATCGGCGCGCGCTGCTGGGCATCCCCGAGGCCGCGTGGCCGATGGTGGTGCGAAGCTGGGAGCGGCAGGAGCCCAGCCTGTATGGCCGCATGGACCTGCGCTGGGACGGCGTGGGCTGGCCGGCGCTGCTGGAATACAATGCCGACACGCCGACGGCGCTGTACGAGGCGGCGGTCATCCAGTGGGAGTGGCTGTCCTGCGCCTTTCCCGACGCCGACCAGTTCAACTCGATCCACGAGGCCCTCATCGGCGCCTGGCCCGGCCTTCGTCTTCCCCGCACCGTCCACTTCGCTGCCATCGGCGGCAGCGACGAGGATCGCGGCACCGTCGACTACCTGCGCGACACCGCCGTGCAGGCCGGGCTGCGCGCGCCGTTCCTGCGGGTGGAGGACATCGGCTGGGACGGCGCCGGGTTCCGCGACCTGCAGGACCGGCCGATCGACGCGATGTTCAAGCTGTATCCCTGGGAGTGGCTGCTGCGCGACTCGTTCGGCCAGCACGTGGCGGAGGCGCCGACGCGGTGGATCGAGCCGGCCTGGCGCCTGATCCTGTCCGGCAAGGGCATCCTGGCCCTGCTGTGGGAGATGTTCCCCGGCCACCCCAACCTGCTGCCGGCCTACCGCGACCCCGGCCTGACGGGCGGCAAGGAGATCCGCAAGCCGCTGTTCGGGCGGGAGGGGGCGAACGTGACGGCGCCGGGGCACGCGACGGACGGGCCGTACGGCGCCGAGGGCTGGGTCCACCAGGCCTGGTCGCCGCTGCCCTGCGTCGACGGGCGGCATGCGGTGATCGGAAGCTGGGTGGTCGGCGGCCGTTCCGTGGGCATCGGCATCCGCGAGGACGACACGCCCATCACGCGGGACAGCAGCCGCTTCGTCCCGCATCTGTTCACGCCGGAGGGTGTATGACGAGTTTCGGGACGCTGCCCGCTTTCCTGCTGTATTTCGCGCTGTCCCTGCTGTTTCTCGCGGTGTTCCTCGCGGCGTACACGGCGATCACGCCGTACAAGGAGTGGACGCTGATCCGGCAGGGCAACGCGGCGGCGGCGGTTGCGCTGGCCGGTGCGGCGCTGGGGTTCTGCCTGCCGCTGGCGTCCGTGATCTCGCACTCGGTGGGGCTGCGGGACATGCTGGTGTGGGGCCTGGTCGCGCTGGGCGTGCAGGTGCTGGCCTTCGTGCTGCTGCGGCTGCTGCATGCGGACATGTGCGGCGCGATCGCGCGGGGCGAGATGGCGGCGGCCGTGATGGTGGCCGCGGGTTCGCTGTGCGTCGGGCTGCTGAACGCGGCCTGCCTGACGTACTAGTACGGTCCAGTCTCTCCCGGTGGTCGTCCACCTCCATGTGCCTGCCGGTGGAATGCGGAAGAGCATTCCACCCTACGGGACCGTCGACCGAACGCGGCTTGTCTGGCGTATCGAAGTCCCTCTCCCGCAAGCGGGAGGAGGAGACATCGTCAGCGCAGCGCCGAGAACGCCTGTTCGAGGTCCGCGATCAGGTCCGCCGGGTCCTCCAGCCCCACGTGGAACCGGCAGACCGGGCCGCCGAAATCGCCCGACCCGGCAGTGCGGGTCAGGAAGCCCGTCGTCGGCAGGGCCAGGCTTTCGAACCCACCCCAGCTCGCGCCGATGCCGAACAGGGTCAGCGCGTCGATCATGCGCTGGGTCGCCTCGGGGGTGATTTCGGGCTGGAAGACGACGCCGAACAGGCTGCAGGCGCCGGAGAAGTCGCGTTTCCACAGGTCGTGGCCGGGGGCGCCGGGCAGGGCGGGGTGCAGCACCTGCTTCACTTCGGGCCGGGAGGCGAACCAGCGCGCGACCTCGATCCCCGAAGTCATCTGCCGGGCGAGCCGCACGCCCATCGTGCGGACGCCGCGGAGCGCCAGCCAGCAATCGTCGGGGCTGGCGTACTGGCCGAGCTGGAGCGCGCCGGTGCGGACGCGCTCCCACTCCGCGTCGGTCGCGACGGTGACGCTGCCCAGCAGCACGTCGCTGTGCCCGACGACATACTTGGTCAGCGCCTGGATCGAGACATCGACGCCGTGCTGGAAGGGCTGGAAGAAGTGGATGCCCCAGGTGTTGTCCATCAGCACCTTGGCGCCGTGCGTCTTCGCCACCGCCGCGAGGGCCGGGACGTCCTGCACCTCGAACGTGTGGCTGCCCGGGCTTTCCAGGTAGAGGACCGTCGTGTTGGGCTGGAACAGCGCCTGCAGCGCCGCCGGCTCGATGCAGGGATCGTAGAAGGTCGTCTCGACGCCCAGGTCCTTCAGCATGCCGTTGCAGAAGTTGCGGGCCGGGCCATAGACGCTGTCGGGCATCAGGCAGTGCTCGCCGGACTTCAGATAGGTGAGCAGCGGCGTCGTGACGGCGGCGAGGCCGGACGAGACGATCTGGCAGCGCGTGCCGCCCTCGATCTCGGCGATCACGTCCTCCAGCATGTGGTGGGTGGTGTTGCCGTGCACGCCGTAGGTGGCGGCCTGCGCCAGGCGCAGCTTGCCGCCGGCGATGCGGTCGGCGCAGTCCTCGTGCAGCATGGTGCTGCCGCGATGGACCGGCGGGTTGACGAAGCCGTGGACCTTCGTGCCCGCGCGCCCGGCGTGGGACAGGCGGGTCATCAGGCCTTGCGGACGGCGGGCGGAGTGGTCGTCGGGCATCAGGTCGTCTCCTTGTTCGTGCTGGGGCGCGTTGCCTTCACAGTGTCGGGGCGCGTCGCCCATTCGGTCCAGGACCCGTCATACACCGCGGCGTCCGGCAGCCCGGCCCGGCGCAATCCCAGCGCCAGCACCGTCGCGGTCACGCCGGTGCCGCAACTGGTGACCACGGGCCTGCTGCCGTCGGCGCCCACGGCGGCGAAGACGGCGCGAAGCTGGTCGGGCGGCAGCATCGTGCCGTCGGGCGCGATCAGTCGGGTGAAGGGCAGGTTGGTGCTGCCGGGCATGTGGCCGCTGGGCAGGCCGGCGCGGGGTTCGGGGGCGGTGCCGTCGAAGCGGCCGGCGGCGCGGGCGTCCAGCACCAAGCGGGCGGGGTCCTGCGTCATCATGTCGCCGATGCCGCGCAGCCGGGCGGCGCGGAGGCTGGCGCGGAAGGCGGCCGGGGCCGGGGCGGGCGGCTCGCCGGCGTCGGTCGGGCGGCCCTCGGCCAGCCATTTCGGCAGTCCGCCATCCAGGACCGCCGCCTGGTCGTGCCCGAACAGCCCCATCAGCCACCAGCCGCGGGCGGCGCTGTTGACGCCCTTCTGGTCGTAGAACACGACGCGGCTGCCATTGCCGACGCCCATCGCGGCCATCAGCGTCTCGAACCGTCCGGCGCTGGGCGCCATGTGCGGCAGGTCCGTGTCGGGATCCGCGACCTCGTCGATGTCGAAGAACCGGGCGCCGGGGATGCGGTGCTGCGCGAACAGCGCGTGGCCGCTCTTGTTCTCGTTCGGCAGGTACTTGGTCGCGTCGAACACGACCAGGTCCGCGGCGCCGAGCTGCCCGGCGAGCCACTCCGTCGATACCAGCGCGTCCATCATGCGTCCTCCAGCCCGATCGATATGCGGCGGTTCTGCCGTCCCTTGTTCTCGATTTTCAGCACCCGCACGCGGCCGACCAGGCCGGTGCGGGCGACATGGGTGCCGCCGCAGGGCTGCAGGTCGACGGGGGCCTCGCCCGCGCCAATGCGCACCAGCCGCAGCCGCCCGGTGCCGCGCGGCGGCTGCACGGACAACGTGCGGACCAGGCCGGGATTGCTGTCCAGCACGGCCTCGTCCACCCACTCGGCCGAGACGGGGTGGTCGGCGGCGACGAGGGAGGCGAACCCCGCCTCCAGCGCGTCCTTGTCGGGCGCGGCGGGCAGATCGAAGTCGAGCCGGGACTTTTCGGCGCCCACCTGGCCGCCGGTGACGGAGGCGCCGGGCAGCAGGCTGCACAGCAGGTGCATCGCCGTGTGCATGCGCATGTGCAGCAGCCGGCGCGGCCAGTCGAGCGTGGCGGCGACCACGGTGCCGGGTGGGGGCAGGGCGGCGCCCTCCGGCGGCACGTGCAGGATGGCGTCACCCTCGCCCTTGCGCGCCTCGGTGACCGGGACCGTGCCGCCGGCCCAGGAGAGCGTGCCGGAATCGCCGGGTTGGCCGCCGGCGCGGGGGTAGAAGGGGCTGCGGTCCAGCACGATGCCCTGGGCGTCCGAGGCGATCACCGTCGCCTCCGCGTGCCGCATCGCCGAGTCCTCGAGGTAGAGGCGCGCGGTCATGCCAGCCACTCCGCCCGCAGCCGGTCGCGCCGGGCGGCGAGCCATAGCAGGCCGATGACGGTGACGGAGTTCGCGTAGGCGCCGTCCAGCGCGCGCTCGATCGCGGTCTGTGCCGGCAGGACGCGGACGCGGATATCCTCCTGCTCGTCCGCGAGCCCGCCCTGGCCGGCGACGCCGTCGGCGCCCCGGGCTGGCGCGCGGACCCGGCCGGCGAACATCGTGCAGCGTTCGTCGCTGCCGCCGGGCGTCAGCACGACGTCGGCGATGGGCGCCAGGCGGTCCGCCGTCATGCCCATCTCCTCCTGCGTTTCGCGCCGGGCGGTCTCCTCGGGCGTTTCGTCGCCGTCGCACAGGCCGGCCGGCAGCTCGATCATCACGGGCTCCACCCCGGCGGCGAAGGCCGGCAGCCGAAACTGTTCGATCAGCACGACCTGGTCGGTCCAGGGGTCGTAGGGCAGAAGGGCGGCGGCCCGGCCGCGGCGGAACAGCTCCCACGTCCGCAGCCCCGACATCGCGCCGTCGAACCGGCGGTGCCGGAACGTCACGACATCTACGGCGAAGCGGCCGGTCCATGGGGTGTGCTGATGCTCGATGCAGAGGTCGGGGGTGGAGGTCAGGGGGGCGAACGCCATCCGTTGACCATAGGACGGGCGCGGCGGGCCGGGTAGTCCCGCGATACCGTGCATGTTTGCCCCGCCCGCGCGCCCATGCTACCGCCCCAGGCACGATGAAGCGTGTCCTCCGTCACCCGCGCACGCTCGCGCTGGGGGCGCGGGTCTTGGGGGCCTATCTCCGCTTCGCCCTCCGCACCACGCGATGGACGCTGCTGGGGGGCGAGCATTTGGGGCACTACCTGCACGCCACCCCCGCCGTCTTCGCGTTCTGGCACGACCGGTTGCCGCTGATGCCGGCGCTGTGGACCCGTGCGCTGCAGGCCCGCGCCGCCGCCGGCGCGCCGCGGGGCCGCATGCACGTGCTGGTCAGCCGGCATCAGGACGGCCGGCTGATCGGCAGCATGATGCGCGGCTTCGGGCTCGACCTCGTGCACGGCTCGACCGCCAAGGGTACCGAGCAGAAGGGCGGCACGGCCAGCCTCCGCGCGCTGCTGGCCGTGCTCGCGGCCGGCGACCAGATCGTCATCACGCCCGACGGCCCGCGCGGCCCGGCCCGGCAGGCCGCCCGCGGCGTCGCGCAGCTTGCCGCCCTCGCCGGCGTGCCGATCCTGCCCTGCGCCGCGCAGACGACGCGCCGCCGGCTGCTGCCCACCTGGGACCGCATGGTCCTGCCGCTGCCGTTCGGGCGGGGCGTGCTCGTCTGCGGCGCGCCCATCGCCGTCGCGCGGCAGGGCTGGGCGGACGCGCTGCCGGGCATCGAGGCCGCGCTGACCCATGCGGCCGAGCGGGCGGATGCCCATTGCGCGGCCTGATCCCCGCCGTGTGGGCCGGCGGCACGACGCTGGCCGTGCCGGCGCTGCGGCTGATGCTGCGGCGCCGGGCCGCGCGCGGGAAGGAGATCGCGGCCCGCCTGCCGGAGCGCGAGGGCATCGACCCGGCGCCGCGCCCGCCCGGCCGCCTGGTGTGGCTGCACGCGGCCAGCGTGGGGGAGAGCCAGTCCATCCTGCCCCTGCTCGCGGAGCTGGCGCGCACCCCGTCCCTCACGCTGCTCGTCACCACCGGCACCGTCACCTCCGCGGCGCTGCTGCATGAGCGGCTGCCCGCGCTGGGGCTGGAGCGCGTGCTGCACCGCTTCGTGCCGCTGGACGTCCCCCGCTGGGCCGCCCGCTTCGTCGATCACTGGCGCCCGGACGCGGCGGCCTTCGTCGAGAGCGAGCTGTGGCCCAACCTGCTGGCCGCCTGCCGCGCGCGGGGCGTGCCGATGATGCTGGTCAACGCGCGCATGTCGGCCCGCAGCCTGCGCGGATGGCAGCGCGCACCGGGCTTCGCGCACCAGGTGCTGGGCGCGTTCGAGCGTGTGCACCCGCAATCGGAGGCGGATGCCGAGCGGCTGCTTCTGCTGGGCGCGCGCGCCGTCGATCCCGCGGGGAACCTGAAGCTGGCGGCCCCGCCCCTGCCGGTCGATGCCGCGGAACTGGCGCGGCTGCGGGCCATCCTGGGGTCGCGCCCCGTCTGGCTCGCCGCCAGCACCCACCCCGGCGAGGAGGACGTCGCCGCCGAGGTGCATCGCGCGCTGGCCCCCGCCCACCCTGGCCTGCTGACGATCATCGCCCCCCGCCACCCCGAGCGTGGCCCGGCGCTGGCCGTGGCGCTGGGCGCGCCCCGCCGCACCCAGGACCCGCCGCCCGAGGGGATCTGGATCGTCGACACCATGGGCGAGCTGGGCCTGCTGTACCGGCTGGCGCCCGTCGTGTTCGTGGGCCGCAGCCTGGTGGGGCAGGGCGGCCAGAACCCGCTGGAGCCCGCCCGCCTGGCCTGCGCCATCGCCATGGGGCCGCATACCGCGAACTTCGCCGACCCGGTGCGGCGCCTGCGGGACGCCGGGGCGATGGAGACGGTCGCCGACGCCCGGGCGCTGGGCGCATGGGTGGCGGCGATGCTGGCCGACCCCGTTCGCCGCGCGGCGCTGGGCGAGGCCGCGACACGCGTCGCCAGCGGGGAGGCGGCGCTGCCCGGGCGGATTGCGGCGTCCATCCTGTCGTTGATCCCCGCATGAGGCCGCTTGCGTTCTGGATGCGGGACGGGTGGGTGGCGCGGGCGCTGTCGCCGCTCGGCGGGCTGGTCGCGCGGTCGACGGCGCGGCGGGTGGCGCAGCCGGGGTGGCGCGCGCCGGTGCCGGTGCTGTGCTGCGGCAACGCGACGGTGGGCGGGGCCGGGAAGACGACTCTGGCGCTCGACCTCGCGGCCCGGCTGCGCGCGCGGGGCGTCGCGGTCCACTGCATCAGCCGCGGCTATGGCGGGCGGGCGCGCGGCCCGTTGCGCGTCGATCCCGCGCAGCATGGCGCCGAGGACGTGGGGGACGAGCCGCTGCTGCTGGCCGCCGTCGCGCCGACCTGGGTGGGCGCGGACCGGGCCGCCAGCGCGCGGGCTGCGGTCGCGTCCGGCGCCACGGCCCTGCTGATGGATGACGGGCTGCAGAACCCGGGCCTGGTGCAGGATGCCGGGCTGCTGGTGATCGACGGCGCGTCGGGCTTCGGCAACGGGCGGGTGATGCCGGCGGGGCCGCTGCGGGAGAAACCTGGCGCCGCGGCCGCGCGGTGCCGGGCCGCGGTGATGATCGGGATGGACCAGAACGGCGCGCGGGCGGCGCTGCCGCCGGATTTCCCCGTCCTGAACGCCTGGCTGGTGCCGGACGATGCGCTGCATGGCGTCCGGGTGCTCGCCTTCGCGGGCATCGCCCGGCCGGCGAAGTTCCACGCCACGCTGGCGCAGGCCGGGGCGGTGCTGGCGGGGCACATCGACTTCCCCGACCACCACCGGTTCCGGTTGAGCGACCTACGCCGGGTGCTGGCGCGGGCCGCGCAACTGGACGCCGTGCCCGTCACCACGCCCAAGGACGCGGCCCGGTTGCCGCCGGCCTGGCGCGCGCGGGTGCGGGCCGTCGGCGTGCGGCTGGAATGGGCCGATCCCGGCGCGATCGAACGCCTCCTGAACGAGGTCGTGCCCTGACCTGGCGGCACGGGATGGAGGCCGGGGCGGCGCGCGCCGCCATCGCGCTGTTCCGCGCGCTGGGGCCGGTGCGGGCCAGCAACCTGGGGGGCGCCCTCGCGCGGACGGTCGGGCCGCTGCTGCCGGTGTCGCGGGTCGCGCACACCAACCTGCGTATGGCGCTGCCGGAGCTGGATCAGGCCGCCCGGCGCCGCGTGGTCCGCGCCATGTGGGACAGCCTGGGCCGCACGATGGGCGAGCTGCCGCATCTCGGCCGCATCCCGGAAGCCCAGGGGGAGGGCCCGGGCTGGCACATCGACGGCGCCGAGGCCGTCGACGCCATCGCCGCGCGCGGCGGCCCGGCGATCCTGTTCGGCGGCCATATCGGGAATTGGGAGATGATGCCGGTCGCGGCCGCGCGGCACGGGATCGACATCGCCGGGTTCTATCGCCCGGCCGAGAACACCGCGATCGACACGCTGGTGGCCGGGCTGCGGCGGGACGCGATGGGCGTCGACGCGCGGCTGTTCCCGAAGGGTGCGGCCGGCGCCCGCCTGGCCCTGCGGCATCTGGGGCAGAAGGGGTTCCTGGGCATCCTGGTCGATCAGAAGATGAATGACGGGATCGAGGCCCGGCTGTTCGGCCGCCCCGCGATGACGGCCCCGGCGCTGGCGACGCTCGCGTTGCGGCATCGCTGCCCCGTCATCCCCGCCCATGTCCGCCGCACCGGGCCCGCGCGCTTCGTGGTGGTGTGCGAGCCGGCCTTGCCGCTGCCCGACAGCGGCGACCGGGCCGCCGACGTGCTGGCGCTGACGCAGGCGGTGAACGACCGGCTGGAGGCGTGGATCAGGGCGGCGCCGGAAAGCTGGCTGTGGCTGCACCGGCGCTGGGCGAAGTCGCTGTATCCGTAGCCTATCGCGCCTTGACCGGCCGGTCCGCGTGGCTCGTCTGCGGCACGCCGCGGTTCAGGGACATGTGGGAGTGGGTGCACAGCCACGCCCCGTCCAGGAGGTTGAAGATCATCGTCGCGCGGCCGGGGCGGTCGAAGGTCGTGCCGTCCTGGTGGTAGCCGGTGCTGGTCCAGGGCGTGACGACGACCGCCATGCCGCCCTCCGGCGAGGCCAGAACGTAGGTGCCGTCCGCGTCGAACCGGAAGTCGCTCGTCTTCGGCCAGACGTTGTCCCACTGCGTCGCGACCCAGGCCTCCAGCCCCGGGATGATGTCCCGGTGGGTGCCGAAGGCCAGCACGTCCGGGTGGAACAGCGGCTTGGCCGAGGCGTAGTCGACCTCCCGCACGAAGCCCGCGAACCGGTCGAGCCAGGCGAGGAAATGGGCGTGCAGCGCCGGGCTGGCGAGGGGCAGGGGGGGCATGGCGTGCTCCGTTGGCGCGCGGATGATGGGCGACCCTCCGCAGCCCGGCAAGGCTGGACAGGCGCAGCCCGCGCGGCCACGGTGCGGTCATGAGCGACATGCACTTCTACGAACCGGCAACCGGGCATGGCCTGCCGCACGATCCGTTCAACGCGATCATCGGCCCGCGCCCCATCGGCTGGATCTCGACCAGCGGCGCGGACGGGTCCGTGAATCTTGCCCCCTACAGCTTCTTTAACGCGTTCAACTACCACCCCCCGATCATCGGCTTCTCCAGCACCACGATGAAGGACAGCGTCCGCAACTGCCGGGAAACCGGGGAGTTCGTCTGGAACCTGGCCACGCGGCGCCTGGCCGAGCAGATGAACGCGACCTGCGCCCCCGTCCCCTACGGGACCGACGAGTTCGCGCTGGGCGGATTGACCAAGGCGCCCTCGAGGCTCGTCGCCGCGCCGCGCGTGGCCGAGAGCCAGGTGAACTTCGAGTGCAAGGTGGCGGACATCATCCAGTTGAAATCCCACGCGGGCGCGCCGACCCCGGCGTGGATGGTGCTGGGGGAGGTCGTCGCCGTGCACATCGACCGCGCGCTGCTGAAGGACGGCATCTTCGACACGTTCGGCGCCGGCATCATCCTGCGCGGCGGCGGCCCGTCCGCCTATGCGGAGATCGGGCCCGACAACCGATTCGACATGCAGCGTCCAGCTTAGTACGATCTCGACGGAACGCCGGTCGCCCGTGACAGGTGCTGGACGTTCGATCGGGTAAGCAGGAACGTCTACCCATGAGTGGTCTCTCGCTCCGGCAGCGCCTACTCGTGCTCGTCGCCATCGCACTCGTCCCCGCTGTCGGCATCCTGGTCTGGGAGGAACTGGATCTGCGCCGCGCCCGGCAGGCGGAGGTGCAGGACCTGGCCTTGCGCTACGCGCAGTTGGCCGCGTCGGAGACGAACAGCATCCTGGGCGGCGTCGAGACCCTGCTGCTGGCCGTGGGCCGCGCCCCGGTCGTGCAGCGGCTCGATCCCGCGGCCTGCGCCGCCTACCTGGCCGACGTGCGGGGAACCGCGCCCGCGCTGACCTCGATCGCGGTGCTGGACCGGACGGGCCGCGTCCTGTGCGCCAGCGGCCCGGCCGAGGCGGTCGCGCCCATCGCCCCGCCGCTGCTGGAGGAGGTGCTGCGGACCGGGCATTTCGCGATCGGCGAATACAACGCCGCGCCACCCGTGCCGAGCCTGCCGCTCGCCGCCCCGCTGGCCGGTCCGGGAGACGGGGTCCAGAGCGGGATCCAGAGCGGGATCCAGGGCGTGATGCTGGCGCACCTGCGGCTCGACTGGTTCGGCGCCCGCATGGCCGAGCGGGGGCTGGCGAAAGGCGGCGCGCTGACCGTCGCCGACCGCAACGGCATCCTGATCACCCGGCACCCGTTCCCCGAGCGCTTCGTCGGCACCCGCATCCCCGGCCCGTTCCTGCCCCTGCTGAGTGAGTCCGGGCCGGGCGTCCGCGATATCGTCAGCCAGGACGGCACCCGGCGCACCATCGGGTTCCTGCCTGTCACGATGCCGCCCTATGGCCTGTACGTCAGCGCCGGCATCGCGCACCAGGAAGCGTTCGAGGCCTTCGACCGCGCCCGCCTCATCACCCTGTCGCTGATGGCGCTGTGCAGCGCGCTGGCCTTCGCGCTGGCCTGGGCGGCCGGGCAGCGCTTCATCCAGCGCCCGGTGGAGCGGCTGCTGCGCGGCATCGCCGCCTGGCGCGCGGGTGACCTGTCCGTGCGCACCGGCATGAGCGCGCGGAGCGGCGAGCTGGGCGCGGTGGGCGCCGCCTTCGATGGCCTGGTGCATGAGCTGGACGCACGCCAGGCCGCGCGGGACGTCGCCGAGGCCCACCGCGCCATGCTGACCGACGAGCTGACCCACCGCGTGAAGAACATGCTTGCCGTCGTGCAGGCGATCGCCGCGCAGACCTTCCGCGCCAACATCGACCCGCGCAGCGCCCGGGCCGACTTCGATTCCCGCCTGCAGGCGCTGGCCCGCGCGCATGACCTGCTGACCGCCGAACGCTGGGAGACCGCCGACATCGGCGAGATGGCGGAGCGGGCGCTGGCCCTGCACCGCGGTCCCGACCCGTCCCGCATCGTCGTCGCCGGCCCGAAGCTGCGCCTGCAGTCCCGGGCCGCGCTGGCGCTGTCGCTGGCCTTGCACGAGCTGGCGACCAACGCCCTGAAATACGGCGCGCTGTCGACCGAGGGCGGGACGGTGTCGCTGGCCTGGGAGGCCGATTCCTGCCCCGACGGGCGCTTCCGCATGCGCTGGACGGAGCGCGGGGGCCCCTGCGTGGCCGCCCCCTCGCGCACGGGGTTCGGATCGCAGTTGATCGAACGGGCCCTGGCCGCGGAGCTGGGCGGCACGGTGCGTCTGTCGTACGAGGCCGGCGGCGTGGTGTGCGCCGTCGACGCCCCGGCCTCGGCCGTTACGGCCTGATGGCGTGCCGGTGGGTTGAAGGACCCACCCTACCAGCCGGCTTCTGGGGATGGATTGGACGACCTATCACCGCCGTCAGGGGCCGATGGGACCTCCGGTGGACTGGACGAGCCATCCCATGAGCCGGGCCGCGCCCGGGGAAATCACGCCTCGCACCCCTCGTCCCGCAGCAGGTCCTGCACCGCGGCCTCCGGCACGTCCGCGCTGGTGAAGGCCTGGCCTACGCCGCGGACCAGCACGAAATGCAGCCGGCCGTCCCGCATCTTCTTGTCCCGCCGCATCGCCGCGAGCAGCCGGCCGGCGGAGAAGCGGCGGTTGAGCATGCCGGGTTCGCTCGGCAGGCCCACGGAGTCCAGGTGCGCCGCCACCCGCGCCGCGTCGGCGAACGCGCAGTGGCCCAGCCGGGCGGACAGCCGGAAGGCGAGGCCCAGGCCGACGGCCACCGCCTCCCCGTGCAGCAGGCCGCCGCCGTAGCCGACCTCGGCCTCCAGCGCATGGGCGAAGGTGTGGCCCAGGTTCAGCAGGGCGCGGCCGTCATTGGGTTTCTCCTCCCGCTCGTCGTCGCCCACGACGGCGGCCTTGAAGGCGCAGGCGCGCAGGATGGCCTCGGCCTGTGCGTCGCGGTCGCCGCCGACCAGCGCCGGGGCGTTCGCCTCGCACCAGTCGAAGAACGCGGCATCGCCGATCAGCCCGGCCTTCGCGACCTCGGCATAGCCGGCCCGCAGCTCCCGCGGCGGCAGCGTGCCGAGCGTCGCGGTGTCCGCCAGCACCATGCGGGGCTGGTGGAAGGCGCCCATCAGGTTCTTGCCGTGGGCGGTGTTGATGCCGGTCTTGCCGCCGACGCTGCTGTCCACCTGGCTCAGCAGCGTCGTCGGGACCTGCACGAAGGGCAGGCCGCGCAGGGTGACGGCGGCGGCGAAGCCGGCCAGGTCGCCCACGACGCCGCCGCCCAGCGCGATGACGGTCGTCCGCCGCTCGACCCCCGCGTCCAGCAGCGAATCGACCAAAGTGGTGAAGCCCGGGACGCTCTTGGACGCCTCGCCGGGGGGCACGACGACGTGGCGCGCCTCGATCCCGGTCTGCGCCAGCCCGTCCAGCAGGGCGGGCAGATGCAGGGCGGCGACGGTGGCGTCCGTCACCACCACGGCGCGCTTCTGCGGCAGCACGGGCGCCAGCAGCGCGCCCGCGCGGGCCAGCAGGCCCTCGCCGACCACGACATCGTACTGGGTGGCGGCGAGGGCGACCAGCAGGCGCCGGGGCGGGCGCCAGGCATCGAGCGCGTCCAGCACCTTTCCCGTGGTGTGGTCCGGCGGCTCGTCGCCGCAATCGACGGCCAGGTCCGCCTCGGCATAGACGGGGTGGCGCTGCTGCATCAGCCCGGCGAGGATTTCGGCCGGGTCGCCGTCGCGCAGCAGGGGGCGGTTGTTGCGGCTGGCGACCCGGCGCACCAGGACGGGCAGGGGGCACCGCAGCCAGACCGACACCGCCTCCGCCCGCATCGTCGCGCGCGTGTCCGGGTCCATGAACGCGCCGCCGCCGGTCGCGAGCACCAGCGGGTCGCCGGCCAGCAGGCGGCGGATGACCCGGCGCTCCCCGTCGCGGAAGTCCCGCTCGCCGTACCGGGTGAACAGCTCGGGGATGGTGCAGCCGGCCGCCAGCTCGATCTCGGCGTCGGCGTCGCGGAACGGCAGGCCGAGTCGGGCGGCGAGGCGGCGGCCGATGCTGGTCTTGCCGGCGCCCATGAGGCCGACGAGCACCAGGCTGCGGCCCCGGAGCGATGCGGGCACATCGGCCGCCGCAGCGGGCGACGCGGGCGGCCGCAGGGCTGCGATGTTGCGTGTCATGATGCCGGAGGCTAGCACACGCTTCCATATGACGGCCAAGGGTGGTGGATGAGGCTTCTGTTCGCGGTGCTGGTGCTTGTGGTGATCGTCGTGCTCGGCGGCATCCTGGCCCTGGGCGCCTTCCCCCCCTCGCCGCGCACGGAGCAGATCCAGCGCGTGCTGCCGAACGACAAGTTCCCGGCGCGGTAGCGATGGACCGGCACGAGGAAGCCTTCCTCGAGATGCTGGCCGCGGAAAAGGGCGCCGCCCGCAACACCATCGCCGCCTACACCGCCGACCTCGCCGACCTGCGCGCCGGGCTGCGCGGCGCAGCCCCCGCCCGGGCCGACGCCGCGGCGCTGCAAGCCTACCTGCGCGGCCTGTCCGCCACGTCCTCCGCCCGCACCACCGCCCGGCGGCTGTCGTGCCTGCGCGGCTTCTACCGGTTCCTCGCGCGGGAGGGTGTCCGTGCCGACGATCCGTCGATGCTGCTGGACGCGCCCCGCCTGCCGCGCAGCCTGCCGAAGGACCTGATGGAGCCGGATGTCCGCCGCCTGCTGGACGCGGCCGCTTCCCATCCCGGCCTGCCCGGCCTGGTGGCCCGCGCGTCGCTGGAGCTGCTGTATTCGACCGGCCTGCGCGTCACCGAACTGCTGTCCCTGCGCCGTGCCGACCTCGCAAGCGCGCCCGAGATGCTCGTCGTCCGCGGCAAGGGCGGCAAGGAGCGGATGGTGCTGATCTCCCGCGCCGCCCATGAGGCGGTGCGCGCGCTGCTGGCCGAAGCACCCGGCAGCCGCCACATCTTCGCCGGCCGCGATCCGCGCCGCCCCATGACCCGGCAGGGCCTGGCGCTGCTGCTGAAGCAGGTGGCGCTCGCCGCCGGGCTCGACCCGGCCCGCGTCAGCCCGCACGTGCTGCGCCATAGCTTCGCCAGCCACATGCTGGCCCGCGGCGCCGACCTGCGCAGTCTGCAGACCCTGCTGGGCCACGCCGACATCGCGACGACGCAGATCTACACCCATGTGCTCGCCGAGCGCCTCGCCGAGCTTGTCGCGCTGCACCACCCCCTGGCGAAGCCCTCCCGTACCGTCTAGACCCCGGCCCATGCGCCACTTCCTGGACTTCGAGCGGCCGGTCGCCGAGCTCGAGCTGAAGATCGAAGAACTGCGCCGCACGCAGGAGAGCGGCGGCATCGACATCGAGGCCGAGGTCTCGCAGCTCGAGGAGAAGGTCGAGGCGCAGATCCGCCTCGTCTACGCCAAGCTCACGCCCTGGCAGAAGACGCAGGTCGCCCGCCACCCGGAGCGTCCGAAGGCGCTGGCCTACATCGACGCCCTCATCACCGAGTTCACGCCGCTGGCCGGCGACCGCGCGTTTGCCGACGACGCCGCCGTCGTGGGCGGGCTGGGCCGGTTTCACGGCCGCAGCGTCGTCGTGCTGGGCACGGAGCGTGGGACGGACACCGAAAGCCGGGTCGCCCGCAACTTCGGCATGGCCCGGCCGGAAGGCTACCGCAAGGCGCGGCGCCTGATCGAGCTCGCGGGCCGCTTCGGCCTGCCGCTGCTGACCTTCGTCGACACGGCCGGCGCCTTCCCCGGCATCGATGCCGAGGCCCGGGGCCAGGCCGAGGCCATCGCCCGCGCCATCGAGGCCTGCCTGGAAGCCCCGGTGCCCATCGTCGCCACCATCATCGGCGAGGGCGGATCCGGCGGGGCCATCGCGCTGGCCGCCGGCGACCGCGTGCTGATGCTCGAACACTCGGTCTATTCCGTCATCTCCCCCGAGGGCTGCGCGAGCATCCTGTGGCGCGACCAGGCGCAAGCCGCCGCGGCGGCCGACGCGCTGCGGCTGACGGCGCAGGACCTGCACGGCTTCGGCATCGTCGACCAGGTGGTCGCGGAACCGCTGGGCGGCGCCCACCGCATGCCAGCCGAGGCCGTCGCCGCCGTGGAGGCCGCCATCGAAGCCGCCCTGCACCCCCTGGTCGGGCTGAGCCCCGCGACGCTGCGGGACGGACGGCGCGAGAAATACCTCGCCATGGGCCGCGACGCCGGCGCCCCATGACACAAGAATGAACGACGCAGCCCCCGCCAGCCGCCACCTGTTCTTCCGTGTGTTCCCGTCCATCGTCCTGCCGATGTTCCTGGCGGCGATCGACACCACGATCGTCGCCACCGCCCTGCCCAACATCGCCGCCAGCCTGGGCGACGTCGAGCGCATCTCGTGGGTCGTCGTGTCCTATCTGATGGCCACCACCATCGCCGCCGCCGTCTATGGACGGCTGGGCGACGCGCTGGGGCGCAAGCGGCTGTTGATCGTCTCGCTGTGGGTGTTCATCGCGGCCTCGGTCGCCTGCGCCATCGCGCCGACCCTGCTGGCGCTGGTCGCCGCGCGGGTCTTGCAGGGCATCGGCGGGGGCGGCCTGATGACGCTGTCGCAAGCGCTGGTCGGGGAGGCGGTGCCGGGGCGGGAGCGGGGGCGCTACCAGGGGTATTTGGCGTCGGTGTTCATGATCTCCAGCACCTTCGGCCCGGTGGCGGGCGGGTGGCTGACGCAGCACCTGGGGTGGCAGTCGGTGTTCTGGGTCAACGTGCCGCTGGGCCTGGTGGCGGTCGTGATGGCGCTGCGCCTGCCGTCGCGCCCGGGCAACGGCAGCACGCGGTTCGACTGGCTGGGCCTGGCGCTGTTCACCGCCTTCGTCGTGCCGCTGCTGCTGGCGCTGGAGCAGGCGCAGCGGATCTCCTGGGCGGCGTTGCCGGGCATCGTGGGGTGGTCCGCCGTCGCGCTCGTCGCACTGGTGCTGCTGCTGCGGCAGGAGCGTCGGGCCGCCGCACCGCTGATCCCGGTGAACCTGCTGCGCCTGCCGGCGATCTGGCGGGCGGACGCGATGGGGGCCTGCGTCGGCGCGACGATCGTCGCCAGCGTGACGTTCATGCCGATCTACCTGCAGGTGGCGCGCGGGGCGCCGCCCGGCGAGGTCGGGCTGCTGATGCTGCCGCTGACGGCGGGGATCGCTGTCGGCTCCCTGGTCACGGGCAAGCTGATCAGCCGGACGGGGCGGACGGCGATCTTCCCTTCGATCGGCCAGGCGGTGGTGACGGCGTGCCTGGTGTTCCTGGCGGTGGGCGCGGCCTGGATCCCCACGTCCCGGCTGCCCTGGCTGTTCATGCTGCTGGCCATGGCGATCGGGACGACGATGCCGGTGGTGCAGGTGACGGTTCAGACGGTGGCGGGACCGAAGAACCTGGGCGCTGCGTCCGCTTCGGTGCAGTTCACCCGCTCGATCGGCGCGGCTCTGGGGACGGCTTTGGTGGGGGCGGTCCTGTTCGCCTGGCTGACCGTGCGGGACCCCGTGACGGCCGCGCTGTTCGTGGACGTGGTGGAGCGCGGGCCCGGTGTGCTGGATGGGCTTTCTTCCGCGGTTCGGGCGGGGCTGGCGACCGAGATCGCGGGCGCGTTCCGCGCGGCGTTCCTGACGGTCGCGGGCTTCAGCACCACGGCGTTGCTGCTGGCCTGGACGCTGCCGCTGCGGCGGATTTGAGCTAGCTCAACGCCCCGATCACCTCGCACGCCGCCACGATCGCAAGCACCGCGGCAACCACCTGCCAGGCCGAAAGGCCCCACTCGCGCTCCGGCAGCGGCTCTGGTCCGCCCTCCGGGGACCGGGGTTCCGGGGTCCAGGGGTCCGGCTGGATGCCGAACCCCCGCTCCAAAAGGCCGCCGAACTGGCTACCGTCCATCGCCGACCTCCACGTAGCGCAGATAGGGCGTCTGCGCGTCCCAGCCCTGGGGGAACCGGATCTTCGCGTCGGCGTCCGACACCGACGGCAGGATGATCGCCCGCTCGCCCGGCTTCCAGTTGACGGGCGTCGCGACCTTGGTCCGGTCCGTCAGTTGCAGGCTGTCGATCACCCGCAGGATCTCGTCGAAGTTGCGGCCGGTGCTGGGCGGATAGATCAGCATCAGCCGCACCTTCTTGTTGGGGTCGATCACGAACACCGTCCGCACGGTCACGCTCGGGTCCGCGTCCGGGTGCACCATGCCGTACAGGTTGCTGACCGTGCGGTTATGGTCCGCGATCATCGGAAAGTTGGTGGCCTGCCCCTGCGTGCGCGCGATGTCCGCGTCCCACGCGGCATGGTTGTCGGTCGTGTCGACGCTCAGGCCGATGATCTTCACGCCGCGCTTGTCGAACTCGGGCTTCAGGCGCGCCGCCTCCCCCAGCTCGGTCGTGCAGACCGGCGTGAAGTCCTTCGGGTGGCTGAACAGCACGCCCCAGCTGCCGCCCAGCCAGTCGTGGAACTTGATGCGGCCCTGGCTCGTGTCCTGTTCGAAATCGGGGGCGATCTGGCCGAGTTGGATGGTCATGGCGTGGCTCCTTCGGGGACCGCGGGCGTCAGCGCCGGGTCGAGGTCGTGGTGGAAGCGGTTGCCCGCGGTCGTCGGTGCGATGTGCCCGGCCCGGATCACCCAGTCGCCGAAGCGCTCGCCCTTCTCCCGCGCGGCGGCGTATTCGTGCAGCAACGGCGCCAGGGTGGCAACGATCCCGTCATGGTCGAGGTCCCGGCGGTGCAGCTTGTTCAGCCGCGTGCCGTCCGGGGCGGCGCCGAGATACAGGTTGTATCGCCCGGGACCGCGGCCCACCAACCCGATCTCGGCCAAATACGGCCGGGCGCAGCCGTTGGGGCACCCGGTCATGCGCATCACGACGCTGTCCTGCGCGAGGCCGGCATGGGCCATCACCGACTCGATCGCGGTGATCAGCGTGGGCAGGTAGCGTTCGCTCTCGGCCAGCGCCAGACCGCACGTCGGCAGCGCCACGCAGGCCATCGCGGCCTGCCGCAGCGGGGACGCGCTATCGTCCAGCCCATGGTCCGCAAGCAGGGCGGCGATGGGCGCACGGTCCGGGATCCCCGCGACGACCAGGTTCTGGTTGGCGGTCAGGATGAAGGTCCCGCGATGCACCTCCGCGATGGCCCGCAGCCCGGTCAGCAGGCGCCGGCCCGGCAGATCCTGGATGCGCCCGTTCTCGACGAACAGGCCGAACTGCGCGGTGCCGTCCGGTGCCTCATGCCACCCCAGCCGGTCGCCCGTGCCGGTGAACGCGGCGCCGCGCGGCGGCGGCAGGCCCCGGCCCAGATGGCGCTCGACCTCGGCACGGAAGGCCGGCAGGCCCATGCGCTCGATCGTGTATTTCAGCCGCGCGTGCTTGCGGACCCCCCGGTCGCCGTGGTCCCGCTGCGCCATCAGCACCGCGGCCGCGACGGCGACGGCCTGGTCCGTGGTGCAGAACCCGAACGCGTCGGCGGTGCGGGGGAAGGTGTCGGGTTCGCCATGGGTCATGCCCATGCCGCCGCCCACGGTCACGTCCCAGCCCTCGACGACGCCGTCGCTGACATGGGCGATGAAGCCCAGGTCGTGCGCATACACGTCGACGTCGTTCTGCGGCGGGACGGCGATGGCGATCTTGAACTTCCGCGGCAGGTAGGTCGGGCCGTACATCGGCTCGTCCTCGGGTTCGCCGCCCGCGACGCGCTCCTCGCCCAGCCAGATCTCGTGCCAGGCCCGGGACCTGGGCAGCAGGCCGTCGCTGATGGCGTGCGCCAGCGCCAGCGCCGCCGCGTGCCCCGGTCCCTCGTGCGGGTTCACCGTCGCGATGACGTTGCGGTTGACGTCGCCGCAGGCCGCGATGGTGTCCAGCAGCGCGTCGTTCACCGCGGCGATCGCGGGGCGCAGATTGCCCTTCAGGATGCCGTGGAACTGCACCGTCTCCCGCGTCGTCAGCCGGATGGTGCCGTTCGCCCGCTCCCGCGCGATCTCGTGCAACTGCAGCCATTGCGCGGGGGTGACCTGGCCACCGGGGATGCGAAGCCGGGCCATGAAGCTGTAGGCGGGCTCCATGCGCTTGCGGCCGCGTTCGGACCGCAGGTCGCGGTCGTCCTGCTGGTAGATGCCGTGGAACTTCGTCAGTTGCGTGTCGTCGTCCGCCAGCGCGCCCGTCTGCGGGATCACGAGGCCCCCGGCGATGCCGCCGCGCAGGGCGTGGCTGCCGGCCTTGATGTGCTCGTTCTTTGACAGGGTGGCCATCAGTACACGTCCAGCAGGTAGCGGCCCTGGGCCTTCATCGCGTCCAGCTCGGCCTCCGCCCGTTCGGGCGAGAGCCTGCCCTGGTCTCCGAGGATGGTGCGCAGCGCGGCGTGGACATCCCGGGCCATGCGGGCCTGGTCGCCGCAGACATAGACGCGGGCGCCGTCCCCGATCCAGGCGTGCAGCTCCGCGGCACGGTCCAGCATGGCGTGCTGGACATACCGCTTGGCGTCCTGGTCGCGGCTGAACGCGACGTCCAGCCGGGTCAGCACGCCGCGCGCGATCCAGTCCTGCCAGTCGAGCTGATACAGGAAGTCGTGGCTGTACTGCCGGTCGCCGAAGAACAACCAGGTCCGCCCGCCACCGCCGATCGCGTCGCGGTCCTGCATGAAGGCGCGGAACGGCGCGACGCCCGTGCCCGGCCCGATCATGATCAGCGGCACCGACGCGTCGTCGGGCAGGCGGAAGTGCGGATTGGGTTTCACATAGACCGGCACGGTGTCGCCCACGCGCCGCCGGTCGGCGATCCAGGTCGACGCGACGCCCCCCCGCTCCCGCCCATGCGTCGCATACCGCACGGCGGAGACCAGCAGATGCGCCTCGTCCGGCGCGGCGCGCTGGCTGGACGCGATCGAATACAGCCGCGGCGCCAAGGGCCGCAGCACGCCCAGCAGCTGCTCCGGCGCAAGACGCAGCCCGTGCTCCGCTAGCAGGTCGATCACCTGGCGCCCCGGCAGGTATGCGGCCAGCGCATCCTTGTCGTCGGCCAAGGCACGCAGCGCCGCGGCCCCGGTCGCGTCCGCCAGTTGCCGCACCAGATGGCCGGTCAGCGTCGTGATGTCGTGGCGCGTCGTCAGCGCCGCCCGCATCGCCGCGTCACCCCCCAGCCCGGCCGCCTGCAGCACCTGGTCGACCAGCACCGGGTCGTTCTGCGGCACGATGCCGAGCGAGTCGCCGGGCTGGTAGACGAGGCCGGATCCCGCCAGGCTCAGCTCCACGTGGAAGGTCTGCTTGCCGGACCGGCTGGAGTTGAGGTTCACCAGTTCCGTGATCTCGGCGGCATACGGCGCGGCCTTCGTGATGGCGGCGGGCGCGCCGAAATCGACGTGGATGACGCTCGCCCCCGCGTCGTCCCCGGTGCCCCGCAACGCCGTGAGCGTCGTGCCGAGCCACGCGGCGGCGGGCGCCTCGTAATCCAGGTCGCAGTCCAGCCGGGGCGCCGCGCGGGTGGCGCCCAACGCTTCAAGCCGCTCGTCGATGCTGCGGCCGGTTTCGCAGAACTGGGCATAGGCGCGGTCGCCCAGGGCCAGCACGGCGAAGCGCACGCCGTCGAGCCGGGGCGCGTCGGGCGCCATCAAGGCGCGCAGGAATCCGGTGGCGCGCTGCGGCGCCTCGCCCTCGCCCCAGGTGCTCGCGATCACCAGCAGCGTTCCCGCGCCGGCCAGCGCGGCGGGCGTGGCGTCCGCCGTGTCCAGCACGCGCGCTGCGAAGCCCAGGCGGGCGGCGTCGCGCTTGGCCGACAGCGCCAGCGCCTCGGAATTGCCGGACTCCGTCGCGAACAGGATCGTGAGCTTCGGCCGCGCGGCCGGGGGAGCGGCGGCGGGCGCCACCGGCCCGGCCTGCCCCGCCTCGATCCCCGCCAGGAACCCGGCCAGCCAGTTGCGCTGCGCCGGGGTGGCGGGGCCGATCACGCGGTTGAGCTGCGCGATGGCGTCGGGCGGGAAGGGCGCGTTGTCGGGCAGGCGGGCGGCGGCGGTCATGGGCATTCCCGGCAATCTGGCCCTCAGATAGAAGGGGGTTCTCCAATCCCGGCAAGGCCGGGGCGCGAGAAAGCATGGAAATGCCATGCACGCGCCGTCCAGGAGAACCGTATTCCACAACGCCGGCGCCCCGTGGGATGCCGTTCACCCCCCGGCACGCCGCCGGGCCAGGTCGATGGCGAGCAGCGCCGCACATCCCATCGCCGCGGACACGACGACGCCCTGAAGCGGCCCCACCTGGTCCGACAGCACTCCGATCAGCATCTGCCCCAGCGGCGCCACGCCGATCGCGACCGTGATCAGCCCCATGACGCGCGACCGCAGCGCCACCGGCGTGCCCGTCAGGATGATGCTCGTCTGCGTGTTGCCGAACACCGCCATGCCCAGCCCGCCGACGATCAGCACCAGGCACGCGCCCGCATAGCCGGGCATCACCGGCATCAGCATCAAGGACACCACGAACAGCACCGACCCGCCGATCAACCAGGCCCCCGGGTTCGCGGGCGGCGGCCGCCGGGCCAGCAGCAGCCCGCCCGCCAGCGCGCCCAGCGGCTCGCCTGCCGCCAGCAGGCCCACGGCGGCGTCGCCGACCCCGAAGCCCACCCGCGCGATGGGCGCCACCATCGCCGCGTAGGAGAACGCGAACAGGTTCATGGTCGCGGTGACCGCGAGCACCGTCAGCACCGCCGGCTGCCGCGCGGCGTACCGGAACCCGTCGGCAAGGTCCCGGGGGATCCGGGCCAGCGCCAGCACCTGCGGCGGCTGGCTGTGCGCGATGCCCGGCACGACGGCGGCGCAGACGACGTAGCACGCGGCCGAGATCGCGAAGGCCCCGGACAGGCCCAGCCAGGCGAAGGCCACGCTGCCCATCAGCGGTCCCACGATTCGCGCGGCGGAGTTCGTGAGGCTGTCGAGCGCGATGACGCGGGACACGTGATCGACGCCCGCGCACTCGCCGATCATGCGCCGCCGCGCCGACAGCTCCGTCGCCCAGACGGTGCCGCTGACGAAGGCGGCGACGGCCAGGTGCCACGGCTGCGCGCCGCCCCTGGCTGCCAGGATGGCGACCATCGCGGCCACGGCCGCGCTGATCGCCATGCCCGCGAACAGCACACGCTTGCGGCTGACCGCGTCGCACACGACGCCCGCGACGGCCCCGAACAGCAGCATCGGCAGGCTGCGCGCCGCCAGCACGAAGGCAACCGCGAGGCCCGACCCCGTCGCGTCGAACGTGAACAGCCCGGCGGCCAGCATCTCCAGCCACCGCATGGCGTTGACCACGCCGCCGATCAGCCACAGCCGCCGGAAGGTGCTGGACGCAAGGACGCCGGCGATCGGGCCTTGCCGTTTGTGTGACGAGTCCATCCCGCCGCCAGTCTGCACCGGACGGGGGGTGCGGCCCAGGGGGGGGCGCGCGACGTCGGAACAGCGACCCGTGGGCCGCAGCCAGCCGTCAACCCGGCGGCGTTTCCGCCGGCTCGTCCAGCTCCGGGCCCCACATCCGCTCCAGCCCGTACAGCGCCCGCGCCTCTGGCTTGAACAGGTGCACGACGATGTCGCCCGCGTCGATCAGCACCCAGTCGGAGCCGCCGCTGCCCTCGATCTGCACCCGCTTGATGCCGATCTCCTCCAGCTTTTCTTCCAGGTGCTGCGCCATCGCGCTGATCTGCCGGTCGGCAAGCCCGGTCGCGATCACCATCCGGTCGGTGAACGCGGCGCGGCCGGCCAGGTCGAGCGTCACGACCTCCTCGGCCTTGTCCGCCTCCAGGCTCTCGACGATCACCGCCTGCATCCGGTCCAGGCGTTCGGTCTGACTGGGCTTGGGGGGCGCGGCCTTCTTCGCGCGCGGTCCCGCGGCCGCCGCCTTCTTGCGCGGCGTGCCCGGCGCCTTCGCGGCCTCGGCCAGCTCCGGCACGGGTTTCGGCGGCTTCCGCTTGGCGGGCGGCTTCGCGGCCGGGTCGGAGGTGGGCTTCCTGGCGATGGCGGTGTGCTCCTTCAGGCGCCGCTTGTCGCAAGGACGGGGGCCGGCTGCAACTGTGGCGGCGGGCGGGGCCATGCGAGGTGCGGCTCCGCATGGCCCAACTGACGCAGCGCGGTGGCCGAGGCCGCGTTCTGACGCGCCGGCAGGAAGGTCCAGGCCGGCACCGCCCAGGCGGCCAGCGCGGGGGCCGCGCGCGCCGGCAGCAGCGCCGGCCGCAGCCGCTGCGCCGCCTGGCCCGACAGCGCACGCTGATTGTACGTCGGGCGCGGCATGACGGCGAATGGCATCGTCGCCGCGATCCCGGTCCAGTGCTGCCAGCGCGGCAGTTGCACCAGGTTGTCCGCGCCCATCACCCAGACGAAGCGCACGCACGGGAACCGCCGCCGCAGCGCCCGCAGCGTGTCGAAGGTGAAGCGCGTGTGCAGCCGCGATTCCAGGGACGTCGCCACGATCCGCCGCCCGTCCGCGATGCCGCGCGCGCTCTCCAGCCGGTCCGCCATCGGGGCCATGCCATAGCCGGACTTCAGCGGGTTGCCCGGTGAGACGAGCAGCCACACCTGGTCAAGCCGCAACCGCTGCAGCGCCAGCCGTGCGACGTGCAGGTGGCCCTCATGCGCCGGGTTGAACGATCCGCCCAGCACGCCCACCCGGGTGCGGCGGCGGTCGCCCCAGTCGGGGATCGGGTCCGGGATGGGGCCGGCGACCCCGCCCACCATGGTCAGGGCCGCACCTGGCCCGTGCCGGTCACGACGTAGCGGAACGTCGTGAGCTGCTCGACGCCCACCGGCCCGCGCGCGTGGATGCGGCCCGTGGCAATCCCGATCTCGGCGCCGAACCCGAACTCCCCGCCGTCGCAGAACTGCGTGCTGGCGTTCCATAGCGCCACGGCGCTCCCGACCCGGTCCAGGAACCGCTGCGCCGCCGCCGCGTCGCCGGTGACGATCGCCTCGGTATGGGAACTGCCGAAGCGCGCGATGTGGTCCAGCGCCGCATCGACGCCGTCGACGACGGCGACGGACAGCTTCGCGTCCAGCCACTCCGTCGCGAAATCCTCCTCCGTCGCCTCGGGCAACGTGGGGCAGATGCCCCGGGCGCGGTCATCGGCGACGAAGCGGCAGCCCAGGGCGGCCAGGTCGTCGACCAGCAGCGGCAGCAGGGCAGGGGCGATGGCGGCGTCGATCAGCAGCGTCTCCGTCGACCCGCACACCCCGGTGCGGCGCATCTTGGCGTTGGCCAGGATGGACCGCGCCATCGCCGGGTCGGCCGCCGCGTGGACATAAGTGTGGCACAGCCCCTCGGCATGCGCGAGCACCGGCACCCGCGCCTCCGCCTGCACCCGCTCCACCAGCGTGCGCCCGCCGCGCGGGATGATCAGGTCGATCAGCCCGGCCCCCGCCAGCATCGCCGCCACGTATCCACGGTCCGGTCCCGGCGCCGCCTGCACCGCGTCCTCCGGCAGCCCGGCCGCCAGCAGCCCCGCCCGCAGCGCCGCCAGGATCGCGCCCGCCGAGTGGAAACTGTCGGACCCGCCGCGCAGGATCACCGCGTTGCCTGATTTCAGGCACAGCCCGGCCGCGTCGGCGCCGACGTTCGGCCGGCTCTCGTAGATCATTCCGATGACCCCGATCGGCGCGGCCACGCGCCGGAACCGCAGCCCGTTCGGACGCGTCCACTCGGCCAGGGTGCGCGCCAGCGGGTCCGGCAGGGCCGCGATCTGCTCCAGCCCGGCCGCCACGCCCTCCAGCCGGGGCGCCGTCAGCAGCAGCCGGTCCCGGAACGCCGCACTGCCCTGGAACGCGTCGATATCGCGCTCGTTCGCGGCCAGGATCGCCGCCGCATGGGCCCGCAACGCCGCCGCCGCCGCCCGCAGCCCGGCGTTCCGCGCGTCATCCGGCGTCGTCGCGAGCGTGGCCGAGGCCGCCCGTGCGCGGCGTCCTGCGTCCCGCAACCAGGCGGTGCGCCGAGACGCATGGGGGTCTGCTTCGTTGTTCATCCCGGCGCATCTTGCCGATGGAACCCGGCGCGCGCCAGGGGGCAGGGCCCCCAATGCTTCCAGGGGGCAGGGCCCCCAATGCTTTCAGGGGGCAGGGCCCCCTCGCCGCAACAGGGGGCAGGGCCCCCATGCATCCAGCGGCAGGTTCCACCCCCGCGCAGGGATGGTATGATCTTGCCATGCCCCCCCTCCCAGACGAGGCCGCCCGGCGCGAGCGCCTGGTCGGCTACGCGTGCGCCGTGCTGGTCGTCCTGGTCTGGGCGTCGTTCAGCCTCGTCTCCCGGTTCTCGGCGCGCTCCGGCGCCGGCGTGCGGTTGACGGCCTGGGACCTCGGCGGGCTGCGCTTCGGCGTGGCGCTGGTGGCGGCCTCGGGCTTCTGGCTCGCGGGCATCGGGCGTGGGCTGCCCTGGCGGCGGGGCCTGGTGCTGGGCGGGCTGGCCGGGTTCGGGTTCGCGCTGCCGTCCTATGTCGGCTTCACCATGGCGCCGGCCGCCCACGGGGCGCTGCTGCTGTCCGGCACGCTGCCCTTCATCGTCGCGATCGGCGCCTGGGCCATATTCGGCGAGCGATGGGGCATGGCGCGGCTGGTCAGCCTGGTGCTGCTGCTGGTGGGGCTCGGGCTGTTCGGGACCGAGGCCTATGCGCATCAGCAGGCGCCGCCCGGCGCATGGCGGGGGGACCTGCTGTTCCTGTTCGGCTCCGCCTGCTGGGCCGGGTACACGCTGCTCGCCCGCCGCTGGGCGCCGACGCCCATGCAGTCGATCACCGCCGTCGGCCTGTGGTGCGGCGCGCTGTTCCTGCCCCTGTGGTGGCTCGTCCTCCCGAGCCACGTGGCCACGGCCCCGCTGGGCGAGGTGCTGCTGCAGGCCTTCTTCCAGGGCGTCGTCGCCGTCCTGGTCGCGCTCTGGCTCTACACGCGGGCGCTGGGCGTCCTGGGGTCCGCGCGGCTGACGACCATCACCGCCCTGGTGCCCGGCACGACGTCGGTGCTGGCCGTGCCCCTGCTGGGGGAGCCGTTGGGCGCGCTGTCCTTCGCCGGCCTCGCGCTGGTCTGCCTCGCGGTGGCGGCGGGCGTCGGGCGGCGCTGACCCGTCACGGCAGGATCAACCCGGCCCAGCGCGGCAGCACCAGCGCGATCCCCGGCAGGAACGTCACCAGCAGCACGACGCCCGCCATCCCCACGATGAACGGCGGAACCTCCCGGAAGATCGCCCGCAGCGGCGTCCCCGTCAGGCCGGACATCACGAACAGCAGCAGCCCGTGCGGCGGCAAAGTCAGCCCGATCATCATGTTCAGCACGACCAGGATGCCGAAATGCACGAGGTCGATCCCAAGCCCGGCCGCGATCGGCACCAGCAGCGGCACGATCACCAGCAGGATCGTCACCTCGTCCAGCACGATCGCCAGCAGCAGCATCAGCAGGTCGACGCACAGCAGGAACTCGGTCGCCGACAGGTTCCAGGCCAGTAGCCGGGCGCTCAACGCCTGCGGCACGTTCTCGTTGGCGACGGCGTAGTTGAACACGAAGGCGCCGGCCATGACGATCGCGATCATCGACGTCGCCCGCACGGTGTCCCGCACCACCGGATACAGCTGCACCAGGCCCAGCGTGCGGTAGACGACGCAGGCCAGCAGCAGCGCATACGCCGCCGCGATCGCCGCCGCCTCGGTCGGCGTCGTCACCCCGGAATAGATCAGCCCCAGCAGCAGCCCCGGCAGCGCCAGCGGCAGCAGCGCCCGCAGCAGCACGCCCGGCACGGCCGACCACGGCGTCATCGCCTCCCGCGGGAATCCGCGCCGCCGCGATACCAGCGCCACCACGATCATCATCGACGCCGCCATCAACGCCGCCGGGATCAGCCCGCCCAGCAGCAGCGCCCCCACCGACGCGTTGGCGATCAGCGCATAGAAGATCATCGGGATCGACGTCGGCATCAACGGCCCCAGCGTCGCCGACACCACCGAGACCGCCGCCGCGAAGCCGGCGGGGTAGCGCCCGTCCTTCGTCATCATCCGCGCCACGAGCAGCCCGGGTCCGGACGCATCGGCGACGGCGCTCCCGCTCATGCCGGAGAAGATGAGGTTGCTGACGACGTTCACCTGCGCCAGCCCCCCCGGCAGATGCCCGACCATGGCCGCGCCCAGCCCCAGCAACCGCTCGATCACCCCCGACGCGCTCATGAGGTTGGCCACGAACACGAACAACGGGATCGCGAGCAGCAGGTACGAGTTGTACAGCCCGTTCAGCGTCTGGTCCGCGACCAGCCCCAGGTCCTGGTGCGTCGCGACCAGGTAGGCGAACCCCGAAGCGAGCATCGCCGTCCCCAGCGGCGCCCCCAGCACGGCCAGCACCGCGAACACGCCCAGCAGCACGGCCAGGCCCTCAGACATGCGCCCGCCAGCGCGGCGTCAGCAGCAGCACGAGGTCCGCCGCCGCCCGCACCACGACGGCGGCGACGAACACGACGAAGCAGAAATAGACCCGGTCCAGCCGCCAGCCGAGCACCGCCGTCCGCTCCCGCCACAGGAACAGGATGTAGTCGGCGGTCGCCGGCAGCGCATAGAGGAAGATCCCCCCCAGCAGCACGGCCCGCAGCACCGCCATCACCCGCTGCCCGCCGGGCGGCAGCAGCACGTAGACCAGGTCGAACCGGATATGGTCCCGCTCCCGCAGCAGCAGCGCGTTCGCCCAGAACACGATCCAGACGAACAGGATGATCGAGATCTCGTCCGCCCAGGCCATCGTGTCGTGTGCGACGTACCGCATCACGATCTTGAAGCAGAACACGAGGAACACGGCGGCGAACATCAGCGCCGCGACAAGGTCCGCCGCGGTCCGCAGGGTGCGGATCATCGAGGGCGACGCACGCCCCTCACGCCTCCAGCACGCGCTTCATCCACCCGGCGTCCCACGCCTTCGCCATCTCGGCCTCCCCATAGACCTTGTCGGCCGAGGCACGGAACGACGCCAGGTCGGGCATGTCGATCGACAATCCCCGCCCCTTCAGCGCGTCGACGATCATCGCCTCGTCCGCAAGCCTGGCCGTGTCGTTCCCCGCCGCCGCCGCCTTCGCCGCCGCCCGCAGCGCCGCCTGCTGCGCGCCCGACAGCTTCGCCCAGGCGGGCGTCGCGATGTTGATGAACACCGGCTGCACCAGGTGCGACGTCAGCACCACCTGCTCGCTCACCTCATACAGCTTCGCGGCGTTCAGGATGGACAGCGGGTTCTCCTGCGCGTCGATCGTCCCGGTCTTCAGCGCCAGATACACCTCCCCCATGCCCAGCGGCGTCGGGCTCGCCCCCACCGCGCGGCCCAGCAGCAGCCACTCCGGGCCCGCCGGCATCCGCATGCGCACGCCCGCCATGTCCGCCGGGGTCTTCACCTCCCGCTTCTTCCGCATGCCGGCGTGCCGGGTCCCCAGATAGCAGGTCGCGAGGATCTCGATCCCCATCTTGCTGCTGACGATCCCCGCGTACTCGGCCCCGATCGGCCCGTCGAACACCCGCTTCAGATGCGCCTGGTCGCGGAACAGGTAGCCGCGGTTGAAGAACCCGTACTCCGGCAGTTGCTGCGCCACCTCGAACGTCGTCATCGTGCTCATCTCGAGCGTGCCGCGCTGCAGCGCCGGCACCTCCGTCCCCTGCCGGAACAGCGCCCCCGCCGGATACACCTCGATCTCCAGGCCCGGCGCCGCCGCCATCGCCTCGGTCTTCATCTGCTCCAGCGCCTTCGACAGGAAGTCGCTGGGCGGCGCGGCGGTCGAGACCCGCAGCTTCGTCGGCGCCTGGGCATGCGCCACGGCGGGCAGGGCAAGGGCGGTGGCAAGCAGCGTGCGGCGGCGCATGGTGGATGTCTCCGGATTCAGTGTTCGATCGGCGGCTGGATGGTGACGCTCAACGTCCCGATCCCCGGCACCGTGGCCTCGACGACGTCGCCGACGGACAGGAACGTCCCCCGCGGCACGCCGACCCCGGCCGGCGTCCCCGTCAGGATCACGTCGCCGGGGTCCAGCGTCATGATCCGGGACGCGATGGCGATCTGCTCGGCGATCGAGAAGATCATTCCCGCGGTGCTCGCATCCTGCTTGACCGCGCCGTTCACGGACAGCCGAAGCGGGACCGCCTGCGGGTCCGCGAAGGCCCGGGCCGGCACCAGGCACGGGCCCATCGGGCAGCACGTGTCCTGCGCCTTCCCGGCCACCCAATCCAGCTTGTAGAACGTCTCCGGCGCCCGGTTGTGGTCCCGCGCGGAAAAGTCGATCCCGATCGTATACGCCGCCACATGCTCCAGCGCCGTCGCCACGGGCACGTTCCGCGCCCGCCGCCCGATGACCGCCGCCAGCTCGATCTCCCAGTCGAACGCCTTCGTCCCCAGCGGCATGTGCACCGTGGCGCCCGGCCCGACGACGGCGTTGCGCGGCGGCTTCATGAAGAAGAACAGCCGCTGATCCGCCTTCTTCGCGTCCGGCATCCCCATCTCGGCCAGGTGGTCGAAGTAGTTGGCCCCCGCGCACAGGATCTTGCCGGGATACAGCAGCGGCGCCAACGGCGTCCCGCCCGCGACGACGTCGGCGGGATCGAGCCGCGCCGCGGCGGCGTCCAGCGCCGGCAGCGCACGCTCCCACACCGGGAACAGCGCGGCGACGCTGTCGATCCCCGGCAACCCGGCCCGCGCCAGGCTGGGCGCCAGCGCATACAGTGCGCCCCCGTGCCCCATGACGGCGACGGGCGCGCCCCGGTGCAGGGTGGTGGCAAGGGTCCAGGACACGTCGGGGTTCATGCGCGACGATAGGGAGGCGGTCCGGCGCCCGTCAATCCTTCAGGGTTGAAGCATCGCACGCCGCCGCCGCCCTGCCGCCCCATGGTCGGGCACGCACGCTACGGCGCGACGAACACCCGCCCCAGCCGGAACGACAGCCAGACCCGCCGCGTCGCCAGGTAGTCGCTGCCTACCAGCAGATCCCCCGCCAAGGGCGGCAAATCCACGATCGCCAGCACCGGCGCCTCCAGCACGTCCGCCCCCACCCGCAGCGACCGGAACGGCGCCAGCCGCACCACGATCCCCTCCGCGTTCATCGCCTGGCCCCGCCCGCTGGGCAACGCCGCCAGCCGACGGCCCCGCAGCCCGGCCTCCCCCGCCGTCTGCAACGACAGCGTCGAGCGCGACGCCCCGCTGTCCAGCATCCCCCGCAGCGGCTGCCCGTCCAGCTCCACCGGCACGAACATGTGCCCGCTGCCCGCCTGCTGCTGCACCCCCAGCTGCGCATAGGGCCCGTCCCACCCCGGCCGCGCATCGGGACAGGGCCGCGCGCGATACAGCGCCATCCGCCCCCGCGGCACGTCCAGCTCGACCTCGAACCCCACCATCACGTCGATCCCCAGCACCCCGTCCAGCGGCGGCGCCGGCGCGTCGCCCAGCAGCGCGCGGGCACCGGGGATGACGACGCCGCCCAGGCCCAGCGTATCCAGCCGCGCCACCCCCACGTCCGCCGGCCCGCCCGCGCCGGTCAGCCGCCGCCGCTCCGCCGGTTCGGCCACCCCCAGCCGGCGCGCGGCCGTGCGCGTCAGCACCGTCGCGTCCGAACCCGTGTCTACCACCAGGATCGCGTCGCGGCCATTGATCTGCGCCAGCAGCACGGGCACGTTGCCCAGCGTGCGCACCGGCAGTTCCGCCAGCTTCTCCAGCCGGCACGCCGCGGGCGGACCCCCGGCGCAGGCGGACAGCAACAGCAACAACACAAGGATCGCTCTCATGCCCGCCACCATGCGGGACGCAGGCCCGGCCGTGAAGGACGCCATCCGCGACAAGGCGGCGGCCCTGGGCTTCCACGCCGTGGGCTTCGCGCCCGCGCATCTGGACGCCGGGGCGCGCGCGCGCCTGATGGCGTTCCTCGCCGCCGGGCACCACGGCGGCATGACATGGATGGCGGACCGCGCGGAGCAGCGCGCCCACCCCCAGGCGCTGTGGCCCGCGGCCCGCAGCGTCATCTGCCTCGGCCTCTCCTACGCCCCCGCGCACGACCCGCTCGCGGTCCTGGACCAGCCCGCCCGCGCCGCCGTCTCGGTCTACGCGCAGAACCGCGACTACCACGACGTGATGAAGGGCATGCTGAAGCACCTGGCCGCCTTCGTCGCCAGCCGCTTCGCACAGGACGTGAAGGTCTTCGTCGACACCGCACCCGTCATGGAGAAGCCGCTCGCCCAACAGGCCGGCCTGGGCTGGCAGGGCAAGCACACCAACCTCGTCTCCCGCGCCCACGGCTCGTGGCTGCTGCTGGGCGAGGTCATGACAACGCTCGAGATCGAGCCCGACGCCCCCCACGCCGACCGCTGCGGCACCTGCACGCGCTGCCAGGACGCCTGCCCGACGGCCGCCTTCCCGCAGCCCTACCGCCTCGACGCGACGCGCTGCATCTCCTACCTGACTATCGAGCACGCCGGCCCCATCCCGCACGAGTTCCGCGAAGCCATCGGCAACCGCATCTACGGTTGCGACGACTGCCTGGCCGTCTGCCCCTGGAACCGCTTCGCCCGGTCCGCCCACGAAAAGCTCGCTGCCCGCCCCGACCGCGAGGCGCCCCGCCTGGCCGCGCTGGCCGCCCTGGACGACGCGGACTTCCGCCGCATGTTCTCCGGCGGACCCATCAAGCGCATCGGCCGCAACCGCTTCGTCCGCAACGTGCTGATCGCCATCGGCAACTCCGGCGACCCGGCGCTCCTGCCCCACGCGCGCCGCCTCATGGCCGACCCCGACCCCGTGGTGGCGGAGGCAGCCGAATGGGCCGCCGCGCGTTTGCACCTCGCAGCAGCGGAGCGCACCCCATGACTCGCACCGAAACCGACAGCCTGGGCACGATCGACATCGAGGCCGCCCGCTACTGGGGCCCGCAGACCGAACGCGCCCGCCGCCTGTTCCGCATCGGCACGGAGCGGTTCCCCCCCGTCCTCATCCGCGCCGTCGGCCTGCAGAAACAGGCCGCCGCCGAAGCCAACCAGGCGCTGGGCGAGCTCCCCCCCGGCATCGCCGCCCCCATCGCGGCCGCGGCCGCCGAAATCGCCGCCGGCCGCCACGACGACGAGTTCCCGCTGCCCGTCTGGCAGACCGGCAGCGGCACGCAGACGAACATGAACGCCAACGAGGTCATCGCCAACCGCGCCAACGAGATGCTGGGCCACCCCCGCGGCGTCCGCACCCCCGTCCACCCCAACGACCACGTCAACCGCGGCCAGAGCAGCAACGACAGCTTCCCGACCGTCATGCACGTCGCCGCCGCCGAGACGGTCGAGCACCGCCTGAAACCCGCCCTGCGGACGCTGCACGCCAGCCTTATCGCCCGCACTGCCGAGTGGGACGGCATCGTGAAGGTCGGCCGCACCCACATGATGGACGCCGTCCCCGTCACCCTCGGCCAGGAATGCGCCGCCTGGGCGCGCCAGGTCGAGCTGGGGGTGGCACGCCTCGACGACGCCATGCCCCGCCTGCTCAGCCTGCCGCAGGGCGGCACCGCCGTCGGCACCGGCCTCAACCGCCACCCCCGCTTCGACGTTGTGTTCTGCGCGCGCATCGCCACCCTGACCGGCCTGCCCTTCACCCCCAACCCCAACAAGTTCGAGGGCATGGGCGCCCACGACGCCTTCGTCGAGCTGTCGGGCGTCCTCAACGTCATCGCCACCGCCCTCAACAAGCTCGGCAACGACGTCCGCCTGCTCGGCTCCGGCCCCCGCTCCGGACTGTCGGAACTGATCATCCCCGCCGACGGCCTCAGCTCCTCCATCATGCCCGGCAAGACCAACCCCACCCAGAGCGAGGCCCTGACGATGGTCTGCGCCCAGGTCATGGGCAACCACGTCGCCATCACCATCGGCGCCGCACAAAGCTTCCTGGAACTGAACGTCTTCAAGCCGCTGATCATCCACAACACGCTGCAATCCGCGACGCTCCTGGCCGACGCCGCCGAAAGCTTCGCCGCCAACATGGTCGACAAGCTGGAACCCAACCGCCCCCGCATCGCCGACAACCTGGCCCGCGGCCTGATGCTCGTCACCGCCCTCAACCCCCATATCGGCTACGACAAGGCCGTCGCCATCGGCAAGCTGGCCCTGCACGACGACATCACCCTGCGCGACGCCGCGATGAAGCTGGGCCACGTCACCGGCGAGGATTTCGACCGCTGGGTCGTCCCCGCCGACATGACCAGCCCCGGCGCGACGCTCGGGGATTGATTGATGGCCAGGGGCCACTCAAAAGCCATGTTCCGCTCGGACGCTCCCGCCATGCGCATCCTCCTGATCCTGCTGTTGTTCGCCCTTCCCGCCCGCGCCCAGTCCTGGCTGGCGGAAAGCGCCCAGACCATCCCCAGCACCGACACGCCCTGGGGCGGGATCGCGCTCGACCAGGACGGGAGCCGCCTGTTCATCGCCCGCCAGGCCGACGGCCTGCTCGTCTGGAACACGAAGACGCGCGAGGCCCGCACCGTCGCCGACAGCAAGGGCGTGACCACCATCGTGCTGGTCCCCGCCGCCGCCCGCGCCTACGCGGTCACGATCGAGGGCGCGCTGCTCACCATCGACATGGCCAGCCTCAAGCTGCTCGACCGCACCGACCTCGGCGCCGGCGACATCGCCCACGCCATCCTCGACCCCGGCCAGAACCGCGTCCACCTCGTCACCGGCCCCCGCCCCGAGAAATCCACCTGGATCACCGTCGACGCCGCCACCGGCCAGGTGCTGACCCGCACCGAGTTCAACAGCCGCGCCATGGCCATGCCCGCCATCGGCCCCGACGGCGAGATCTTCGCCCCCATGCGCGACCGCGCCCTGCTCCAGCAACTGGACCCCAAGGACCTGTCCGTCCACAAGACGTGGCGCCTCGGCGAGTGCCAGCAGCCCGCCGCCACCCTCTGGGACCGCACCGCCAAACGCGTCCTCATCGCCTGCCGCGGCGAAAAGCCCGTCTTCGTGGCACTCGACCCGGCCGCCGGCATCGTCGCCACCATCCCCATCGGCCGGGGCGCCGACGGCATCGCCTTCGACCCCGTCCGCCGCCTGGTCGTCATCGCCAACGGCGTCGACGGCACGCTGAGCGTCATCCGCCAGGACGGCCCCAACGACTACGCCGCCACCGAAACCACCACCACCCGCCCCGGCGCCCGCGTGCTCGCCATGGACGACGCCACGCGCCGCCTGTTCACCGTCGCCGCGACCACGACGCAGCCGGCGGGCGAAGGCAAGCCGCCGCAACACCACCCCGACAGCTTCACGATCATCACCTACCGCGCCCCCTGACCCGCCCCCCCCGTGAGCGGCCTCGTCAAGCGCAGCGTCACCCTCTCGGGCCACCGCACCAGCATCGCCCTGGAACCCGAGTTCTGGGCCGCGCTGGAACGCCTCGCCGCACGCCGCGCGACCCCCCTGGCCGCAATGATCGCCGCGATAGACGCCAGCCGCGCCCCGTCCCAGCCCCTGACCTCCCGCCTGAGGGTCGAGGCGCTGGAGGACCGTGCCAGCGGCACGGACCCGTGACTCCCGCTTCCGTCGGGTAACGCGACGATCGGCGCCCGCCGTCGCATCCGCGCTCCGGGCACACCCATGTAGGTACTTTCCGACCCTGCCCCCGCACGGCGCTCCTCCCCTACTGTCGCAACCTGGGTCATCCGGCTGGATCGACTGGCGCGCCTCGGCCGCCGGCGGCCTTCGCGACGGTTTCGCCTCGATCGGTTCGCAGCAAGGAGTGCCCATGCCTTCGTATGCCAGGACCGCGGAGCGAACCCTTGATATCCCAGTCGTCGATCAATGGCCCCGCATGGCGCCGAGCGCGCTCGACCAGCTCGACCCGCTTGCATGCACCGTCACCGTCCGCAGCGCGCAGCAGATCTATCGCCATGACGACCGCACGGAGTTCTGCTGGACGATCCTGACCGGATGCGCGCGACTGGTCAGGTTCATGGAGGACGGCCGCCGCCAGGTGGCCAAGTTCATGTGGCCGGGCGACCTGGTCGGCATCGACGACGTCGGCACCTACAACGCCGACGCGGAGGCCGTCACCGACATGATCCTGCGCCGCTACCCCCGCTCGGCCGTCGAGGCCACGGCCCGGTCCAACGCGGCGTTGGCGCTGCAACTGCGGTTGAAGACGCTCACCAATCTCCAACGGGCCGATCAGCACATCATCCTGCTGGGCCGCAAGACCGCGGTCGAGAAGATCGCCTCGTTCCTGCTGGACCTGGACCGCCGCTCGTTGGCCGCCGATTGCGGCTTCGTGGAGCTGCCGATGGACAGGACGGATATCGCCGATCACCTCTGCTTGTCGATCGAGACGGTATGCCGCTGCCTCGCGATGATGCACCGCTCGGGCATCCTGAAGAGTCTCCGGTCCGGGATAGTATTGCTCGACCGCACCATGCTCGTGGAGCTCGCCCGCGAGTAACGGACGGCCGCCTGTCAATCAGTGGAGGGAAACGAAAATGTATCGGGCGTGGGTCAAACGACAACTCAGCCTCGCCACAACGTCGGAATCGGGCGTGACCGCGATCGAATACGGCCTCATCGCGGCGCTGGTGGCCGTGGCGATCGTCACCGCCCTCACGCTTGTGGGCACGAACATGACGACGATGTTCGATTTCGTGTCGGCGCGACTGTAGGGGGCTGCCGGGCCGCGTGGGCATCGCGATGGGCCGCGTGACGTCGTCCCTGCGCGAAGCCGAGTGGATCACGCACCGGACCGTCGTCGCATGGGGACGCGTGCTTCTGCTGGAGGAAGGGCTGCTGCTGCTGTTCCTCGCCTTGTGGCAGCACGGGGTGTGGCACCAGGTCGCACAGCCCGCCACCAGCGACTTCGTCAGCTTCTACGCCGCCGGGCAGTTGGCCCTGGCCGGCACGCCGGCGCTGGCCTACGACCAGGCGGCGCACGCGCTGGCGGAGCAGCTCGCGTTGGGCCGGGCGGAGCCGCTGGGCGAGGGCTACCAGTACTTCTTCTATCCGCCGGTCTTCCTGTTCGTCTGCGCCGGCCTTGCCATGCTCCCCTACGTCGTGGCCAACGCGGGCTTCCAGGTGCTGACGATCGCCCTGTTCCTCGCCGCGATGCGCGGGGTCTTGCAGGAGCGTGGCTGGGCCTGGGTCGCGCCGGTCCTCGCCTTTCCCGCCGCGGTGTGGACGGTCGGCGTGGGGCAGAACGCGTTCCTGACCGCCGCGCTGTTCGGCGGCTTCACCCTCATGCTCGACCGCCGGCCGCTGACGGCCGGGGTGCTGCTCGGCCTGCTGTGCTACAAGCCGCATTTCGGCCTGCTGGCGCCGTTCGCGCTGGTGGCCGGGCGGCGCCGGGCCGCCTTCGCCGCCGCCGCCGCGACCGTCTCGGCGCTGGTCGGCCTTTCGGTCCTGACGTTCGGCTGGGGCACGTGGCAGGCCTACCTCGCGGCGGTCGTCGCCAGCGCGGACGTCTACGCATCGGGGCGGATCGACTTTGCCGGGATGGTCACGGTGTTCGGGGGCGCGCGCCTGCTGGGCCTGTCGGCGGCCTGCGCGATGGCGATCCAGGCGGCCTTCGCGTTCGTCATGGCCGGCCTGGTCCTGCTGGTCTGGCGGCGCGGGCCCGCTGGCCCGGCGCACGCCGCGGCACTGGTCGCCGCAACGCTGCTCGCGGCGCCGATGGCCCTGCTGTACGACGACCTGCTGCTCGTCGTCGCCATGGGCTGGCTGGCGCGCGCCGGGCGCAAGGACGGTTTCCTGCCGTGGGAGAAGCTCGCGCTCGTCTGTCTCTATCCCATGGCCCTGCTGACCTGGACGATCGGCACCGCCTGGCACATCCCGCTCGGCCCGGTGCTCAGCGCCATCGTGCTTTCGCTGGCCCTGCGCCGTCTGTGGCGCCCGCCCGCCCGGCCGGCGTGCGGCGCGACATGATGGCCGCCAGCACGGCGCACAGCACGAGCGGCGTGACGACGCCCAGCGGCACGACGCGCGGCGGGTTCAACAGCTCGATCCCCGCCGCGACGATGATCAGCAGCAGCTCGCCGCGCCGGAACCCCTCGGTCAGCGCCCGGCACGACAACAGCACCAGCGCGGCCGTGACCATGACCGCATCGTAGTTCGCGACATGCGGCGCGGCCAGGATCGTGGCGACCAGCAGCAGAGCCAGCCGCAGATCGGGCGTCAGTGCCGCCGTCCGGAACGCCCGCCACACCAGGCCGGCGCAGCACAGGCTCGCGCCCGTCTGCAGCACCCCCGCGGCGGCAGCGGAGCCCCCGAGCAGGACGGAAACCGCATAGATGCTCTGCCCGCTCAGCCGGCCCACGTCGACCCACTCCTGATACTGCGGGCTGGGCCGCAGCATCAACGTGAGCCATGCGAGCCAGGGAGCCGGACCGAACGCCGCCAACGACACCAGCCCGAGGACGGCGGCGGTCGCGAGGCAGCAGCCCAGCACCGTCCACTCCCGCGCCGCGATCAGCGCGACCGGCACAAGCAGCCAGAGCTGCGGCTTGACCGTCAGCGACCCGAGCAGGATGCCGGCCAGCACCGGCGCGCGGCCCATCCAGCCGAAGCCGCCCACCATCAGCGCGGTGGTCAGGAAGCTGTTCTGGCCCACCGCCAGGGTGAAGGCGGTGGCGGGCGACAGCAGCAGCGCCGCAACGCACAACCGGCGTTGGTCGCCACGATGCAGAAGACAGCCCATCGCCCCGTTCAGCGCCGCGAACGTTCCCCCCATGAACCCGGCGTACGCGAGCGGAAACGGCAACCAGCCCAGCGGTGCCACCAGCAGCAGGGTGGTGGGCGGATACATCCAGGGATGCAGGTCCAGCGGCTGGGTCAACCAGGCCCCGAACCGGTCGTTCAACTGCGCCGTGAAGGCGGCGCCGTCGGCGAGCAGCGCCAGATCGCCGTCGATCACGTCGCGGGCGGCGTTGTAGAACACCATGAAATCCTGCGCCGGCGACCGATGGAACAGGCTGCCGTACAGGACCGCGCCCGGCATCGCCAGCAGCGCGCCGCAGCCGGCCAACAGGATCAGGTCGATCCGCTGGCGGCTGGTGTAGGCGATGGCCCTACCCCGCAACGATGACCCGCAGCCAGCCGCCGGTCATGGGGTTTGACCCCGGACCGCTTCCAGGAAGGCCAGGTTGGACAGGGTCGCGTCCTCGTCCAGATCGATCCGGCTCAACGCCGCGGCCTGGGTCTGGTCGCCCATCAGGGCATAGATCAGCGCCATGTTCTCCCGCACCCGCGGCGTCGCGGCCGAGGACCGCACGAGCGGCGCGATGAGCGCGATCGCCTCGTCGAAGCGCTTCACGAGGGCGAGCGAGAGGGCCAGGTTGTTGCGCGCGGGAACGTCGCGGGGCGTGATCCGCAGCACGCTGCGGTAGCAGGTCTGCGCCTCGGCATGCCGGCCCAGGGAATCGAGCGCCACGCCGCGGTTGATCTGCACCCGCGGGTCGTCGGGCGCCAGGGCCTGGGCCGCATCGGCATACGCCAGCGCCTCCGCCGGCTGACCGAGGATGACCGTCGCGCGCATCAGACCGAGCAGCGCGCCCAGGCGCGCGGCCACGCGCACGGCCGGCGCGCTGCCGACCTTGCTGTAGGCGTCGATCGCATCGTCGGGAAACCCGGCCTCCAGCTGGACGTCGCCGAATTCCACCAGGGTCTCCGGCGTCACCGACCGGCTGGCGGCGGCCGTCCGGTAGATCTGGATCGCGGCGCCCAGGTCGCCCGCCTGCCGGGTCGCCCGGGCCATCCGCAGCGGCGCGCCCTCCGCGTCGGAGTGGACGGGACGCCGGGCTTCGGCCTGGAACGACGGATAGACCGGCAACGTCGGACCCGAGCACGCCATGAGCGGAACGAGCGCGAGGAGGAGCACCAGGCAGGCCGACGATCTCGCACGGCGTGACACCTCGCCAACCATCAGGGCCGCTCCGCTCCATCCCGTCGGAATTTGAAATGGACACACATCCCGAGTCATTGACGCGGATCAATGACGGCGGCGCTTCGCAGGGGGAATGTTGCGGTCATGGCTGCTCCAGCCAGCACCGGGCAGCCAGCACCGACAAGCCATTGGGGCGGGCGGCCGAGACGCCGCAGGCTTCCGATCACCAACAGTCGAAGGATTCACGCGCCATGCATCGTTTCTTGTCCAATTTCCTCACGAGCCGCCCGTTGAAGTCCGAAGCAGGCGTCACGGCAATCGAATACGGGCTGATCGCCGCTCTGGTGGCCGTCGCCATCGTGACGGCGATCACCCTGGTCGGCACCAACCTCGGCCTTCTCTTCACGAGCGTCGCTGGCAAGATCTAGCGCGGTTGCGAGCAGCGGCGGCCATCGCCTGCCCATCGGCACGGCGGATGCGGGACGGCAGCGGGGACAGGGCAGGGCAGAGATGGTCCGGGACATGATCGCATGGAGTCTCGGCGGGGCGATCCTGGTCTGCCTCGTCGCTTCCCTTGCGACGGACCTCGCGAGCCGGATCATCCCCAACCGCCTCGTGCTTCTGGTGCTGTGCTTCGGCGTGGCGCTGCGGTCGATGGCCGGGGCCGGGCCGTTGCTGGTCAGCGTCGCGATGGCGGCGCTCGTGCTCGTCGTGCTCGGCATCGTCGCGTCCCATGACCTCATGGGGTGGGGCGACGTGAAGCTGATCGCCGCCGCGACGTTCGCCGTCGCGGCCGACCGCGTGCTGCCGCTGATGCTGCACATCGCCTTGGCCGGCGGCGTCCTGGCCGTGCTCTACCTGGCGCTGCGGTTCGGCTTGCGGCGCCGCTCCCGGCTGCCGCCCCGCGCGTCCGCGTCCCGCACCTCCTCCGATGCCGCAGGGGCCACGGCGTTCGGCCGCATGGCCCGGCGGGAAGGGTCGCGCATCCTGGCCGACGAGCCGATGCCCTACGCGTTCGCGGTGTTCGGCGGCACCGCGTTCGGCCTGGTCGGCGAACTGGTCGCAATCCGATGAGACCGACCCCGGAACGCCCCGGCGCCACCTGGCCGGGGCAATGGCCGCCCGGGCCGAACCCTGTCTCGTAAGCTCATGTTCGGGCTCGGAATCCTGGCACTCCTGGCTGGCGGGCTGCTGGCTGCCCTGTGGTATCGCGGACCCGGCGATCCCGCCGCGTCCCCGGCCGCGAAGATGGCGAGCGTGTCGGTCCTGAAAGCCAGCCACCCCCTGCCGGCCGGCATGGTGTTGCGCCCTGCCGACGTCGCCTGGACGCTGGTGCCGGAAGCCGACGTGGCGGCGGCGGACATCCGCAGGACCCCCGCCACCGAGACGGCCCTGATCGGCGCCGTGACGCGCCGCGCCTTCCAGGCGGGCGAATCCTTGAGCCTCCTGGCCCTCGTGAAATCCGGCGATCCCGAGTTCCTCGCCGCCGCCCTGCGGCCCGGCTACCGCGCCGTCTCGATCGAAGTCGACGCCACGCAGAGCACGTCGGGCCTGCTGTTGCCCGGCGACGACGTCGATATCGTCCTGACGCAGAACTTTTCCACGCAAGGGACGGACCAGGGTCACAAGGCCCTGGGCGAAACCGTGCTGCACGGCCTGCGCGTCATCGCCATCGACCAGACCGTGGCGGCCGCCGGGGAGCAGCCCGCGGGAACGCCCGCCGCCGCCCCGCATCTGCCGAAGAACGTCACCCTGGAAGTGACGCAGCGCCAGGCGACGATGCTGCTGGTGGCGCAGCAGCTCGGCAAGCTCGCCTTGACGTTGCGGGGCGACCTGGATCCGGACAGCGCGCCCCCCGTCGTGTGGACGCCGCCCTCGCCGACCTGGGCCTCGGACGTCTCGCCCGCCCTGCGCCCCCCGCCCGCCGCACCGACCGCCCCGCCGCCCCAATCGGACCCGACCACGGGCCCCCGCACCGGACAGCGCGGCACGATCGACGTGATCCGCGGCGAGAAGGTCGAACGCCTCTGCCTCACCAGTGGCAACCTGGTCCCCTGTCAATGAGGACGCCCATGCGGCCCGCACCCGGTGCTTCGCCCGCGGCCAGCCTGCGGCGCGGCGTCCTGCTTCTTGCCCTGGCCGCAGCGCCGGGCGCCACCGCGGCGCAGGAACCGGCGCCCCCGCCGAAGCCGGCCGCGGCGTCCCTCCGGCAAAGCGCGTCGCTCACCATCGAGGCCGACAAGGCGCAGCTGATCCAACTGCCCGGCGCCGCCAAGACCGTGTTCGTCGCCAACCCCGAAATCGCCGACGTCCAGGTGCCGACGCCCGCAAGCTTCCTGGTCTACGGCAAGAAGCCGGGCACGACGACGGTGTTCGCCATCACCGAAAGCGGCGAGACCATCGGCTATACCGTGCGGGTGACGCGCCCCGTCGCCGACGTCGCCGCGGCCGTGCGCGGCGCGGCGCCCGACAGCCGGCTGCGCGTGACCGCCGCACCGGGCGGCATCACGATCTCCGGTTCGGTCGGGTCCCCGCGGGAGGCGCAGCAGGTCAAGGCCGCGGCGCGGCTGTTCCTGGGCGACAAGGACGTCATCAACTTCGATATCGGCGTGACGGCGGCGACCCAGGTGACGCTGAAGGTGCGCGTGGCCGAGGTCTCCCGCAACATCGACAAGCAGCTTGGGGTCAACTGGAGCCAGTTGTTCAGCAGCGGCTCGCTGGCCGTCGGCCTCCTCACCGGCCGTACCGCCGTCTCCACCTTCGGCAATTTCATCTCCGCGGGCTCGCCGACCACCTATGGCTCCGTGGGCGTCGGCTACCGCAGCCGCGACTTCAATGCCTCCGCCGTCATCGACGCGCTGGACCAGGACGGGCTCGCGACCATACTGGCCGAGCCGACCCTGACCGCCATTTCCGGCGAGACGGCCAACTTCCTGGCGGGCGGCGAGTACCCCATCCCGGTCCCGCAGGGCAACCAGACCGTGACCATCGACTACAAGCGCTATGGCGTCAGCGTCGACTTCACGCCGACGGTGCTGGATGGCAACCGCATCAACATCAAGGTCCGTCCGGAAGTCAGCGAGCTGACCAGCACCGGCCAGCTCGTGCTGAACAACGTCGCGGTCCCGGCCCTCACGGTGCGCCGGGTCGAGACGACGGTGGAACTGGGGAGCGGCCAGAGCTTCGCCATCGCCGGGCTGTTCCAGAACAACGCGCAGAGCCAGATCCAGCAACTGCCTTTGCTGGCGAACCTGCCGATCCTGGGCGCCCTGTTCCGCTCGACGCGGTACCAGCGCAACGAGACCGAGCTGGTCATCATCGTCACGCCCTACATCGTCCGTCCGGTGTCGCAGCCCAACGCCCTGCAGGTGCCCACCGACGGCCTCCGGTTCTCGAGCGACATCGAGCGGATCCTGAAGGGCCGCCTGACCGCCGCGCCCGCATCGGTCCGGGCCGCCATGGGCGGGGCGTCGCCACGCCTGCAGGGCTCGGCGGGGTTCATGATGGAATGAGGACGCTCCCCACTCTCGGCCTGGCCGTGGCCCTGGCCCTCGGCGGCTGCGCGGCCGAGCTTCCGGCGTTGCCGTACCCCAGCGGTGAGAGCCGCTGCCCGCCGCTGGTGCTGCCGCCCAGCGGGTTCGGCGGCAACGACCCCTCGCCCGTCCTGGGCTGCATCAGCGAGCGCAACCTGCGGGCCATGGTGGCGGATCCCGCGGACCTGCGCCGGGGCCGGCCGCTGGGACCGGCGAACGGCGAACGGGAGACCCGCGCGGTCCAGGCCTACGAGCAGGGCAGGATCAGGCCCGCGGCGGGTGCCGGCGCCTTGACCCCGCAGGTCACCATGCCCGGCGCGGGCGCAGGCCCGGCGCCGTGATGGACGCCCTGCCGGCCGTCGCCGACCCGGCGGTCGCGCTGCCCGCAACCATCAGCGCCATGGTCTTCGTGCGCGACCGCGATTCCGAAGGCGTCATCCGCCAATGCCTGATCGACCTCGCGGTCGCGCAGGTCGAGTACAAGAACGGCGGCGTGAACGACGCCATCGCCGCCTTGGCGACGCGCCCGTCGCCCCGGCTGCTGATCGTCGACGTGAACGGGGTCGACGATCCCGTCGCCCGCATCCACGAACTCGCCAACGTCTGCGACCCCACGACCGGCGTCGTGGTGATCGGTTCCGCCAACGACATCACGCTCTATCGCGAGCTGAGGGCGGCCGGGGTCGTCGAATACTACTACACCCCCCTGATCCGCGGCCTCGTCCTGCAAAGTTGCAACGCCATCATCACCGGCAGCACCGCCCCGGTTGCGGCACGGACCGGCAAGCTGGTCTTCGTGATCGGGGTCCGCGGCGGCGCCGGCGCAACCACCATCGCGGCCGCAACGGCCTGGCACATGGCGGAGGTGAACAAGCGCCGCGCCTGCCTGCTGGATCTCGACCTGCAGTTCGGCGACGCGGCGCTTCAGTTGAACGCAAGCCCCAGCCACGCCCTGCGCGAGGCGCTGGACCATCCGGAGCGCGTCGACGAGCTGTTCCTCGACCGCGGCGTCGCCCGCGCCGGAGAACGGCTGGGCGTGATGGCGGCGCTGGAACCGTTGAACGAGGCTCTGGCCCCGGACGAGGCCGCGGTGCAGTCGCTGCTGGAGCGTCTGATGCGGCACAACCGCTACGTGTTCGTCGAAATCCCGATCACGTCGGCCCCCCGCCTGCTGCGCGTGCTGCATCTGCCCGGCACCATCCTGCTGGTCAGCAGCGGCAGCCTGGTCAGCGCCCGCGACGTGCCGCGCCTGCGTGAGAAGCTGGGCGCGAACAGCGCCGAACGGACGACGATCCATATCCTCAACAAGGGCGGCGCGGCCGAAAGCCTGCCCGACGCGGAGTTCATCCGCGCGTCCGGATCGACGCCCGACATCATCCTGCCGTACGCGCGGGAGATCGCGATCGCATCCCGCCTCGGCATAAAGGGTCTGCAGGCGTGCGCCGCCTTGCAGCGCGGCTTGACCCCATTGTTCCAGCAGCTCTCGGGCGAGGAGCCCGCGGTCGCGGCGAAGTGGTCGTTGAAGCAGTGGTTCGGCTGATGAGCGGGTTCGGCAAACGCGCGAGCGCCGCCCCCCCGGCCGCCCCGGCCCCGTCGTCGAAGCCCGTGACCCGGGCCGGCGCGACGGGGGGGCCGGCAGGACACGCCGCCCCCGAGCACTCGGCGCCCAACGAGACGTCGAAGGCCATCGACCTGATCCGCGACGAGGTCCTGCAGCGGATCGAACCGGCCGTCGCCGTGCGGATGGTGAAGACGGACCTCACCGCCCGGGTCAGCGTGCTCGTCGCCGACATCGCGTCGGAGCAGCGCCTCCTGCTGAACCGGCAGGAGCAGCACGACCTCGGCCGCGAGATCGTCGACGACATGATCGGCCTGGGGCCGCTCGAGCCGTTGCTGCAGGACGACACCATCTCCGACATCCTGATCAACGGCGCGCACATGATCTATGTCGAGCGGCGCGGCAAGCTGCAGTTGACCGACCTGCAATTCCGCAACGACGCCCATGTCATGCATGTCGCCCAGCGCATCGCCTCGTCCGTCGGCCGCCGGATCGACGAGTCGAGCCCCATGCTCGATGCCCGGCTGAAGGACGGCAGCCGGGTGAACGTCGTCATCCCGCCGTTGAGCCTGCGCGGGCCCTGCATCTCGATCCGGAAGTTCTCGAAGATCGCCATGGACTTCTCCAAGCTGGTGACGTTCGGCACCGTCTCGCCCAGCCTGAGCCGGGTGCTCGAGATCGCCGCGCGCTGCCGGCTGAACATCGTCATCTCCGGGGGAACGGGCTCCGGCAAGACGACCTTGCTGAACGTGCTGTCCAGCACGATCGAACACACCGACCGGATCATCACGATCGAGGACACGGCGGAGCTGCAGCTGCAGCAGCGGCATGTCGTCCAGCTCGAGAGCCGGCCGGCGAACCTCGAACGGCAGGGGGAGATCACGCAGCGCGACCTGATGCGCAACGCCCTGCGGATGCGGCCCGACCGCATCATCGTCGGCGAGGTTCGCGGCTCCGAATGCTTCGACATGATGCAGGCCATGAACACCGGGCACGACGGATCCATGTCCACCATCCACGCCAATTCGGGCCGCGACGCCCTGGCCCGCATGGAGGACATGATCCTGATGGCCAACGTCAACCTGCCCATGCAGGCCGTGCGGTCGCAGATGGCGAGCGCGATCGACCTCATCGTGCAGACTGCGCGCATGCGCGACGGCGTGCGCCGGGTCACCGAAGTGGTCGAGGTGGTCGGCCTGGAAGGCGAGATGATCTCGCTCTCGACCTTGTTCTCGTACGAGTTCGAGGGCGAGAACGCCGACGGGACGTTACGCGGCAGCTTCGTGTCCAACCAGTTGCAGCCGCGCTTCATGCCCCGGCTCAACTATTTCGGCCTCGGCACCGCGTTCATGGCGGCGCTGGCCCCGCCGGTCGCGGAACCCGCATGAACCTCCTGCTTCCCGGCATGCTCGTCCTGGGCGTGCTGGTCATCTTCGCGCTGGGGCTGACGGCGACGCTGATCGACACCCGCCGCAGACGCCGCAGCCTGGAAAGCTACGTCGACCTCGTCGCGGGCCCGAAGAAGGGCGGCAAGGCCCGCAAGGCCGGCGATGCCGCGGCCGGCGGCTGGCGCGGCGCGCTCGGCGGCTGGCTTCGTCCGATCTGCGCGGCCGGGCTGTCGCGGAACTGGGGCATGCAGGCCGATGGGTTGACCCTGATCCTGACCGCGGCGGCCGGGGGCGGCGCCGCCTGGATCATGCTGCATACCGGCCTGCAACTCTCCAGATGGATCAGCTTCGCAGGCGTGGCCGTCCTGGCGTTCGCGCTGCCCCGCGCGCTGCTGAAGCACCAGCAGAGCAAGGCCGACGATGCCTTCACCGAGCTGTTTCCGGAAACCATCGACATGGTGATCCGCATGCTGCGGGCCGGCTTGCCGATCACCACGGCGGTGCGGTCCGTCGGCAACGAGGCCGCGCAGCCGGTCGCCGCCGTGTTCACCGCCCTCGCGGACCGCATGGCGATCGGCATCGCCTTCGAGGACGCGCTGATCACGGCGGCCGAGCGCGTCGGCCTGGCGGATTTCAGGTTCTTCGCGGTGTCCATCTCGTTGCAGCGGGCCACGGGCGGCAATCTCGCGGCAACGCTGGACATCCTGTCGGACCTGATGCGCAAGCGCCGGGCGATGCGGCTGAAGGCGAAGGCCACGACCGGGGAGGTCCGCATGTCGGCCTATGTGCTGGGGGCGATCCCGTTCTTCATCATCGGCGCCATGCTCGTCATGTCGCCGGACTACCTCCGCCCGCTGATCGTCGATCCGCGGGGCAAGGTCATCATCGCGATGGCCGTGGGCAGCCTCGTCGTCGGGTTCGCCATCATCCGGCAGATGATGCGCAGCGTGACCCATGCGATCTGAGCCGCGCCCGGCCGCCCCGGCGGCCCCGTGACCCTTCCCGACACATGGACGTCGGCCGCCGTCGCGTTGCTGGGCAGCGCCATGGTCCTGAGCCTCGGGGGGCTGGGCATGATGCTCTACAGCGCCCGGATGACGAAAGAGGCCGTGTCCCGCCGGGTCGATCTGGTGACAGGCCAGCACGCGGCCGCGCCGCGCAAGGCCCCGCTCGCGTCGACGTTGATCCGCACCGGCCATCCCGGCGCCGACGACGCCGGCCCCCGCATCCTGGAAGCGGGGCTGAAGCGGCTGGGCGTGCCGGCCGCATTGGCGATCCACGGCCTGGTCGGCGTGCGCCTGGTCATGATCGCGCTCATGGCGACTTGCGGCTATGCCGCCGCGCGGCACTGGGCGCCCGGCCCGCCCATGCTGCCGCCGCTGGCGGCCGCGGGCCTCGGGATCGCCGGGTGGTTCCTGCCCGCCATGGCGCTCGGCCGGCTCGTCTCGCGCCGGAAGAAGGCCGTCGTGGCGGGCCTGCCGGATGCGCTGGAACTGCTGGTGATCTGCGTCGAGGCGGGGCTCTCGTTCGAGGACGGGATCGACCGCATCGCCGGCCTGCTCGCGGAATCGCAGCCCGCCTTGGCCGGGGAGCTCGCGCTCACGGCCGCCGACCTGAAGATCCTGCCGAGCCGCGAGCAGGCGCTGGCCAATCTGGGGGACCGCGTCGACACGCCCAGCGTCCGCTCCATCGTCACGACCCTGTCGCAGACCCTGCGCTACGGCACGCCGCTCGCCCAGGCGCTGCGCGTCGTCGCCAACCAGCTGCGGAACGATACGCTGCTCCACCTCGAAGAGCGGGCGAACCAGTTGCCGACGCTCATGACCATTCCCATGATGCTGTTCATCATGCCGACCATCTTCATGATCGTCGGTGGCCCCGCCGTCCTGCGCGTGATCGACGTCCTGCAGAAGCGCTGAACGCGCCCCGGCGGGCTACGCCGGGTTGCACGCCGCCGCGGTCAACAGCACCGAGTTGCCCGACCCGTACGGCGCGCTGCCATAGAACCACGGAATGACGAACTGGAACGTCAGCCGCCCCACGACCTGCGTCCCGCACGCCGCGGGCGAGACCGTGAACGCGGAGGCGGCAAGCCCCAGGCCCCAGGCCTGCCCGGCGCCATGGTTCTGGATGGCCAGCGCCGTGCCGCACAGCGACGCGTTGATCGCGGCGCAGCGCGCGGCCGAGGAGACCGAGCGCTCCAGCATGGCATGGCTCCACAGCAGGCGGCCGCAGTCCAGCACGCCCAGCGTGAACATCAGGAACGCCGGCAGCAGGATGGCGAACTCCACGGCCGTCGTCCCGCCTTCGCGGCTGCCGTCGCTCCCCATGCCCTACTGGACCCTCACGATGGAGCTGGCGGTCAGCGTCGCGGGGATGGGCAGGTTGAGGAACGACATGATCGACTGGTGCGCCACCGCGGCGCTGACCCGCACGTAGCGGCCCGGCGCCGTCGTGTCGGGACAGGCCGTCGTGCAATCGGCATTCTGCGAAACCACCCCGGACAGGGCCGGGCAGCCGCAGAAGGCCACCGGCGCCGGGCTTGCGGTGATCCCCGCCGTGCTGGTGGCCGAAACGACAGCCGTCGCGATCGCGGCAAGGTCGTTGGGACCGTTCTTCGCGGTGTAGAGGATGCCGGCCTCGACGGCGGCCTCCACCTGCATCGCCTGGTTCGCGGCCAGCCCGATCTCGACCACGGCCGACAGCAGGATGAGCAGCATCGGCGCGATCAGCGCGAACTCGATCGCCGCGTTGCCGCCGCGGCGCCCGGCCAGCCCCGCAGGACGGGACGCCTTCACCTATTCCACCAGCACGGTGGGGGAGGCGCCGATCACGCCCACCCCGGTCGTCGCGCAATGGCTGTTGAACGACGCGCCGCCCGCGAACTGGATGCGCCAGGCCACGAGTTGCGTGCAGGGGGACGAGGAACTCGTGCCGTTGGCGTAGACGACGGTCTGGGTGGGAAAATACAGCGCTCCGGTCAGCGTCACCGCCGACCCGCCCTGGAAGCTGCTGCTGCCGGTGGTCGGCGCGGCCGGGTTCTGCAAGAACACCAGCCCGGCCGTGGCCCCCGTGGTGGGCGCGCTGAGCGTGACCGTGGCGCCGTTGGCGATCGACGACGTGGCATAGTTGCCGCCGCTGCCGGTCAGGACGATGGTCACCCCCGTGCCGGTCAGCCGGGCGCCGCCCTGGATGCTGAAGCTGCCGCCGTTGATGATGTAGACGCCCGGGTTCATCGCGACCACCGCGCCGCCACCCATCGACAGCCCGTTGCAATAGACCCCGTCCGCACTCAGCGTCTGCGTCCCCGCGCTCCAGCCCAGGGCCAGCCCGTTGTACTTGCAGCCCACCGCGGCCGGGACCGCGACGGCGCTGTACGGGTCCGCCGTGGGCGGCTGCAGCGTCCGCACCGCGCTGGCGGAGTTGATCACGCCGCCGTTCGTCGTGCTGATCGAGCCGCTGACGGTGACGGAACTGGCGTTCAGCACCGCCCCCCCTACGACGGACAGCGATGCGTTGCCGGTGGCGTTGACCCCCAGGCCGCAGGTGTTGAGGTAGATGTTCACCCCGTTGCTGATCGAGATGCCGCCCGCGGCGCTGCTGTCCAGCGCCAGCACGCAGTCGCTCGCGCTGTTGCCCTGGCTGGCCACCGCGCGCGCCGAGATGGTCCACGGTCCCGCATAGAACATCGAGGAGAGCGGCAGCGTCTGCGGCTGCGCGATCACGACCTCGACCGCCACCGCGTTCCCCGCGTAGCCGCCGGCCAGCGGGGGGTGGTTGATGGCGAGGCTCACCCCCGCGACGCCGGACTGGAACCCCGCGGTGGCCGCGACGGCGCGCGCCTCCAGCCTGTAGTCGGCCGGGCGGCCCGTCATCAGCGCGGTGGCGCCGGCCAGCGCGGACGCGCTTGCGGCCGATTCCAGTTGGCGCTGCTTGAACAGCACGTAGACGCCTTCCGTCCCCAGCGCGGAAAAGCCCAGCAGCAGGGTGAAGCTGAAGGCGTACAGGATCGCCACGCTCCCGCGGCGCGACCGGTCCGGACCGGCAAGCGGCGCCCGCCGCCATTGGCGTGGATCAATGACAAGGCCGCGCCGCGATGGCCAAGGTCGGGGCGGAGGGGACCCGCACCGGGTCGCCGGACCGCAGGAGCTTGGACCATGATCGATCGCGCCCGTCTCGCGAGCTGGTGGGAGACAGAGAAGGCCCGGGATCACACGAAGCTGGAGTGCGGCCTTCTCGGCGCCGCGTTCGCGACCATCGCGATCTTCCTCGCGATCGCCATCCGGATCGGGATCGGTTGACGGCGCAACCGCCGGCCCCGCCATGACCGGCACTGCGGCGGGCGGCCGGGCGAGGTGCGTGCGGACCGGTAGGCGGGCCTGCTTCGCGCGGACCGCCCGGTCGGGCGCCGTGCCGAGGTCGACCGGGGTGTCTGGCGGCGCCGCATGCACCATCGAGGTTCGAGCCTGACCGTTCGAGCGCCAAGGCGGCGCCGGGTTCTCCGCCATCCCAGATCGCAGCAGGACCGGCCCGCGCGATAGCATCGGAAACTACTCACGCGCGCGGCGGCTTGCCCCTGCGGCTCCCGCTGGCCGCCACAGGGATTGGTATCGTTTGTTGGCACTTGTCGGCGCGCCGGATCGCGGCACCGGATCGTGATACTCGCAGTCCCGACAGGTGAGGATGCGGGACATGCAGAGCTTCGCGCGGCTGGACGACGGCTTGATCGATCGGGTGTTCCAACCTGTGATGGACTGGATCGCGGGCAGGCTGGCGCTCGGCTGGTCCAGGGTCGCGTGCTTCGGCACCGACCTGTCGGCGCTCGCCTGGGTGTTGTCGCAGGCCGACGGCGTGGTCGCCGCGTTCGGCCTGCCCGGTGCCGGAGCCGGCCGCGCGCAGGGCGTCCCGACGTTCAACATCGTCCTGATCGTGGTGGGGCTGGCCTCCATCATGGTGCTGCGGACGCTGTTCCAGCGCGCGGGCGGCGGCAGGGCAGGGCAGGGCGGCAACCCGCTGCGGGCGGGGATGCAGGTGCACCGCGCCATGGGCCTGTTCTGGCTCGCCGGGCTGTCGATCAAGACGGCGACGGGACCGGCCGGCTTCGGGGCATGGGCCCTGCTGGCGGTGGGCGTCTTCGGGACGATGGCCCTCTATGTCGCGGCGTGCGTGAATCCGCCGCCCAGGCGGGTGGACGCCCGGGCGGCGGACCGGGCCTGGAGGCTTGCCCCCGCGATCGGCTGACCGGACGGCACCGGGGCCGGGCTCCCGCCGCGCCCCCCCCCAGCCTCACTGACCCGAGCCTCACTGACCCGAGCCTCACTGACCCGAGCCTCACTGACCCGAGCCTCACTAAGTAGATTCCGAGTCTCCCGCCCGGGCTGGGCGGCCCGGTAGGGTGACGTTCATCCGGCCCCTGCTCAGCGGCCATTCGTACGGGGTGGCCGTCATGATGTTGCGACCCCGGTGCAGACCCGGCCAGGCCCGGCCCGGACTCGCATGGCTCGCGGCAGCGGTCGCGCTGCTCACGCCGATCGGCGCCGCGCTGGCCCAGGGCCTCACCGTGCTGCCCGTGACCATCGTCATGAGCCCCGGGCAGATGGCGGCGACGCTCACCATCATCAACCAGGGCGACGCCGACGCTGCCTTCCAGGTCCGCGCCTTCTCGTGGAAGCAGCAGGGCGACGTCGATCAGCTGGCCCCCACCGACGAGCTGCTGGCCAGCCCGCCGCTGGGCACCATGGCCGCGGGCGCGACACAGGTCATCCGCCTGGTGCTGCGCCACCCGCCCACGACGATCGAGGCGAGCTATCGCATCCTGCTGGACCAGATTCCCCCGCCCGCCGCACCCGGCATGGTCAGGATCGCCCTGCGGCTTTCCATCCCGGTCTTCGCGGAACCAGCGACACGCATCGAGACGGACCTCGCATGGCGTATCGAGGGCGGCGCGCTCGTCGCCTCCAACTCCGGCAGCAAGCACGACGTGCTCCGCGACATCACGCTGGGCGGGACGAAGGTCGACGGCAACGCATCGCCCTACGTGCTGCCCGGCGCCACGCGGCGCTGGCGCATTCTCGGCCCGGCCACCGCCGGCATGCGCCTGAACGCCAAGGGGAACGGCGGCATCATCGATCAGCAGGTCGGCGCCGCCCGCTAAGCCACACAGCCATCCCAGCAGGAGTTGACGTCCATGACCCGCAACGCACGCATGTCCCTCGTTTCCGCCGGCCTCCTGTTCCTGGGATCGGCAGCGCCGGGCTTCCCCGCGATGGCCGCCACGGCCACCAGCACCTTCGCCGTCACTGCGACGGTCGTCGCGACCTGCACGACCTCGGCCACCCCGCTGGCCTTCGGCAACTACACCGGCGTGCAGACCGATGCCGCCTCGGCAGTCACGGTCACCTGCACCAACACCACGCCATGGACCATCACGCTCGATCCCGGAATCGCCGTGGGCGCGACGGTGACGGCGCGGAAGATGACGGGTCCGGCCGCCGCGCTGCTGGCCTATTCGCTCTATACCGACGTGGCCCGCACGACGAACTGGGGCAACACCGTCGCGCCGAACGTCGTGACCGGCACCGGGAACGGCAGCGCGCAGGCCAGCCCCGTGTACGGACGCATCGCGGCGGGGTTGTACGTGGCGCCGGGCGGCTACACGGACACGATCACGGCCACGGTCACGTACTGACGATGCCCGCGTGCGCCCCCCACGGCCGCCCGGGCACCGGCCGTCCGCGCCGCGGATCGGCAGCGCTTCTGCTGTTCACGCTCGTGGCGGCCGGCCCCGCCCTCGCAGCCACGGCGACGGCGACGTTCGCCGTCACCGCGACCGTCGTCGCGACCTGCACGACCTCGGCCGGGCCCCTGGCCTTCGGGACGTATACCGGCGTCCAGGCGAACGCGACCACCACCGTCACGGTCACCTGCACCAACACGACGCCCTACAATATCGGCCTCAACGCCGGCCTGGGCGTCACGCCCACCGCCACGTTCACGACCCGCAAGATGACGGGGCCGAGCGCCACGCTGAACTACTCCCTGGGCAAGGACGCCGCGCAGGCGGCCAACTGGGGCAACACGGTCGCGGTCGACACCGTCGCCGGGACTGCCACCGGCAGCCCGATCGCCGTCACGATCTACGGGCGCATCCCGGCGGGCCAGTTCGTGGCGCCCAACGCCTACACCGACACGATCACCGCCACCGTCACCTACTGAACCCGCACGCCCCACGGCAAAGGAAATCAACATGACATCGCATATGGTCGTTCGAGTGCGGCGGGTCCTGACCGGGCTTGCCGGCGCCACGGTCCTGCTGGCGACCGCCGATCGCGCGGCGGCGCAGGGGCTCACGGTCCTGCCCGTCAGCATCAGCATGCCGCCCGGGAAGATGGCCGCCTCGCTCACGCTGGTGAACCACAGCGACAAGGAAACCTCGTTCCAGGTCCGCGCCTATGCCTGGAGCCAGAACGGGCCGGACGAGCGGTTGCTGCCGACCGACGAGCTGATGGCCACCCCGGCGACGGCCACCATGGCCCCCGGCGCCATCCACGTGGTGCAGCTTGCGCTGCGCCGGGCCGCGCAGGGCAAGGAGGCGAGCTATCGCATCCTGCTGGACCAGGCCCCCCCGCCGCCGACCCCCGGGGTGGTGCGGATCGCGCTGCGGCAGTCGATCCCGGTGTTCGCGGCGCCCATGGCCCGGACGGCGCCGAAGATGCAGTGGCGGATCGAGAGCGGCGCCGGGACGGCCACGCTGGTGGCCATGAACGCCGGCAGCCAGCACGAGATGGTGCGCGACATCGCCCTGGCCGGCGCCGCCGGCGCCATGTCCGGCGTCGATGGGGCCGCGTCGCCCTACATCCTGCCCGGCGCAACCCGGCGCTGGCAGCTTCTGGCCCCCGCCCTCGCCGCGACCCCCGGCGCAACCGTGCGGCTGACCGGACTCTCCGCCGCAGGCGCGATCGACCAGCGCGTGCCCGTCAATGCGAGCCGGTAATCTGCCGATCGCCCAACCTGCGACGACGTCTCGCGGCTGCCGTCCTGATCTTCGCGGCGGCGGCGGCGATGCCCGCCCATGCCGCGGACGAAGCCCTGCTGCTGGATGTCGTCGTCAACGCCTACCCGCTCGGCAAGATCGGTGAGTTCGTGCGGCGCGACGGCAAGCTGCTGGCGCGCGCCGCCGAGCTGAGGGAGCTGGGCATCCGCGTTCCCGCCTCGGTCCCGAGCGGCGACGGGACGCTCGTCCCGCTGGCCAGCCTGCCAGGCGTCGCGGTTCGGCTCGACCAGGCGGCGCAGCGCCTGTTCGTGACCGCCGCCAACGACAGGCTGCTGCCGGAGCTGGTGCAGGCCGGCGCGGGCGAAACCGCGGCGAGCCTCTACAAGGTCGAGAGCGGGACCGGCGCCACGCTCGACTACGACCTGACCGGAACCTCCAGCGGCGGACAGAACGGCGCCAGCGGCCTGTTCGACCTGCGGGCGTTCTCGCCCTGGGGCGTCGCATCCACGGGCGTGCTCGCGGTGGCGGGCTTCGGCAGCGCGGGGGGCGCCGGGGGCGGGCGCGGCGCCTATTCGGCGGTGCGGTTGAACTCCACCTACGTCTTCTCCGATCCCGACCGGCAGCGGCGGTATCGGCTGGGCGACCTGATCAGCGGCGGGCTGGACTGGACCCGCCCGCTCCGGCTGGGCGGCATCCAGATCAACTCCGACTTCTCCCTGCGCCCCGACCTCGTGACCTTCCCGCTGCCGGCGGTGGGCGGCTCGGTCGCGGTGCCGTCGACGCTGGACGTCCTCGTCAACGGAACCCGGCTGCTGTCGCGCCAGGTCCGTCCCGGGCCGTTCCAGGTGCCGCAGCTTCCGGTGGTCAGCGGGGCCGGCTCGGTCGAGCTGACGGTCACGGACCCGCTGGGCCGGCAGGTGACGACGACGCTCCCGTTCTACGCAAGCGCCAGCCTGCTGGCCCCGGGACTGCAGACCTACTCGGTCGAGGTGGGGGCGGTGCGCCGCAACTACGGCGTGTACAGCGTCGACTATGGCGGCATCGCGGGCGCCGCGACCTATCGCCGCGGCATCGCCTCGTTCCTGACGGTCGAAACCCATGCCGAGGGCGCGGCAGGGGTGGCGATGGGCGGCGCCGGCGTGCTGCTGAACGTGTTCGACTACGCGATCGCGAACTTCTCGGCGTCCACAAGCCATGCCGCCGGACGCGGCCTCGGCGCCCAGTTCTCCGCCGGGGTGCAGCGCCAGGGCCGCGTCCTGAGCCTGGGGGCGTCGGCGACGATCGCCGGGCGGGGCTTCCGCGACGTCGCGGCGGCGAACGGCGACCCCGTGCCCCGGCGGCGCATCAGCGCGAATGCCGGGCTGGCGCTGGGGCGATACGGGTCGCTGGGCGTGGCCTACAGCGGGCTGGACCGGGATACGGCGCCGGCGCCGGTCCGCTTCCTGGCCCCGGTCGGCAGCGTCTTCTCCGACGGGGCGCTCGGCTCTGGCGGCTTCATCTCCTCCAGCGGCGGCATCGTGTCGTTCACCCCGGCGCAGAAGTCGCACATCGTCTCCGCAAGCTACACGACCCGCCTCGGCCGCTTTTCGTTCTATGCGACGGGATACCGCGACATGGTGCGCCAGGGCGGCAGCGGCGCGTTGTTCGGCGTGACGCTCCCGCTCGGCGGCCGCAGCTCGGCGGGCCTGAGCGCCGGGTCGGGATCGTCGGGCAACAGCGTGCAGGTGCAGGCGGCGCAGTCCGTCACGGCGATCGACGAATGGGGCTACCAGATCAACGCCGACCGGAGTGCGACGACCACCCACGGCTTTGCGGAGCTGGACTACAAATCCCCCTGGGCGCAACTCAGCGCCGGCGTGGACCGCAGCGGCCGGCAGACCACCTACCGCGGGGGCGCCCGCGGCGCGCTCTCGTTCGTCGATCGGGGGCTGTTCGCCTCCAACACCATCGACGACAGCTTCGCCATCGTCGACACCGGCGTCCCCGGCATCCGCGTGCTGGACGAGAACAGGGTGATCGGGCGGACCAACCGCTCCGGCCGCCTGCTTCTGCCCGACCTGCGGTCGTTCGAGCTGAACCACATCGCCATCGACCCGCTGGACGTCCCCACCGACGCCTCGGTGCCGACCACCACACGGGACGTGCGGCCGCAGGACCGTTCGGGAGTCGTGGTCCGCTTCCCCGTGACGAAAAGCCGGGGCGCGTTGCTTCGGCTGGTGGACGCCGCCGGCGTGGCAGTGCCCGTGGGCAGCGCGGCGACGCTGGAAGCGACCGGCGCCGTGGTGCCGGTCGGTTTCGACGGAGAAGCCTTCGCCGAGGGCCTCGTCGCCCGGCAGAACCGTCTCCTGGTGGTGCGGCCGGACGGCAAACGATGCGTCGCGGTGTTCGACTACACGGCCATCCCCGGGGACATCCCCGTCATCGGGCCGCTGCAATGCAAGGACCGTCCGCGATGATGTGGCTTATCAGGGTAGCGATCATGCTGTTCATGGGCTTGTCCGCGACGCAGGCGGCCTGCAGCATCTCCGGGACAAGCGTGAACTTCGGGACCTACACCGGCGCTGCGGTGAATGGCGGGACCGGGTCGGTCACGGTCAATTGCAGCTTCGGAGTCTCCTACACGGTCGGCATCAATTCGGGGCTGCACCAGGGCGGCGGCAACTACAACTGGAACATGCTCGGTCCCAGCGCGTCGTCGCTGCACTACGAGATGTTCAGGGACGCCGGGCGCAGCCAGTTCTGGGGCAACACGCAATACCTGGACACCATAAACAAGGTCGGCAACGGGGGACCGCAGACCATCAATTTCTGGCCAGGAATCCCGGCCAGCACGCTATCGATACCAGGCGTGTACACGGATACGATTACGGTATTCGTCTACAGCATCTTCGGGACCACCTCCGCGCAGATCACCGTGACCGCGACCATGCCCGCCAGTTGCACGATCTCGGCCACCAGCCTCAATTTCGGGATCTACACGGTCACCCAGCTCAATGCGACGTCCGTGCTCACCGTCAAATGCACGAACACCACGCCCTATTACGTCAACCTGGACAACGGACTGCAATCGAGTTGCTGCTGGTACAACAACATGAAGAGCGCGGCGGGCGCGCAACTGTCATACGTCCTCTATCAGGACGCCGCGCACACCAGGCCCTGGCAGAACACGGTCAACCTCGATGGCGAAGCCGGGACGGGCACCGGCGCCAATCAGTCGCTGACCGTCTTCGGCCAGGTCTCGGCGGGACAGAACGTGGCGCCAGGCTCCTACGCCGATACCGTCGTGGCACGCGTGACCTACTGATGATGGGCCGACCGGACGGGTCCCGTACTTTGACAATCCGGGGCTGGCGGCCCAGACGCTGGATGCGGAATGCACTGCAAGGGGCCCCGTCGTGCAGGAAGGCCGGACTGTGCGCACGCCGCCGGTGATGCCACCCGCGGCGCTCCTGTTCGTCCTCTGCGGCGCCGTCCCGGCGGCGGCGGCGACCCTGTCGGCGTCGTTCACGGCAACCGCGACCGTCGTCGCCTCATGCACCATCGCCCCGCTGCTGGCCACCAACGTGCAGGCGGCGCTCGCCGCGGGCGCGACGATGTGCCGGGCGCCGGCGGGGATCGGGATCTCTGCGCCACGTCCCACCATCCATGTCGAGCACGACGGTTCCGCAGGCCTGACCCGGGTGGTGTTCGCGTTCTGACCGCCGTTCTACCCGGCGCGGCCCCGCACCAGGTGCAGGGCGAGCGCCTCCTGAACCTCCTCCGGCGCGACGCGCTCGATCGCCGCGCCAAGCTCGCGCATCCGGCGGCGCAGGTCGTGAAGCTGGTCCAGCAGCGACAGCACGACCGGAAGCGTCTCCTCGTCGATGTGCAGCCCGTCGCGCAGGTCCCTGATCAGCCGGACCCGCGCCACGTCGATGTCGACGAACACATACCCGCCGGCGTCGCGGCCCGGCCGCACCCAGTCATTGTCGATCCAGCGTTGCAGGTCCGGCCGATGCAGGCCCGGGCTGCCCGCGATCAGGACCTCGATGCTGATCATCCGGCGGTCTCCTTCGCGGCCTCGGGATCGGTCGCCCGGTCCGGGTCCCAGGTCTGCAGGAACGCGGTCAGCGCAGCGTCCGGGCGCCCCACCATCACCCGCAGCGTGGCGTAAAGGTCGCCGGCCGGCCGGCCCCCGTGCGCCGGCACCCCACGGCCGCGCAGGCGCAGCTCCGTGCCGCTGTCCGACCCCGCGGGCACCCGCATGCGCACCGGGCCGCCGGGCGTCGGCACCTCGACAGGCCCGCCCAGCACCGCGTCCCCCAACGAAACCGGCAGGTCGAGGCTGATGTCCGCCCCGTCCCGCCGGAAGCGCGGATGGGGCAGGACATGGATCTCGATCAGCGCGTCGCCGTCCGGGCCGCCCTGGACGCCCGGGCCGCCCTGGCCGCGCAGCCGCAGCGTCTCGCCATCCGCCATGCCCGCCTGGATCTTGACGTCCAGGACACGACCGTCGGGCAGCGTGAGCCGCCGCGTCGCCCCGTTCACCGCGTCCAGGAACTCGGCGGACAGCGAGTAGCGCTGATCGGCGCCCCGCCTCGGCCCACGCCCGGCGCCGCCCCCGCGCGCACCCTCGCCGAACAGGCCGCCGAACACGTCGCCGAACTCGTCGGCGCCCCACCCCTCCGTCTGCGGTCCCGCACGGCCGTAGCGGCGGCCCGGTTCCCCGGCCGCGTACTCCCGGTACGGCGGCGGTTGCGCCCGCTCCTGCCCCGCCGCATCGATCTCGCCCCGGTCGAACCGCCCGCGCGTGTCGGGGTCCGAGAGGACCTCGTTGGCCGCCGCAATCACCTTGAAGCGCTCTTCCGCCGCCGTGTTGCCCGGGTTCAGGTCGGGGTGGTGCTGCTTGGCCAGCGTGCGATAGGCGCGGCTGATGGCCGCCTGCGTCGCGTCCCTGGCCACGCCCAGCGTCGCGTAGGGGTCATCCAAGTCGGTCTGCGCGATGGCATGGACCTCCGCCGGAAGCCGGACGGGCCGCCAGGCACAAAAGCAGGCGGCCCCGGCTGGCCTGCATCAGAGCCGCACCGGCGGCCGCGACCCGGCGGATCATGCGACCACCAGAAACCGGCGGACGATGTCGCTGGCCTGCGCCGCGCCGAGCCCATCCTGCCGCTCGGCCCCGGCGGTCCTCAGGATCGACCGGGCCTGAGTCACCTCGTCCGCGGGTCCATGGGCCATCAACAGGACCCTGTCGGCCGCGATCGCGGTCTCGTACTCGACGATGCCGTCCGTCGGCACGCCGATGCTGGCCAGCGCCGCGCCCAGGGCGCTCAGTCCAGGCACGGCCTCCACCCCGTCGAGTGCGGCGATCACCGCGGCGGCGATGAAGCCGAGCACGATGACCGGGCCAACCAGCGGCGTGGTCAGGAACACGCCACCGAAGAACAGGCCCGAAAGCCCGCCCCAGAAGGCGTCACGGCCGCCCCAGAACTGGACCCGGTCGCCGCTGTTGTAGAACCCGACCGCCGTCTCGTCGGTATGGCATCCCTTGCCGACGATGCTGAGGCGCTGCATCGCCGTCCCCCCGGCGGCCAGCTTCGTCACGGCCGCCGCGGCCCTGGCGTGATCCGCGAACACCGCGATCACCGTGGCATGGCCGCCCGCCCGCCTTGCGCCCGGCGACGCAAGGCTGGGACCGTTCCCGGGCGCCACGGCGCGGCGCCCGGCCGCCAAAACCTGCAGCGGCGTCCGGCTCGACAGCTCCCCCACGATCTCGCGCACCACCGCCTGGAAGGCCGTCCGGTCGGAGGCCGAGAAACCGCCCCGGGCGGGTTTGCGCGCGCTGGCGCTGGCGGCGGCCCGGGCTGTGGGCGCAGGTCCCGCGATTGCCTGGATGTCGACTGCTTTCAAGATCAGCGTCCTCGCGTCCGCATCGCCGGGTGGTATGCCCGGGCGGCGCATACGCGACCGGTTTCGGACATTTCCGGCCGCTGCGGCAGGGTCGGAAACTACTTATGCCCCTTCAGAATTTGCACGTAGCTGAAACGGGTTACGGCTGGACCCCGATCTCTGAGGGCCTATGATTTCCGCGCTGCCGGCATTCGATCCGTCTGTGTTGCGGCTGGACCCCGATCTCTGAGGGCCTATGATTGCTCCTTGGCCGTGGACCAGGGGCGGGGCGTTGCGGCTGGACCCCGATCTCTGAGGGCCTATGATGACCGCGTCTTGCAGGACGGCCAGCTCTTCGTTGCGGCTGGACCCCGATCTCTGAGGGCCTATGATGGGGCGGCGTAGCGGGCGAGCATGCGGGTGGTTGCGGCTGGACCCCGATCTCTGAGGGCCTATGATATGTCGCGCCGCGCCCGCAAGTAGCCCTGGGTTGCGGCTGGACCCCGATCTCTGAGGGCCTATGATCGGCCGGCTCCGTCGGCGGCCTGTTCTCCAAGTTGCGGCTGGACCCCGATCTCTGAGGGCCTATGATGAAGGCGTCCCTCGGCAAGCTGAAGGATCAGTTGCGGCTGGACCCCGATCTCTGAGGGCCTATGATCGGCACCGCGCAGGTCGGCACCGCTCAGGTGTTGCGGCTGGACCCCGATCTCTGAGGGCCTATGATGTCGCTGGACACGCGCAGACTGGCAGCCCTGTTGCGGCTGGACCCCGATCTCTGAGGGCCTATGATGTCGCTGGACACGCGCAGACTGGCAGCCCTGTTGCGGCTGGACCCCGATCTCTGAGGGCCTATGATGCGCGAATGCAGCGACAAAGGCGTCTCGGTGTTGCGGCTGGACCCCGATCTCTGAGGGCCTATGATTAGCATCCCGCCCATGACAAGCAGAACGATGTTGCGGCTGGACCCCGATCTCTGAGGGCCTATGATTCGATTCCGGTATCGTGAGTGCTACCGATAAGTTGCGGCTGGACCCCGATCTCTGAGGGCCTATGATCCGGCCGGTCCCGCCCGCCCGCCCAGGTTGGTTGCGGCTGGACCCCGATCTCTGAGGGCCTATGATGCGGGCGACGATGGTGGTGCGGGCGCCGTAGTTGCGGCTGGACCCCGATCTCTGAGGGCCTATGATGTACCGGGCCCAGCGGGCCACCACCGCGCTGTTGCGGCTGGACCCCGATCTCTGAGGGCCTATGATGGCATCCGTGGCGACGAGCAGACGCCTCCGTTGCGGCTGGACCCCGATCTCTGAGGGCCTATGATTGCAGGCCGCGCGGGAACTGGCCGGCGTGGGTTGCGGCTGGACCCCGATCTCTGAGGGCCTATGATACGGGCGATGGCGGGGCGAAGGCGCTTCGGGTTGCGGCTGGACCCCGATCTCTGAGGGCCTATGATGTCGCAGAAGGCGCAGGTGCGGATGATCTAGTTGCGGCTGGACCCCGATCTCTGAGGGCCTATGATCTCCGGCCACGCCACCGCCCGCTCCACAGGGTTGCGGCTGGACCCCGATCTCTGAGGGCCTATGATGTATCACGCCTTCCGCAACGGCCGCATGAAGTTGCGGCTGGACCCCGATCTCTGAGGGCCTATGATGTTGCGCTGCGCGTGCAGCATCGCCGTCATGTTGCGGCTGGACCCCGATCTCTGAGGGCCTATGATCAAGATGGCGCGGCTACAAAGCTCCATTCAGTTGCGGCTGGACCCCGATCTCTGAGGGCCTATGATAGATGGCGGTGCGAAGGCGCGCGCGCTGGGGTTGCGGCTGGACCCCGATCTCTGAGGGCCTATGATCGCCGTGAAGGACTCGCGCTGCGCCGGGTCGTTGCGGCTGGACCCCGATCTCTGAGGGCCTATGATAAGGGCATGCCCGCCGTCGAGTACACCTCGCGTTGCGGCTGGACCCCGATCTCTGAGGGCCTATGATCCCTGACAGACACTGTCCGCGCCGACGTAGTTGCGGCTGGACCCCGATCTCTGAGGGCCTATGATGGCTGACGGAAACCTCTGGCCGCAAGCCGAGTTGCGGCTGGACCCCGATCTCTGAGGGCCTATGATTGCCTTGCTTCCTTTCCCCCGGCGGGCAAGTTGCGGCTGGACCCCGATCTCTGAGGGCCTATGATGCCGCCGCCGCAACCCCGCTCGCCATGCTCGTTGCGGCTGGACCCCGATCTCTGAGGGCCTATGATCCATGGCGCCCGCGCCCGCGTGGCCGTCGGTTGCGGCTGGACCCCGATCTCTGAGGGCCTATGATCAACGCCCCGATCTCGACGGCGAACCCCCGGTTGCGGCTGGACCCCGATCTCTGAGGGCCTATGATGAGACGGCGCGCGATACCGCTATTGCGGTTGTTGCGGCTGGACCCCGATCTCTGAGGGCCTATGATGAACACGCGCAGAACGCGACGGGCGCCGGAGTTGCGGCTGGACCCCGATCTCTGAGGGCCTATGATGGCGCCGAACGTCGGGCTGCGGCTGACGGGTTGCGGCTGGACCCCGATCTCTGAGGGCCTATGATCCAGGATCACCCGCGCGGCCGCCACGCGCAGTTGCGGCTGGACCCCGATCTCTGAGGGCCTATGATCCATGGCGCCCGCGCCCGCGTGGCCGTCGCGTTGCGGCTGGACCCCGATCTCTGAGGGCCTATGATACCCAGGAGCGCCACCCGGCGCGCAGTTACGTTGCGGCTGGACCCCGATCTCTGAGGGCCTATGATCGACGAAGTAACTGCCTGGACGCTACAGTGTTGCGGCTGGACCCCGATCTCTGAGGGCCTATGATGTAGAGCGATCCACCCACCGTCAGCCCGTCGTTGCGGCTGGACCCCGATCTCTGAGGGCCTATGATAGATAGATGCTGTCGGAAGCGGTCATTTATGTTGCGGCTGGACCCCGATCTCTGAGGGCCTATGATAGCACCCATTTGCTCCACCCGATGGCGGCGAGTTGCGGCTGGACCCCGATCTCTGAGGGCCTATGATGTCCGACCTGCAGGACACAGTGACGCGCTAGTTGCGGCTGGACCCCGATCTCTGAGGGCCTATGATCCCAGGAGCTTGCGGACGCGCGGCCCTGTCGGTTGCGGCTGGACCCCGATCTCTGAGGGCCTATGATGGCCCTGGCGCAGGTGGCGGGTGCGGAGAGTTGCGGCTGGACCCCGATCTCTGAGGGCCTATGATTGTCATACCCGCTACCCGCGCTCTCCCGCAGTTGCGGCTGGACCCCGATCTCTGAGGGCCTATGATCTGGGTAAAAGGGCAGCGCATACGCCTAGAGTTGCGGCTGGACCCCGATCTCTGAGGGCCTATGATGCGTCCTGGCTGATTGCGCGCGGCGGCCTGGTTGCGGCTGGACCCCGATCTCTGAGGGCCTATGATGGCGTAGAGGGTCCGGACGGCCGGGAGGTCGTTGCGGCTGGACCCCGATCTCTGAGGGCCTATGATCGGTGGGATGCAGTCGTGTAGCGAGCCACGGTTGCGGCTGGACCCCGATCTCTGAGGGCCTATGATGCGGGACGTGATGGACCCGGACGGCAAGGTGTTGCGGCTGGACCCCGATCTCTGAGGGCCTATGATGCCGCTTCGCACCGTCCAGGGTTGGGTGGGGTTGCGGCTGGACCCCGATCTCTGAGGGCCTATGATCGCCTGGATAGCCGCTCCTGCGCCCATCGTGTTGCGGCTGGACCCCGATCTCTGAGGGCCTATGATGACCGAAGGCACGCCATCAGCTTCATTATGTTGCGGCTGGACCCCGATCTCTGAGGGCCTATGATCGCCACCGAGGCCGACACACGGGCCGCGGCGTTGCGGCTGGACCCCGATCTCTGAGGGCCTATGATATACCCGGCCGCCACATCGCCCGCCGCGCCGTTGCGGCTGGACCCCGATCTCTGAGGGCCTATGATCCATGGCGCCCGCGCCCGCGTGGCCGTCGCGTTGCGGCTGGACCCCGATCTCTGAGGGCCTATGATTAGCATATTGGCGCGTTCGTGAGGCATAATGGTTGCGGCTGGACCCCGATCTCTGAGGGCCTATGATCGGCGGATGCCTTGGCGCGCGCGGCCTCCGGTTGCGGCTGGACCCCGATCTCTGAGGGCCTATGATGGCCGGGTTTACGATCACACGCCCTGGCCGGTTGCGGCTGGACCCCGATCTCTGAGGGCCTATGATCCATGGCGCCCGCGCCCGCGTGGCCGTCGGTTGCGGCTGGACCCCGATCTCTGAGGGCCTATGATCGGCGGAGGGCGCGGCACAGCGCGGCGACGGTTGCGGCTGGACCCCGATCTCTGAGGGCCTATGATCCTGGGCGCTCGGCTCGGCGCGACGATGATGTTGCGGCTGGACCCCGATCTCTGAGGGCCTATGATATCCGGCGGGATCTGCTGGGGCTGTCGCCCGTTGCGGCTGGACCCCGATCTCTGAGGGCCTATGATCTCATTGGCCATGCCCCGCATTTGCGTAGGGTTGCGGCTGGACCCCGATCTCTGAGGGCCTATGATGGAACTGTCCGACTGGACCCTGCTTCACGAGTTGCGGCTGGACCCCGATCTCTGAGGGCCTATGATTGTTCTCCGATCGCGACACGGATGCGGTGCGTTGCGGCTGGACCCCGATCTCTGAGGGCCTATGATAGGTTGCACCAGCGCCACTTACTAGCCTGCGTTGCGGCTGGACCCCGATCTCTGAGGGCCTATGATGGGTGGGCGGCTACTAAGTTGGTAAAACAGCGAAAACTGCCCACCCAGCATCGCTCAATCTGAAGCCCGAGGTTAGAACAGCGCCAACTGATCGGGATTTCTTCGTGGTGCCCGCCGACGTTTCCCGGAAAAACGGACGATATTTTCGTACTGGCGGTCGGTGAAGCTGAGTATATGGACTTCACCCGCATGTGGAACGTGTGCCTCGATGCGCCGCATATGCGCCTCGAATTGTTCCTTACCATTGCAGAACCGGGCATAGACAGAGAACTGGCTGCGCTCGAAACCCTCGTCCAGCAAGAAATCGCGGAACTTAGACGCGGCGCGTGCTTCCACCTTGGTCGCAACCGGAAGGTCGAACATCACGAAAATCCACATCAGACGATAACCGCTCAACCAGGTGGCGGAAATCACAAGCCCGCCGCGTCCCGGGCCAGCGCCTCCATGCCCGCAAAGTCCATCGGGCTCGGCGGGACTGGGATCGTCATCGCCGAAGCGGATCCGGACTCGAACGATTGGACAAGCGACTGCGCAGTTCGAATGACGATCGTCGAAACGGGACTCACGCCTGCGGCAGTGTGCAGATCTAGTGCGGGCAGAGTCGCGAAGGCACGCTTCGCCCCGGGTGTCAGGGCGTCAATCCCGTGGGCCAGAAGTCGGCACGTCAGCGCATCCACAAGGGCACGGAACGGTTCGATCAAGTCGTCGGCCAACGCAAACGCGTCGCCGCGATTGGCATGATGCACGCCGATCGAGGGGTGCAGACCCGCTGCCGTAACCGCCCGGGCGCACACTGCGCGTAGGACGGTGTACCCGTAATTCAGCAACGCATTCGCCCCTGGTGCAGCCCGGTCGCGGCGGAACGAACCTCCCATCATCAGCGGCCAGTATCGACGTGCGGCCTGCGCCTCGATGTTCTCCGGATCGCCTGAGCGGACCCGGCGCGCAAACATGTCGAAGGCCGTCGCCGACTGCCCCTGTGACGCGAGCGCGGCTGCTTGCCACCGTATCTTGCCGACAATCAGCATGCGCCACAGTTGCTTGCACAACGGCTTGCTGGCGTTCCACTGCGCGCGCAGCCGGGCGTTCTGCGCATGATGCCCGTCCAGGGGCAGGCACACAGCCACCGGCAGGTGATTGGAACCGCAGAAAACGATCGGTGCGCCACGCTCCGCAAGGGCTGTGATCAGGGCGGTACTCCACGTCACACCATGCGCATGGACGACGACGGCAGCCACGTCGTCCAGCGGCACGCGCCCGACCTCGCCCCCGGCGTCTGCCACTAGCAGGAACCCCCGGAGCGCGGAAAGTCGCCGCCCGTCGGTTGCGATATCGACGATCCGGTCCACGGAGCGCTAACCGCGCGCCAGGGGAACGGATAGCGACGAGTGCTGACCAGGGTCCTGAACGCGCCCAAGTTCGTCGATGCGGACTTGCCGCGCTGACCAAGCCCTCAACGTATTCGGCGACGGATAGAGGTAGCGAAACGGATCGTTCCGGTCGGCATCTCGTGCCTTTAACGAGCCGCCATCGTTCGGCGGCGCCACGGCCAACTGCTTCTCCGAAAACTTCACGATCCGCATCAGTTCGCGTTCCTCGCCCCGCTCGACTGCGAGCAGGTCGTCCCGGTGCAGCGACAGCACCTTGCGCGGATTGTGGTAGTCGCGCCGGATTGCCGAAATCCAGCCTGGCTGATGCGCATCAAACATCGAAACGACTTCGGAGACCCAGCGACCGCCTGGAATCTCCCATACGTCGTAGCGGTAGTTGGCATCGCCCTTATAGGCCTTGTAGGCGCGTCCCTTCGCGTCACGGATCGGGATCACCGACAACGGCTCCAAGACCCGGATTCGCCGCAGCCCGCGAAACACCACGTCGTTCCTGGAAAACTGTACCAGTGCTGCCGTGAAGGCCTTCCCGTCCAGACCGCACGTTACCACGGCAATAGCCCGGCGCAGCGTATCGTCGGCCACACGACATCCACTCTCTGCCAAATGGTCAGGCTTGAGCATCTCCAGCGGGACGCGGTGCACGACCAGACCTACGCCCTTCTCCGTGCGGCCGGTCAGGCCATAGGCGGTTTCATTGTGGAGACGGCCCGCAGTCGCGTCCTGCCCCTTCTTGAGCGCCGCCTTCGATGTCGTGCCATGGTCTGCACGATGGCTGGTGACGATGACTGAAACTCTCCCCTTCAGCTCGTCCCGAAACCCCTCCCACGGGGGCGCGATATCGTGCGCCAGACGACGCGCCTCCTCATGCCCTTTCTGGCCAGACTCGCGGGAGATGCGCTGCAACAGGCCGCGGTCCGTCACCGCGATCACCACGGCGTCGATCGCATGGTGCCGATGATCGAGACGGTTCTTCGGCTGCTCGGCGCCGCCGCCGAAATTATGATCGGGCAGCAGGCTGTTCAGCCCCCAACTCCGCCGCAACATCTCCGTCAGCCGCCCTGGAGACACCCAGACGCGCGAGGAGCCCTCGCCCCTGTCCGGGTAAAGCGCACTGACATATTCCCGCGCCAGCCGCGACAGGTGCTGCGTGTCGATCAACTGTCTCGCAAGGAACCCGCCATCGGCGTCCCACCTCGCCATCGCGTCCGGTTCGAACCGCCAGCGCTTCTCCTTCGGCAGCCGCGCGGCCCGGGCCGCGATGTCGTCCCACTGTGCAGCGTGCCCGAACGCCTCGTAGGGTGAGCGCTTGCGCTTCTCCCGATTGGCCTCCCGCACACACAGCAGCCGGTTGGCGGCACTGTCGTCGAGCGTGGCGTCGAATGGCAGGATATGGTCCACCTCGACAGCGCCTGAGAACAGCATCTCCGCGCTGATCTGGATGCCGGTGTAGATGCAACGCCGGTCCAGTATGTTTTCGCGGTTCAGCTCTTCCCAAAGCTTGAGCAAAGCGCGGTTGGCCCCCTTGTCGGGGATGTTCAGCGCCTGCAGTTTGGTGGACCGTTTCTCGGCGTCTTCTCGGTTGCGGGCATTGCGCTGGTTGACCTTGCTCTTCTCCTCCTCGCTTAGCTTCAGCTCGCGTGCGAGCTCGAGTGCAATCTCGTGCGGTGGCCCATAGGCCTTGATCAACCGGTTCAGCACCCGGCGGAGCTGGTTCAGGCCAATATGCACGGTCGGGTTGGTCAACCGGCCCCAGCGGTCCTGATCCTTATCCTCCGGATCGCCGCTGCCCGGCAGGATATGCCTCTCCAGAATCTCGCCGTAATAGGGCAGGGCGTCCAGCACCTCGCCCGTGCGGAAGTCCGAGTGATGGCCTAATCCGGCCCGGAGGACAGCTTCGCTGTAGACGATGACCTCGGTTTCAAGCGTGGCGATCAGTCTGCGCGTGGCTGTCTCGCCGAAGCGTCCGAACCCCTCGGGCAGGGGCGCATCGACGACGGCCGCAGCTTGCTCGGACGTGAGTTGATGTTCCGTACGCAGCCAGTCCTGAGCATCCTGCGCCTGCAAATCGGTTTCCACCTCACGAACCCGGTTCACCACGGCCCACTGCTGCGCCGGCGGCAGGGCGCTCCACCGGGCGCCGAAGCGCTTCTTGTCGGCCATCACGGCCGCGACCTCGTCGCCCCGCAACTCCTTTCGGGTCTCGCCTTCCTTGTTGAAGCGCGCCCCCTGCTCAAGCTTGAGCACCTTGCCCCGTAGCGTGTCGAAGCTGACCGCCTTCTTGGTCTTCAAGGCGACTAGCAGGAGATCACGCTGCTCCAAGGTCAGCGTTTGCGGGTTCTGGCCCGCACGGATGACCCGCAGCGCGTTCACCTCTTCGAGCAGGCGGCGACGCTGGAACAGCGGGTGAGCCTTCGGCAGGCGGCTCTCCCCAGGTACGAGCGTGCACATCCCGACGCGTGGCGCCTTCAAGGGACGTTGGTTGAAGATCGCCTTGTGCACAGCGTCATGCGCGGCTGCCGTCAGCAGGGTAGGGTGGTACCCGGCCTGTGACTCCCAAATGCGCTCGAACTCCTCCTCAATCAGGCGTCGGTCCGGGTAGAAGTCGTACCCGTCGCCCCGGGCGCCCTCTCCGGTTTCGGGGCGCAGTCGGGTTCGCACACTGGGAATGTGATTGTCGTCCGTCGCGGTCGCCCGGCGATTGTGCAGGAACTCGCCAAACGTATCGGCGCCTTCGTCGGCCATCGCCTCCTGCAAGCGTTTGACCCCCATCCGGATCTTGCCGGCTTCGTCGACTTTCGCCGTCCGATCGGTCTTGCGATTCGACTTGAATCCGCGCCGCTGATTCAGATGGAACACGGCCCGGCCGATTTCATGCGGGGCAAGGGGGGCGTGCAGCGCGCGCGCACGCAACGCAAAAGGGTCCAGTCCTTCCAGCATCTCCCGGGCAGCGTCGTCGGCCTCTGGCGGAAACAGGGTGGCGTCGGTGAGTTGCTTCAGCAGTGCCGCCTGCCGCTGCTTGAACCGGTCTCGTCCTCGCCGCATCGCGCGCGCGTCCCGCCGCTCGACGGCGAGCGACTGCTTCGATTTTGCGTCCCGGCCGTCGCTGAAGATCCGCGAACCCAGCGACACGATGCGGATCGCCCGGTTAACCTCGTCAAGCTCGACAGCGCACCACCCTAGGGAATTGGTCCCGAGATCCCCGCCAAAACGCCACCGCATGTCGCTCGTCCCTCTGTCAAACGGGATCGTAACAGACTCTTTTCGTATCTAAAAATAACTCGCATTGAGTTTGTCCTCTGCTAGAATCCGGACATCGTTGCAAGTCCGTTCCGCATGGGCGGACGCGCGTCCGTAGCTCCAGAACGATTGCGGCCTGAGGCTCGACAGGGCCTTGTCTTCAACGTGCTCTCGGTTTCGGCTTGACGTGCGGGGGATGTTGAACGACCTTCGGCTCCTCAGAGATCGCGGTCTGGTCGTTAACAAGCGATCATTCGCACCAGATAAGGGCGGCGCCACGGCGTCGCCTTTTTTGTTGTGGCGCTACCCCAACCATTGACCTGAAGACTAGGAATAGACGCCCCCGTAGGGTGGGTTGCCCAACCCAACCCCCACCACCGCCCCATCCTTAGAGCGTCTTCAGATACTCGATCAAGCTCGCCTTCTCCGCCGCCGGCAGGGTCGTGCCATAGTCATGCCCGATATTCGCATTCCCCGGCAGCGCCGTATCCAGGACGTATCCGGGCCCCGAGACATCGGCGGGATACCCCACCACCGCCGGGTCGTAATCCCGCCCGCCCACGCTGAACGTCGCGGCCCGCGACCCGGGCGGCGTCAGCAGCTGCTGCAAGCTGGCGACCGACCCGTTGTGCAGGTAGGGCGCCCCCGCCCACACGCCCGCCAGCGGGATCGCCTTGTACGCATCCAGCCGCGCCGGGCTCGCCGCGATCGATGCCCGATACGCGTTCAACCCCGCCTGCAGCCGCTCCCGCGGCACCTGCGTCGCGACCGCCGTGCTCACGTGCCCCACGATCGTCGCCGCCCCGGCCCGCGGCCCGAACGCCGGTCCTCCGAACACCGCGATCGGCCGCCCCTCCAGCACCCCCGTCTCCGCCGGCCGGGTCATGAAGTTGCGCGCCGCCCGCGGATCCGTCCCCACCTGGTCCAGCGGCACCAGCGGCACCGGCACCAGCCCGTTCGCATCCTTGTCCTTCGCCGCGTGGCACCCGGCGCACGCCTGCGAGAACACCGCCGCCCCCCGCTCCGCCAGCGCCGTATCCACGGGGCCCAGCAACTCCACCGGCCACGCCGGCGCCTCCAGCTTCCGCAGCAGCGCCTCCAGCTTCTCGAGATCCGCGACGCTCACGCTGCTCGGATACCCCATGCCGGGCTTGCTCAGATCGACGGTCCCGTACACCCCCAGCGTCTGCCCGATGTTCCGCAGCACCGGACCCAGCCCGGCGTTCGAGATGCTGCCGTTGTACTGCACCCGCGTGTAGAACGAGCTGTTCCACACCCACGGCAGCCGCACCGGCGCATCCGGCGCCCGCGCATTGCCCGGCTTGTCCAGCGCCGTCGCAGCCAGCGCGTTCATGATCACGCCCAGCGCATCCACCCGCCCCGGCCCCGGATCATGCGGCGGCGTGTTCATCGCCGTGAACGCCACCCGCTCCGCCGTCACCCGCGCGAACCGCTCCCGCAGCGCCGCCCGGTCGTTCTCCAGCGTGCCCAGCCGCTCCACGAACCGCCCGAACTTCGCATCGTCCCCCGACGTGGCCTTCAGCGCCGCGGTCAGGTCCCGGTCGAACGCCACGGTGTCGGCGTTGCTGCCCGCGCCCTCGATCAGCACCGACTTCCCCCCCCGGCTGACCGTGCCGACATGGCAGGCCGCACAGGTCATGCCGAGCCACAACCCGTCCGCCCGGTCCCGCTCGCGGGAGAAGCCGATGGGCAGCCCGTCCGGATTGACCGGGTTGGCGCTGGACGGCAGATACCCGTATCCCGCCAGGTGCGCGGGCGCCGCGAACAGCTCCGTGCCGCCCGCCTGCTCCAGCTTCAGGAACCAGTCGTACGGGACGATCCGCGACCCCTGCGGGCTGTTCCACCAGATCTCCCGCTCGGCCGTCGTCCACCCCTGCGGCAGCTCCGCAGGCGCGGGCCCGGCCGCGGGGAGCGCCAGCAGCGCGACGGAAAGAAAGGCTGCGGTGCGGTAGGCCATCATGTTCCCCGGCAATCGTCCGCAGTGCTTATACAAGCGGTGCGCTTGGGCGTCCCCCGGGAAATGCAACCTTTATCAATCCTCAACCCCGTGACACAATCGGGTGAACTGTCTTGGGTGCCCGCCGTGCTGCTTTGGCTTCTGCTCAACACGATCACGCGGGCGCGCTGGACCAAGTTCGCCGGCATGAACCGCGCGCTCCGTGACTCGCAGGAGCAACTCCTGCTCGCCATGGTCCGCCGCAACGCCGAGACCGCATACGGCCGCGCCCACGGCTTCGACCAGATCCGTACCCGCAAGGACTTCCAGGACCGCGTCCCCATCGGCTCCTGGGACGACTTCTCCCCGTACATCGACCGCATCGTCACCGGCGAGCAGGGCGTCCTGACCAACGACCCCCCGCCCAAGATGTACAACCGCACCAGCGGCACCACCAGCAAGCCGAAGCTCATCCCCGTCA
>CAXTPG010000005.1:0-83815 GCA_964246015.1 uncultured Acetobacteraceae bacterium
ACCCCCCGCGACGCCCAGCCCATCCGCCCCGCCCTCCGCGCCCGCCCCATGCAACCGGCCGCCGCCGCCGCCGCCCTGCAGGCCGACCTCGACGCCGCATCCCTCGGCGCCGTCCGCGTCACCCTCGGCAACGGCAGCGTCATCGCATCCGGCACCCTCCCCCCGGACGCCGCCGCACGCTGGCAAGCCATCCGCGAGGCGTTCGACCGCCGCACCGGCGGCCGCGTCGTCCTCGCCAACGCCGTCCAGCTCCGCCCCGAGCAGCCCTTCGCCCTCGCGATCGACAGCGTCTGGACAGGAAACTTCCCGAACATCGTCGTCGGCGGAGCGAAATTCCTGGAGGGCGGCGTGCTTCCGAACGGCTGGACCCTGGATCGTATCGAGCACGATCGCATCACCCTGCACCGCGGCCAGGCCCGCGCCGTGGTGGCCTATTGAGCGACGTCGGCAAGGTCCCGCCGCCCACCGCCGCACCCGCCGCCATGCGGTTGGATGCAGCCACGCGCAGTCTCGTCGCCCAGCCGCTCGACCGCGCGACCAGGATCGAGCTCGAGCAGTTCAACGACATCCTCGACGCGCTCGGCATCAAGCCCGATGGCCTCGACCCCCCAAGCCTTGCCGCCGCCGTCCTCACCTTCGTCATGCCGCGCCTCAGCGACCCCGGAATCCTCCGCCTCGATCGCCGCCGGGCCATCCTGAACCGCATCCTCGACGCCGAGCGCGGCACGCGTCCCGGCCAACTGGCGGTCCGGCACGAGCTGCGCAACATCGAGATGCTCCGCCGCAACCGCGACAGCCTGGTCGAGGGCTAGGACATGGAGCGCGAACACCACGAATTGCTGCTATGCCTGGCTTACCTCTATTTGACCGCAGGCCGGGAGCGCCGTGCCCTGGCCCTCGCCCTCGTCGCCGAAACCCTGGCGCCCGACGAACCCGACCTCCTCCGCCTCCTCGCCCACACCCTCGTCGAGAACGACCAGCCCGGCCGCGCCCTCGAGATCCTCGCCCGCCTCGAACGCATCGAGGGCCCGTCCCAGGGCCTCCTCCTCCTCCGCAGCCGCGCCCTCCACCGCGTCGGCCGCCGCGCGGAGGCAAGGCAGGTCTTCCGCACCTACGTCGACGGCAACGGCATCCCGAGGCCCGACGACGCCCGCCACCCCCTGCAGGCCACGGCCTGACATGCGCATCATCCCCCAAGGCCTGAACCTCTCGGGACGCCAGGACCTCGTCCTCGCCGGCATCCTGCTCTCCGCCGTCGCCATGATGGTCCTCCCGGTCCCTACCGAGATCGTCGACCTCCTCATCGGCGCGAACCTCGGCATCGCCGTCCTGCTCCTGATGGTCGCCCTCTACCTCAAATCCCCGCTCGACTTCGCAGCCCTCCCGGGCGTCATCCTCATCTCCACCGTCTTCCGCCTCGCCCTCGCCGTCACCACGACGCGCCTCATCCTCGTCCAGGCCGACGCCGGCGACATCATCCTCACCTTCGGCGAGTTCGTCATCGCCGGCAACGTCATCGTCGGCATGGTCGTCTTCCTCATCATCACCATCGTCCAGTTCGTCGTCGTCACGAAAGGCGCCGAACGCGTGGCCGAAGTCGGCGCCCGCTTCACCCTCGACGCCATGCCCGGCAAGCAGATGGCCATCGACGCCGACCTGCGGAACGGCGACATCGACCAGCCCGAGGCACGCCGCCGCCGCCGCTCCGTCGAAAAGGAAAGCCAGCTCCACGGCGCCATGGACGGCGCCATGAAGTTCGTGAAGGGCGACGCCATCGCCGGGTTGATCATCATCGCCGTCAACCTCGTCGGCGGCATCTCCGTCGGCGTCCTCCAGCGCAAGATGCCCCTCGGGGAGGCCGTCACCACCTACGCCCTCCTGACCGTCGGCGACGCCCTCATCGCCCAGATCCCGGCGCTCTTCATGTCCATCACCGCCGCCATCATCGTGACCCGCGTCAGCGACGAGGGCGAAACCAACCTCGGCCGCGACATCGTCACCCAGATCACCGCCGAAAAACGCGCCCTCGGACTCTCCGCCGCCGTCCTCGTCGGCATGATCTTCGTCCCCGGCTTCCCCAAGCCCGTCTTCGTCCTCCTCGCCGTCGTCTTCACCTTCGCCGCCCTCAGCACCCCCTCCCGCACCGCCCTCCTCCGCATGCTCCGCCGCCAGCCCCGCATCGAGCTGGCCCGGCCCGAGCCTGAGGAAACCCCGCTGCCCCCGCCCGTCTCCCTTCCCGCCACCCCCATCCTCGTCCGCCTCGGGCCCCAGCTCTGGGCCGCCCTCGGTGCCCGTCAGCTCCCCGGCTACATAGTCGCCGTCCGCGAGCAGATCGGCGAGGAACTGGGAATCCTCCCGCCCGAGATCGGCGTCGTACTCGGTCCCGCCCTGCCCCCCGCCACCTACGCCATCGACCTCGACCGCGTCCCCGTCGAACGCTCGGAAATCCGCCTCGACCGCCTCCTTCTCCGCGACGACCCCGTCCACGTCGACCTCCTCGCCATCCCCGTCGAGCGCGGCGTCCCCGGTCCCAACACATCCGCCGTCACCGCCCATTGGGTCGATATCGTCCACCGGCCCGCCCTCGTCGAGGCCGGGATCGGCTTCAACGACCCGGCCCAGATCCTCGCCAACCGCGTGCGGGAGGTGCTCCGCCGCCACGCCCCCGGCTTCCTCGGAATCCAGGAAACCAAGGCCCTCATGGCCCGCATGGAACGCGACTACGCCGACCTCGTGCGCGAAGTCACCCGCATGCTGCCCGTCCAGAAGATCGCCGAGGTCCTCCGCCGCCTGCTCGAGGAAGGCGTCGGCCTCCGCAACATGCGCATCATCCTCGAATCCCTCGCCGAATGGGCCGAGCGCGAATCCCGCGTCCTCCTCCTCACCGAATACGTCCGCTCCGCCCTCGGCCGGCAGATCTGCCACCAATACGCCAACGAACAGAAGATCCTCCTCGCCTGGATCCTCGAACAGGACGCAGAACGCGCGGTCCGCGAGGCCCTCCGCGAAACCCAGGTCGGCGTCTATCTCGCCCTCGACGCCGAAACCTCCGACCGCCTCGTCACCGCCGTCCGCCGCAACCTCGCAGCCCTGCCCGACGACGCGACCCCCATCCTCATCGCCTCCCTCGACGTCCGCCGCTACGTCCGCGGCCTGCTCGTCAAGAACGGCATCTCCGTCCCCGTCCTCTCCTACCAGGACCTCTCCGCCGACTTCCCCGTCCAGCCCCTCGGCTCCATCGGCCTCGCCGCCCCGGCGACCCCCGCCAACGACCAGCCCGACCAGGCCGAACAGCTCGAGGGCGCAGCATGACCCCCCGGAACACGTCCGCCTTCCCTGAAACGGGAGGGACCGGGGGCTGGTCGAAGCGCCGGGCCGGCCTCCTCCTCCTCCCCCTCCTGCTCGCCGCCTGCGGAACCGGCTTCCACCTCTCCGGCACCGCCCAGTCGGAAGCCATCCTCCGCGTCGCCGAGGCCGCCCACCGCGACGGCGACGACGCCAACGCCGCCGCCCTCTTCCGCAGCGCCGCCACCAGCCGACCCGATTGGCTCGAACCCCAGCTCGGCCTCGGCCAGTCCCAGCTCCGCCTCGGCGACCCCACGAACGCCGGCCTCACCTTCGCCAAGGCCGCCCGCCTCGCCACCCGCGACCCCAGGCCCCACGTCGGCACCGGACAAAGCGAACTCCTCGCCACCCGGCCCGTCGCGGCCCTCGACGCCTTCGCCCGTGCCCTCGCCATCGATGCCGCCAACGTCGCCGCCCTCGTCGGCAGCGGCGTCGCCCTCGACCAGCTCGGCCGCCACGCCGAGGCCCAGGCCCGCTACACCGCCGCCCTCGCCATCGACCCGGCCAACCGCGCCGCCCGCAACAATCTCGGCCTCTCCCTCGCCCTCGACGGCCACGCCGCCGAAGGCGTCCAGGTCCTCTCCACCCTCGCCCAGCTCCCCGACGTCGGCCCCCGCACCCGGCAGAACCTCGCCCTCGCCCTCGCCCTCGCCGGCCGCCGCCAGGAAGCCGCCCAGGCCCGCCCGCAACCGCCCTCCGGCGCCGATCCCGCCCAATCGCGCCGCGAGATCGAAACCCTCGACACCGTCGGCCGCCTCCTCGGCGTCGCCACCCCCACCCCCACCGCCCCGCCCCGCGGGCGGGACCTCTGACCCGGTCCGCCCGCGATGCGCCTCCTCCTCGTTCGCAGCGCCGACATGGTGGGCGGCCAGACCATGGCCGTCCTCACCGCCAACGGATTGACCTTCGACCAGTTCGACACCCTCGCCGACGCCGCCGAGGCCCTCGCGAGCGCACCGCAGAACGGTATCCTCTATAACGGCATCCTCCTCTCCCGCCGCCTCTCCGACGGCTGCGCCATCACCTGGCTCGCCCGCCAGCGCGCCCGCGGCATGGCCCTCCCCGTCATCATCGTCACCACCCATGACGAGGTCGAGGACCGCATCCGCACCCTCGACGCCGGGGCCGACGACTGCATCGTCCGCACCGCCCAGGGCCGCGAGGTCCTCTCCCGCCTCCGCGCCGTCCTCCGCCGCCCCGCCGCGATCGCCGTCACCACGCTCGAGGTCGGCAACGTCCGCCTCGATACCGCCGCCCGCCAGGTCTTCGTCAACGCCCGCTCCGTCGCAATTCCCCGCCGCGAGCTGGACCTGCTCGAACACCTCATGTCCCGCGGCGGACGCGTCGTCCCCCGCGCCATGCTCGAGGGCAACCTCTACGGCATGACCGAGGACGTCGCCCCCAACTCCATCGAGGTCCGCATCAGCCGCGTCCGCCGACACCTCGCCACCGCCGGCGCCACCGTCGCCATCCGCACCATCCGCGGCATCGGCTACATGATCGAACCCGCCGACGCCGTCGACGCCGACGCCACGGCCGAAGCCCTGAGGGCATGACCATGCGAAACCTCCTGATCCTCCTCCTCCTCGCCGCCCTCCCGGCCCGCGCCCAGCCCACCCCGGCCGCGGAACCCCTGCGCCTCTCCACCGCCGAGGGCCGCCTCCTCCGCCTCCCCCGCGCCCCCGCCAACGTCCTCCTGGCCGACCCATCCATCGCCGACGTCGCCACCCCCTCCCCCACCCAGATCTTCGTCTTCGGCAAGAAGCCCGGCCGCACCACCCTCTTCGCCCTCGATGCCGACGGCGCGCAGATCGCAAGCTGGCGCATCATGGTCTCCATCAGCGACGCGGAAATGCGCGAGCTGATCCGCGCCGAGGTCGGAAACTACCCCGTCCGCCTCGCCTTCACCCCCGCCGGCGCCGTCCTCAGCGGCACCGTCCCCTCCCCCAAGGTCGCCGAACGCGTCCGCGCCATCGCCGCCCGCTACCTGGCGGACGGCCAGTCCGTCGTCGACAACATGGTCGTCACCGGAACCGTCCAGGTCCGCCTCCGCGTCCGCGTGGCCGAGGTCACCCGCTCCGTCGCCAAGGAACTGGGAATCAACTGGGCCGCCGTCGGCTCCTCCGGAAACTTCGCCTTCGGCCTCCTCAGCGGACGCGCAGCCCTCGACACCGCCGGCAACGTCGCCCGTTCCGCCTCCGGCGCCTCCTCCCTCTTCGGCGCCGTCCGCTCCGGCGGCACCAACATCACCGGCGTGATCGACGCCCTCGCGACCGAGGGCCTCGTCCAGGTCCTCGCCGAACCGACCCTCCTCGCCGCTTCCGGCGAAACCGCCAAGTTCCTCGCCGGCGGCGAGTTCCCGGTCCCCATCGGCCAGGGCCTCAACAACATATCCATCGAATACCGCCGCTTCGGCGTGGGGCTCGAGTTCCGCCCCGTCGTCATCAACGACGACCTCATCAGCATCCACGTCACCCCCGAGGTCAGCGCCCTGTCCACCGACAGCAGCTCCGGCGCCATCAACGCCAACGGCTTCGCCATCCCCGCCCTCACCGTCCGCCGGGCCGAAACCACCATCGAGCTGGGCAGCGGCCAGTCCTTCGCCATCGGCGGACTCCTCCAGAACAACATGTCCACCCAGGCCTCCCGCATCCCCATCCTCGGCGACATCCCCATCCTCGGCACGCTCTTCCGCTCCAGCCGCTTCCAGCGCGACGAGACCGAGCTGGTCATCATCGTCACCCCCACCCTCGTCCGCCCCGTCGCCGGACCTGGTGCCCTCCGCCTCCCCACCGACACCACCGGCCCCCCTTCCGACGTCGAGCGCATCCTTCGCGCCCGCCTCAGCCAATCCCCCGCCGGACAGGCCGCCCTGGAACGCATGGGCACCGCCCGCTTCATCGGCGACGCCGGGTTCCTCCTGGAATGACCCGCCCGTCCCTCCTCGTTCTGCTCCTGGCCGGTTGCGCGCCCCAGGCGCTTGCCCCGCCCCCGCCGCCACTCCCGGCCGAGATCACCGTCAGCCGCGTCACCCGCAGCTTCCCCATCGACCCGCGCCGCACCCAGGTCCTGATCGCCGCCCTGGACGCCTTCGTCGCCGGCCGCATGGACGCGCTCCACGTCGCCCTTCCCGGCCACGCGGCATCCCTGCGCGACGCCCTGATCGTGGCCGGCGTCCGCCCCCGCAAGATCCGCACCGGCGCCCCCCCGGGTACCCTCCTCGCCGAGCGCTACCTCGCCACCGTTCCCCCCTGCCCCCCGCTCGACCTCGAGGCCGCGGGCTTCGGCGACAACCCCACCCGCCCCGGCTTCGGCTGCGCGACCCTCGCCAATGTCGCCGCCGAGACATCCGACCCCGCCGACCTCCTCGGCAACACCGCCGCCTCCAACCCGGACTCCCAGCGCGCCGCCCTTCCCGTCGCCGCCTGGCGCAGCGTCAGCCCCCCCGCGCCGCAAGCGCCGCGCTGACGGCCGCCGCCCGCGCGTCGTCCGCCAGGTCCGCCGCCTGCACCTCCTCCTCCCGCTGCCGCACCCGCCGCAGCGCCCCCGCGTCCACCCGCCCCGCCGAGTTCACCGTCGCGGCAGCCTTGAATGAGCCCTGCAGCTGCTCGAACGTCCGGTTGTTCGTATAAAGCGTCAGCGCCAGTGCCGCCTTCGCCACCCGCCCGTGCCGCCCATGCCGCCGCCGCACCGCCGCCTCCGCCACGACGCTTGTGGCCTTGTCGATCGTCTCCCCCTCGTCCCGGGCGGCAGGCGCCGTCGGCACCGCGACCGGGTCCGCGCCGCCAACCCCCTCGCCCGGCGGCAGCGGAGGCCCACCCTCACCCTCACCCTCCCGCGCCCGACCCGCCGCCCGATGCGCCGAAAGGATCATCACCCAGGCCGAATGCGTCTGCCGGAATGCCCGCATCCACGAATTCACGGCGTCGTCCCGCGTCATCCCGGCCCCCCCCTCGGCAACCACCGAGGCATTCGCCGTCGCCGCCGCCAGCAAGGCCGCAGCCTGCCCCAGCGCCGCGTCCGATGGGCCCCCCGAAGCCCCTGCCGCAGCCTGCAGCAATGACCCGATCGTCGCCCCGCCCAGCAACTCGGCAACCCCGGGCATCGGCATCTCCCCCGGCACCCCCGCGACAACCACGGAAGCCGGCAGCGTCACCGGCTCAACGACGGGCACCGGCCCAGACACCGGCCCCGATACCGGCCCAGACACAGGCGCCGGCACCGCCGCCGCAACCGGCTCGCCCGGCGTCACGCCCGTCTCCCCCGCCACGCCCAACGAAACCGGCGCCGGCGCCAGCACAATCGTCGTCGGCAGCGCCGCCACGATATCCGCGATCGGGATCTCCCGGATCGGCCCCGGCGCCTCCACCGGCGCCGCATTCACCGCCGCCGCAACCCCCGCCCGGTCCAATTCGCCCAGCAGCGAGTGCAGCTCCTGCGCTGAAAGCGCCGCATCGCCCCCCTGCGTCACCAGATCGACCGTCGGCGAGAAGCCGGCCCCGATAAGACCCATGTCCGCTCCCGCCTCCCGACCCGGCCCGTCCACCGCAAACGGCCTCCATCACAGCCTGCGCCGCCAACCTGTCCGCAGGCTGTCACCCCGCCTTACGCACCCCGCCTTACGCCACCCCCTGCCGACGAAGCACCTCCCGCCGCCCCGCACCCGGGGCGCCCCCAACCCCGGCCACCCCCATCACCGAAGCCGCATACGCCGCCTGCTCCGCCGCATCCGCCCCCTCCCGCTCCGCCAGCAGCATCAACTGCTGCACCCGCGGCACCTCCGTCCCCCCGCCCGTCACCGCACTCGCCAGATACCCGATCTCCCCCCCCAGCCGCGCCCGCTCCAGCAGCCGCCCGTTCAGCGCCGCAACGCCCGGTTCCGCCGCCGCCGCCGCCCCGGCATCCTGCGCAGGCTGCACGATCCCCAGATCCACCAGCACCAGCACGGATTGCAGCACGTCCTCGGCCGACATCCCGGCACCCGCCACCGCCTCGGCCAGCGCGCCCAGCCCATGCGCCCCGAAGTCGCCCAGCGCCTCCAGCACCGGCCGGAACGCCGCCACCGGCAGCGCCACCCGCCCGACATGGGTGTCCGCCCACACCTCCGTCACATCATCCGGCGCCACTTCCAGCGCCACCCGCAGCGCCGCCACCGCCTCGGAATGCTCCGCGGCCCCCAGCCGCCGAACCCCCTTCACCCAGTAATCCCGCCGGAACCGCGTCCCGCACAGCACCTCCCGCACCGTCTCCCGCAGCCCCGCATCCCGCACCCCGCGCATCACCGCCCGATGCTCCGGCAGCAGCGCCAGCGTCTCCACCTGGTCCAGCACCCGCGCCGAGCACCCGTACCCCAGCTTCGCCTCCCCCAGCGCCGCCTCCACGTCCGCCACGTTCATCGGCGCCCAATGCGACCCCAGATACTCGTGCGTGTGGTAGACCCCCACCGCATCCGCCAGCCCGTCGACCGCCGCCACCGCCAGCGGATTCTGCCGCGCATACACCGACTGCGCGCCCAGCACCCGCTGTGCGAACCCCGCCGCATCCCGCAGCGCCGCGACCGGATCGGCCGACGCCGCACTCTCCACCTCCGTATGCCGCAGCAACAGCTCCCGGAACGGCCGCAGCCCGGCCCACCCCACCTCCGTGTTGTGGCTCACATGGAACACCCCCCCCGGCCGCAACTTCCGGCGCAGGAAATCGACGATCACCCCCCGGTTCTTCTCGGAAACCCAGCTCCAGATCCCGTGCGCGCACACGAAATCGAACATCGGCAAATCGTCCCGCCCGCAGAACTCCACGAAGCTCTGCTCCTCCAGCACCGGCCCCCCCGCCCCATCGCTTACCCCGTCGCTCACAAGCGCCCGCGCATGCGCCGCCTGCCCCGGCATGAAATCCGTCCCCCACCAGGCGACATCGGACGCCGCGGCATGCAGCGCCACCGAAACCCCCTGCCCGTACCCCAGCTCACACGCCGTCCGGATCTTCGGCGCAGCGACCCCCGCGACCGTCAGCACGAACCGGGCGAACACCGGGTTCAGCGGCCGGAAATACCCGTACGTATAATCCGAACCCGTCGGATACCCGTCACCCCAGCCCATCGCCTGCCTCCTCGTTCAAGCCATCGGAATCCAGCACGATCGCCGCGTCCGGCAACCAGCTCCGTGCCCGCCCCCACGCATCCCGCCCGCGCAGGTTGATCGGCACCGGGCACCGCCGCCGCTGCCCCGGCAACGCCACATACCGCAGCCCCAGCCGCGCCCCGCGCGCCTCCAGGCACGTCACCAGCGTCGACGGGCCATCCGCCGTGAAGCACCGCTCCACCGCATAGGACCGCCGCAGAGACTCCGCCCCGGCCGCCATCCAACGCCGCAACGCGTCCGCCTCCACCAACGCCGGCCCCCACAGCGTCGCCATCTCCGGATCCAGCGCCCGCTGCGGCCGCAGCCGCATCACCGCGACCACCGCGGCCCCCACCCCCTCCGGCTCCCCCGCCGTCAGTCCCGCCAGCACGAATCGCCCCGCCGCCCCTCGCACGATCGACAGCGCGGCCTCCACCGCCACCCCCTCGGCCCTCCCCGCCGCATCGACCTGCTCCAGCAGCCCGGCGCCCGCCCAGGCCGCCTGCCGCTCGCTCGGCCAGCCCCCCTGCAGCAGCCCCTGCGCCCGTCCTGCCGCCGCCTCCACCAGGGCCGCCGCCGCGGCCCCCGTCAGCAGCCGCCGCACCCCGGACTCGATCCCCCCACCGTCGCCGCCCTCGCTGCCCCGCTCCTCCCCATCCCCGTCGTTCCGCGCGTCATCCCCGCCACCCCCCTCTCCGACCTCAGCCTCGCCACGCCGGCCCGGCGCCGGCAGTCCCCGTCGCGCCGGGTCCTGCCCGGCTCCGGGCGCCGCCTCCGTGCCGTCCCGGTCGGGTCCGCCCACCCCCGGTCCCGACACCCGCGGCAGATCCGGCCGCATCGCCGGCGGCAGCATGTCCGTCCCGCCCTCCACCCCCGTCTCGGCCCCCCGCCCCGTCCCTGCCGTCGGCCCCCCCTGCGCCGCCCGCACCCGCCCCGGGTCCCGGGAGACGGACGCGCCGGGGAGGGATCGACGCTCCGGCCGCCCTGCCGCCACGACCGAGCCGCCCGACACCGAAGCCGCCGCGACCCCAGTCTCGTCGGCGACCGGCGCCCCGCCCCGCCCCGCCCCCGGCCCGACGACCAGCGCGGCCCGCCCCGCCACCACAGCCGGCCCCCGCACGCCAGGCACAGGCGGCACCAATCCATCCGCCTCCACCCCTCCGGAAACGAAGGCGCCAGGCGAGGACCGACCCTCCGCCCGCCGAACCGGCGTCGCCGGCGCCGCCGGCGCCGCCCCAGGTCCAGGTGCAGGCCGCCACCGCCCCGTCGCCAACGCCGGAATCTCGGAATGGAACAGGGCCGGGATCGGGGCCGTCACCGCCCCGTCACCGTCCCGCGCACCCCGGGGACCCAGCTCGAGCTCCGGCCACGCCCCATCCTCCCGCACCCGCAGCATCGACATCACCCATGGTTCCAGCGGTGTCTCCGCCTCCGCCTCCGCCGACGCTCCGCCCCGGCCCAATCCCGCCAGCGCCACCCGCAGCCGCTGCACCAGCACCGCGTCCCGCCGCACCTCGGTGGCCGAGGTCGCCTTCTTCCGGACATCCACAAGCGCGTCATGCCCGCTCGACAAATCCCGCAACCGGATCTGCCACCCCCCGCCCGCCGGCCGCTGATACACCGCGATCGACATGCCCGCCCACCGCGCCCCGCCGCCGGCGAACAGCACGTCGATCCCGGCCTCCCGTCCCGCATCCCCTGGCGCCGGCGCCGCATCCAGCAAAGCCTCGTGCCCCGGCAGCGTCAGCGCCCGTCCGCCCGCCCCGCCCGGACCGTCCGACACCGCCCGACGCCTACCGCCGCCGCCGGGGCCGGCCCGCCCGCCTCACGCGCGCGGCGCCCGCAACGCCGTGTCGACCAGGTCGAGGCTGCGGGCGATCTGCCCCTCCGCCACCGACTGCTCCTCCGGGATCACCAGGCCCTGCGCATACGCCGGCGACTGCAGCAGCACATCGCGCGCCCCGCGCAGGCTCGCGCCGATCTCGTTCGCGTCGCCCCGGCTCAGCGGACTGCCCTGCAGGCGCTCGAACACCGCCGTCGCCGCCGCCGAGACCGCCGCCGCCGGCTCCCCGGCCTGCACCTGCCGCAGCAGCCCCTGCGCCGAGCCCAGCGCCGCCGTCGATTGCGCCCGGTCCGCCGCACTCATCCCGTCGACGGAACCCGCGATCACCGGCAGCCGCACCCGGCCCAGCACCGGATCGGCCGTCCCCTGCCGGCTCACGAGTTCTCCGAACGCCCCGGGCACCGCACCCGGCCGCTCGGCGCCCACGTCCCGGACATCCGGCAACCCAAGCCCCGCTCCGGTCGCCAGGCTGCTGGATACAGGCATCTTCATCGCACGGTGACCCCAATCGCCGACAAGCTGAACCTCGGACGCACGGTCGCCCGACGCGACGCCCGGCACGGCATCCACACCATGCCAGCCTCGGGATGACCCGTCATCATGCCACCGCCCGCCGCAGGGCCGTCGACGCCGCGGCGATCTGCCCCGGAATGTCCGACGTCCGCCCGCGCGACCCGCCCGCGTTCACGTTCTGCAGCGCGTCGAACCCCCGCGCCAGCGACTGCGCCCGCGCCTCCGCCGAACCCAGCCCCACCAGCCCGGCCCCGATCCCCGCGATCCGAACCGTCCCCGCGGCCACCGACTGCACGTCCCCCCGCGCCCCCGCGACCTGAACCTCCCGCGCGGTCGCGAAGCCGTTGCTGACGCCCGCGGCGAACCGCTTCACCGCCACCTGTCCCGTCTGCCCGGCCACATAACCGGCGCCCTCCGCAATCGTCGCGGCCGCGGTCAACGTGTCGCCCCGTCCCAGATGCGCCTCCGCCACGCCCGCATACCCCGTCACGTTGGCGACCTTCTGCACCGCATCCCGCAACCCGGCATTCCCGAACCCGCCAGCCACATGCGCCAGCGCATCGGCGCCGAAGCTCACGGCGCTGATCTGCCGCCCCTGCGCCAGCGCCACCTGGCCTTCCCGCAGCACCTGCAACGCGTTGCTCGTCCCCGACAACGCGCCGTGAACCCCCGCCTGGCCCATCTGCCCGGCGACATACCCCGCCCCCTGCACCAGCGTCGCCGCTCCGGTCAGCGTATCGCCACGACCGAAATGCGCCTCCGCCGTGCTCGCATAACCCGTGACGTTCGCGACCCGCTGCGCCGCATTCCGCACCCCGGTCTGCCCGAATCCCCCGGCCACGTGCGCGACCGCGTCCGCGCCGAAGCTCAATGCGCCGATGTGCCGCCCCTGCGCCTGCGCCACCTGCGCCTCGCGCAGCACCTGCAATGCATTGCTCGTCCCGGCCAGGGCGCCCTGCACCCCGGTCCGTCCCGTCTGCCCGGCCACATACCCGGCCCCCTGCAGCAGCGTCGCCGCCCCGGTCAACGTGTCGCCACGGCCGAAATACGCCTGCGCCGTGCTCCCATACCCCGTCACGTTCGCGACCTGCTGCGCCACGTCCCGCAGCCCGGTCTTCCCGAACCCGCCGGCCACATGCGCCAGCGCATCGGCGCCGAAGCTGACGGCACTGAGCGGTCGGCCCTGTGCCAACGCCACCTGGCTGTCCCGCAGCACCTGCAGCGCGTTGCTGGTCCCCGCAAAGGCGCCATGCACCTTCGTGTGCCCGAACTGCCCCGCGACTGACCCCGCGCCCTGCAGCAGCGTCGCCGCCCCGCTCAGCGTGTCACCACGCCCGACCTGCGCCTGCGCCGCCGCGGCATATCCCGTGACGTCCGAAACGCGGGACGCGACACTGCGCACCTTCTCGTTCCCCAACCCGCCGGCCACCTGCGCCACCGCGCTCGCCACCTCGCTGAACGACTGCAACGGCCGCCCCTGCGCCGAAGCCACCTGCGCATCCCGCAGCACCGAAAACCCGCCGCTCACGCCGTTCAGCGCCTGCGCGACGCGCCCCTGGCCGACCCCGCCCGCCACCGACCCGGCCGCCTGCGCCAGCGACGACACCGCGCTCAACGTGTCGCCCCGCCCCGCCGCATACTTGGCATTGTCGACCGCGATCCCGGCCGTCCGCAGCCCGAACGCCGTCTGCGTCACCCGCGTCGCCACCGCCGCCACCTGCGTGTTTCCCTGCACCCCCGCCACCGTGCCCACCACCGCCGCCACGTTCGCGACCGCGCCCAGCACGTCGCCCCGCCGTGCCGCATCCCCCGCCGCGCCCAGCTCCTGAACGCTGCCCGCCGCACGGCCCGTGATCCGGATGGCATTCACCACCAGCCCCTGCCCGGGAATGGCCGAAGCCAGGTTCTGCAACCCGCCCAGAACATCCCCCTTCGCGAACTGCCGCGCCGCCCCCAGCACGCCCAGGGTCGCCGCCACCGGCGCCAAAGGCGGAAACACCAGCGCCGCGACGCTCACGATCGGCGCCACAACCGACGCGAAATCCAGCACCGACCCCACCGCGCCCGACACCGCCGCACCCGCCTGCTGCCCGGCCTTCATGATCTCATGACCCAGGTCGAACGACCCGGCCGGAACGGCATTCCCCGTTCCTGACCCTGCTCCGGTCTGCCCCCCCGCCTGGATCGAAGTGACCGTGCCCATGAAGACCTCCGTCGCGTCCGCCCGCTGCAGATGCACCGCGAGCCAGGACCATGCCCTTCTATCCCACCATCCTGTCCTGATGCTGACGTGCCCGCCCCATCCATCTCCCCGGAGGCCCCCGAAGGCCGGACGTTATCCGGTTTGATCGGAGAACGGATTTCCGGAGTTGATGCACAGCATACGAATCTACGATTTCCATTCATGCCAAGCGGTGTTTAGCGTCCAAGCAGAAACAACAGTCTTGCGAACAAAATCACAAAATACCAATGTTTTCACGATAAGGAATTCTGCCGCAGGAAATGACCAATCCTGTATCAACGCCCACGAGGTTGCGAGCTGTACAACAGTGAGGCATCAATAATGCGTATATTGTTCCTGGCCTGCCGCGTGAGTCTGGATACGCACCTGCTCGCCGCCGTGAAAACCGCGGGATTCGTCGCCGACCACGTCGCAACCCCCGAGGATGCCGACGAGGCTCTCTGCTCCTGTCCCTACGCCGCCATCTTCGTCGGGAACGCCATCCCGGGCGCGGCGGCTCCCTGGATCATGCGGCACCGCCGGGCCATGCTCTCGACCCCCATCCTCGTCCAGCTCGAAACCGACACCGCGCTGGACCGCATCGCCGCCTTTGAGGCCGGTGCCGACGACTGCTTCCGCGCCCCGATCGTCGCAAGGGAGCTCGTCGCACGCCTCCGCGCCGTACTCCGGCGCCCGCCGCTCATCGACCGCCAGACCCTCGCCGCCGGCAACGCGACGCTCGACCCCGAAACTAGGGAGGTCTGGGTCGCCGGCCGCCGCATCAACGTCCCCCGCCGCGAGGTCAGCCTCCTCGAACAGCTCATGCGGCGCTTCACCCGCGTCGTCCCCCGCATGCAGCTCGAGGCGAACCTCTACGGCATGGACGACGAGGTCGCCCCCAACTCCATCGAGGTCGGCGTCAGCCGCATCCGCCGCCGCCTTCTCGACGCCGACGCCAACGTCGCCATCCAGACCGTCCGCGGCATCGGCTACCGCCTCGGCCACTCCAGCCGCGACCCGTCATTTGAGCTGGATCGTCACCCCGCCGAACACCCCGCCGCTGACCGGGGTGTCGCTCGATGGTGAATACGTCACGAACGGCTGCAAGATCCCCTGCACGCCGCCCGCCTTCCCGATCCGCAGATCCGCATCCGCGGTCACCACCAGCCCCTCCGTCCGCTGGCCCTTGCGCGTCGTCGTCACCTGGTCCCCGACCTCCAGCGTCGCCGCGCCCGTGACCGGCACCGCACCCTTCGGGCTGATCTGGATGTCGTTCAACCGAAGCCCGGCGCCGTTCGAGACCGACCCGGCCAACGAACCCGGCACGCCCCGCTCGGCATGGAACACATACGCCTCCACCCCCTTCTGCAACGAAGACCCGGACGGGTACAGCGTCCCCCCTTGCGTCGCGATAAGCTCCACCCGCGCACCCTCCGCCCCGACCGCCCCCGTCGCCGTCCGCCCGCCCCCGGGATTGTCGAGCTGGACCCGAACGCCCAGCGCGTCCCGGTACAGCGTCGCCTGCACCTTGCTCAGCGACGCGTCCTGCGGATTGGCCGTCCCGCCCACCACCAGCTCCGTCCTGCCGTCACTCGCACGCACGGACCCGCTCACGGTCCCCGTGTCCCGCCTCACCCGCAGCGCCGCCGCAGCACCGCCATCCCGATCGAACACCCGCACGTCGATCTGCGGCGAGTTGCCGGGATCGTCCGCCGCAATTCCCTGGTCGACGTTCCCGAACCGCGTCGTCACCTTGCCCCCGGGAACCACCGGGCTGTCCACCGGCACCGGCGTCGACACGCTCAGGTTCCGCCCCAGCGGCCGGTCGGGGTCCCGCCCGTCCCGCGTGTTCGCGATCTCGGTCAGCAACGGCACCGTCGGCGCCGGAGACGGTGCGGCCTTCTCCGCCCCGATCTTCGTCGGCTCCAGCCCCGGCGCGCTCCTCACCGCGTTCTTCCAATCCTCAAGCCCCCGCGGCGTCGTGCCGCTCAACGGGGCGGCGGACTGGACGGGCGGCGGCGGCGGCAACGAGATGGGCATGAGATCCTCCGGGAGTGGATGTGATCCCCTATGCTGCGCCCGGCCGCCTGACCGGATGCTGACGCCGTGTAAAACACCTGACAGCCCGCTCGCCCACTCGCCGTCAGCTTCCCGAAAGCTGCCCACCCTAGCGTCGACCTCGAACAAGGAGGCTGTGCGATGTCTGGCACCATCACGTCTACCCCGTCCCCCCAAGCCCGCGTCGATACGTCGGAGCTCGACCACATGCTCCTGAACGAGCGCACGTCGACCGGCACGCAGGACAAGGCCGTCTTCGACTCCGCCGCCATCGCCAACCTCATCGACCTGCTGCGCAGCAGCGCCCCGAAGCCCCAACCAACCCCCACTCCCACACCGGAGCCCGCGCCCCCGGCGCCCCCGGCCCCGCCCGCCCTGAAGCTCGATGGCAACACCGTCGACACCGGCCGCTACACCATCAGCGCCTCCAAGGACGAAGCCGGCACCGTCAACATCTACGACAAGACCACCAACACCTGGGCCAAGGCCTTCGGAGACCCCCATCTTCTCACCAGCGACGGCGACCGCGCCGGCTTCCAGCGCGAGGCCCTGGTCATCCACCTCAAGGACAACACCGACGTCACCATCGATCCCACCGCACTCAACGGGGGCGTCGCCACCATCGCCGACGTCCACGTGGCCCGCGGCGATCAGGACATCGCCTTCTCGAACTTCCTCGGTGCCGACCCGATCAAGGTCGCCAACGGCCCGCGCTACACACCCCCGGCCCTCGGCACCCTCCAGATCTCGCTCGGCGACGACGGCCGCCTCGACCGCCTCTTCGTCGCCGATCAGACCAAGGGCGGCGAAAAGGTCGAACTCGCCAGCAAGGAGCAGGAGCAGGATCTCGACCGGATCGCCCTCCCACTGCTCTACACCAACAACGATAACGGCAGCGACAATGGCATGTAACCTTCCGATCGCTTGAGCGTATGTGACCCACCACGGTAGAAATAGAGCATGCATGCGGACCTGCCCGAGATCCCCACCCTGACCGACGATGGCGCCCTCGATGGCCTGTCGAAACGCCAGATCCAGATCGTCGAGCGGGTCCGCGACCAGGGCTTCGTCACGATCGAGGCCCTGGCCGAGGAGTTCGACACCTCCGCCCAGACCGTCCGCCGCGACATCATCCGCCTGAGCGAGATCGGCCTCCTCCAACGCTTCCACGGTGGCGCCGGCCTCGCCGAAACGACAAGCAGGCCTGCCCGCGTCACGAAGCTCGACGACACCATCGACGACAAGCGCCGCATCGCCGCAGCCCTCGCCCGCATGATCGGCCCCAACTCCTCCGTCTTCCTCGACGCCGGGTCCACCGCCCGCATGGTCGCCGAGGCGCTACGAAACCACCAGGGCCTGCGCGTCGTCACCTCCAACCTCTTCGCCGCCCTCGCCCTCGCCGACGCCCCCCGCGTCTCCATCCAGATCGTCGGCGGCGAGATGCGCGGCGACGACTGCGCCATCGTCGGCTCCCAGGCCGCGTCGATGCTCATGGACGTCCGCGTCGACGTCGCCGTCATCGGCTGCGACGGCTTCGACCAGGACGCGACCCCGATGAGCTTCGATTCCGAGAAGATCGCCATCAAGCGCGCCGCCATGCGCGGCGCCGCCGCCGCCATCCTCGCCGCCGACGCCTCGAAGCTCCTGCGACCCGCCATGATGCGCGTCGGCCCCCCGGGCGCCTTCACCACCCTCGTGACCTCGGCCGAGCCACCGCCCCGCCTGGCCCACGCCTTCACCGCCGCGGGCCTCGCCGTCGTCGTCGCCTGACCCGGCGTCGCCGCCCTACTCCATTCCCACGTTCGACACCCGGTTCAACTGGCTGTCCTGCAGCACGACCGCGACCTGGTCCTGCCGCACCGCGTCCACCCGCTGCACCGCCGCCTCCGACCGTGTCGCGTGGTCCACCTCCCGCGGCGGCGCGACCGCCGTCGTCACGCGCTGCGCTTCCCCATGCGCCTCCGCCCGCAACGCCAGCTCGAACGCCCCCGACGGCGGCGGGGCGACCGGCGCGACCGGCGGCAGCACGACGGCAGGAAGGAACGAGGGTGTCATGACAGGTCTCCCGTAGGCCCGCCGACCCTATCATCCCAACCTTGCGCGAACCTTGCGCCTCAGGGCTGCGGGAAAACCACCCGCTGCTCCGCCGCCGCCCGATAGATCGAAAGCCCCGTCAGCCGCACGGGCGCCGCCGGTCCGGGCGGCGGCGGGGCCGCCTCCGTCGCCACCAACGCCCCGGCCGGCGCCGGCGACCGCCCGCGCGCCCGCGCCACCAGCAACGACGCCGTCTGCTCCATCAGCTCCAGATACCGCGGCGGACCCCCCACCAGCACCATGTCCGAACCCGGCGTCTGCGGCCGCGCCAGATACCGGCGGTCCAGCACCCCCAGCGCCTCCAGCCCCGCCCGCAACTCGTCGAACCGGACTCCGGGCGTCGCGATCACGCGGCTTGTCCCCTCGGACTGCCCGGTAACCGAAACGATATACCCGTCGTAGTACCAGTCGAGCCCGTACAGCTCGGCCACCCGGTTCAGGAAATCCAGCGGCGCCAGCGGCGGCATCCGCCCCCGGATGCGCCCCTGCACCGCATCGCTCAGCGCGATCCGCACCCCCATGTTCGCGCCGAACTCTCGCAGCGCCGTCCGCAGGTCCTGGTCGATCACCGTGTAGCGATACGGCTCGGCCCCCAGCGCAAGCTCCGCACCCCGCACCGGCCCGGGAACCAGGCTCGGCAGCACCAGGCAAAGCAGGCAGAGGGCGATACGCATGCCTCGACCCTACCCGGCCCCGGCCCGCCCTTGTCAACGTCCGAATCAGGCCCCGCCAACCCCGTCAGGTTTCGGAAAGCATCGGCCACCTAGCGTGCCCCTGCCGATGACGGAGGAAACCCGATGGCCTTGGAACCCGCTCTCGGGTCGATCGCTCACGCCATCTCCACCGCCCAGGACAAGGGCCCGAAGCCCCAGGCCGCCCCCGCCGCATTCGACCGGTTCCTCGTTGCCGCAAACGACGCCGCCACGCCCACCCAAGCGACCGCCACCACGCCCCAACCCACCACGCCCCAACCTGCCGCGCTCCAGGCCGTCCGCCGCCCCGGCGCAACCCTCGGCAACGACGTCCTCGACACCCTCGAACGCTTCGGCGGAAAACTGCAGGATCTGCAGAAGCTCGGCAGCGCCCGCGCCGCCCCCGCCCGCGCCGCCCCCGTCCGCGTCGCCTTCGCCAGCCAACCCGGCCTCTCCCCCACCATGACCGACGCCGCCCCCGCCGCAGATCCCTTCGGCAGCCTCAAGCAGGGCTACGAGCAGATCTTCGGCGACAGCATGCGCCACCAGGCCCGCCTCTTCGGCCTCGTCATCGAGGTCGACCTCGGCCGCTCCGTCGCCAGCACGGCCACCAGCACCGCCAAGACCCTCCTGACGCAAAGCGGCTGACCATGCGCACCCCCGCCCGCGCCCTCCTGCTCGCCGCGCTCCTGTTCCTCGCCGGCTGCAAGGAGACCCTCTACTCCCGCCTGGCCGAGGCCGAGGCCGTCGAGATCATGGCCGTCCTCATGCGAAACGGCATCGACACCGCGCGCATCCCCGCCAAGGACGGCACCCACAGCGTCCAGGTCGACCGCGTCCGCCTCGCCGACGCCGTCCAGATCCTCCGCGCCCACCAGCTCCCCCGCCAGAAGTTCGCCACGATGGGCGAGGTCTTCCAGCAGCAGGGCCTCATCGCATCCCCCACCGAGGAGCGCGCCCGCTTCATCTACGCCCTCAGCCAGGAGCTATCCCACACCCTCAGCCAGGTCGACGGCGTCCGTTCCGCCCGCGTCCACGTCGTCCTCCCGCACAACGACCCCCTGCGCCAGGAAGAGGCCCCCGCCGCCGCGGCCGTCTTCATCCGCCACGACGCCGGGCAGGCGATGGAAGACATCCTCCCGCAGATCAAGCTCCTGGTCGCCAACAGCATCCAGGGCCTTTCCTACGACAAGGTCACCGTCGTCCTTCTCCCCGTCGCCACCCCCGCCCCCCTCCCCGACCCGGCCCCCGCGGGCCTCTCGGTCGAGGACTGGGTCGCCACCATGCCCCTCGGCCTCGCCCTCGGCGCCGCCGGAACCGTCACGGTCCTCGGCGCCGGCGCCGGCACCCTCCTGCTCCGCCGCCGCCGCTCCAGGACCGGATCCGCCCTCGCCATCCAGACCCCCGCATGACCCCCGTCATCCATCCCGGCTGGATGTCCACCGCCTGGCCCGGCCTCGACCCCGACACACAGGCGTGCATCCTCGAATGCAACCGTGTGCAACCCCGTCTTCTCGCGCTTTTGGCCCTCCGTCTCGGCTGGCCCGATGGCCCCCTCGAACCCACCCCCGACGCCCGCCTCGCCGCACGCCCCGCCGCCGAGATCCTCCACGCCGCCACCCTCGCCGGCGCCGCCTGGCACGCCCGCTCCATCCGCCAGCGCATCGCCGCCTCCGAGGTCGACCGCCTCACCCAGGCCATCGGCGCCCCCGTCCGGGCCTTCGCCCTGGCCCACGCCGCCCTGGCCATCGCCCCGGCCCAGCCCTCCGCCACCGATCTTCCGGCCGCCATCGCCGAAGCCGCCCGCACCTGCCTCGCCGCCTGGATCGACGCCCTCCCCCCCGGCCTCCGCCGCCTCGCCATGGCCCGCCTTCCCCCCGCACCCCCCGCACCCCCACCCCCTCCCGGCGCCCTGCCCCTCATGCACGCCGCCGCCCGCCACCTCGCCGACCAGGCCGCCCGATGAGCGGCGCCGTCCTCCAGCAACGCCCCCACGGCCCCGTCATCCGCGCCGACGAGCTGGGCCTATGGACGCAGTCCGCCAGCCTCCTCGCCGCTGCGCAGGCCGAGGCCGCCGCAATCCTCGACCAGGCCGCCGCCGCCCACCGCGCCGAGCAGGAACGCGGCTACAAGGAAGGCGTCGACGCCGCAGCCGCCGACATCGCCACCCGCCTCGCCGAGCTGACGGCCCGCGAAGGCGCAACCCTCGCCGAGATCGAAGCCACCCTCCCCGACCTCGTCGGCGCCATCCTCGACCGCATCCTCGGCGAGGGCGACCGCACCCTGATGCTCCAGCAGGCCGTCCGCACCGCCCTCGCGCAGCGAAGCTGGAAAGGCGCCGCCACCCTCCGCATCGCCCCTGTCGACGAGCCCGCCGTCCGCGCCGCCCTCGCCGACGACCCCCGCCTCGCCGCCATCGCCGTCGAGGCGTTCGCCAACCAGCCCCAGGGCACCTGCGTCTTCGACTGCGACCACGGCAGCATCGAACTCGGCATCGAGGCCCAGCTCCGCGCCATCCGGGACGGCATCGCCAAGGGCTGGGCCGAAGCCCCGCCATGACCGCCCCCCCGCCCCGCCTCGCCCTCCAACGCCTCCGCACCATCGCCCTGGCCACCCCCGCCCAGCGCATGCACGGCCGCGTCACCGCCGCCACCGGCACCATCATCCGCGCCATCGCCCCCAACGTCCGCGTCGGCGAGCTCTGCCGCCTCACCGACGAGACCGGCTTCACCCTTCTCTCCGAGGTCGTCGGCCTCTCCGGCCACGAGGCCCTCCTCACCCCCATCGGCGACCTTCGCGGCGTCTCCGGCCGCACCGAGGTCCACCCCACCGGCACCTACCGCGAGACGCCCGTCGGCACCCGCCTCTTCGGCCGTGTCGTCGACGCGCTCGGGCAGCCCATGGACGGCCGCGGCCCCCTCGGCCCCGGCCCCGTCCGTCCCCTTCATGCCGATCCCCCGGCCGCCCTCTCCCGCGCCCTCGTGGAAACCCCTATGCCCCTCGGCCTCCGCGTCATGGACGGCCTGCTCACCTGCGGCGAGGGCCAGCGCATCGGCATCTACGGCGAGGCCGGTGGCGGCAAGTCCACCCTCGTCTCCCAGATCGTCCGCGGCGCCGCCGCCGACGTCGCCGTCATCGCCCTCGTCGGCGAACGCGGCCGCGAGGTCCGCGAGTTCGTCGAGCGCGCCCTGGGCCCCGAAGGCCTCGCCCGCTCCGTCGTCGTCGTCGCCACGAGCGAGCGCCCTGCCCCCGAACGCCTCAGCGCCGCCCTCGTCGCCACCAGCATCGCCGAGGCCTTCCGCGACCAGGGCATGCGCGTCCTCCTGTTCGTCGACAACGTCACCCGCCTCGCCCGCGCCGGGCGCGAGATCGGCCTCTCCGCCGGCGAACCCCCCACCCGCCGCGGCTTCCCCCCCTCCGTCTTCGCCCTCCTGCCGCAACTCATGGAGCGCGCCGGCCCGGCCCCCGTCGGCTCCATCACCGCCTTCTACGCCGTCCTCGTCGAAGGCGACGGCACCGGCGACCCCATCGCCGAGGAAACCCGCGGCATCCTCGACGGCCACATCATCCTCTCCCGCTCCCTCGCCGCACAGAACCACTACCCCGCCATCGACGTCCTCACCTCCCGCAGCCGCGTCATGCCCGCCGTCACCAGCCCCGCCCACCGCGCCGCCGCCGGCCGCTTCCGCGAGCTGATGGCACGCCATGCCGAGGTCGACTTCCTCATCCAGGTCGGCGAGTACAAGCCCGGCGCCGACCCCCTGACCGACGAGGCCGTCGCAAAGATCGACGCCCTCAAGGAATTCCTCCGCCAGGGCACCGACGACCACACCCCCTACGAGGACACGCTGGAATGGATGACGCGGCTCGTCGGGTGAACCCCATCCCGGTCCGCGCCCTCCTGCGCTGCCGCCAGGCGCGGGAGCAGGGCGCGTTGCGAGAGGTGCAACGCTCCATCCACGCCTGCCACACGGCCGAGCAGCGGCAGCGGCACGCCATCGACACCCAGCTTCGGCACGAGGACTACCGCCACGCGCACGAGGCCGGGCTGCACGACGCGATGCGCGGCCGCCTGCAGACGGCCGCCCGCATCCTGACCGCCCGCGACGAGCTGGAGGCGCTTGCCGAGCACGCCGTCAATCTCGCCACCGACCGCGTCGACGCCGTCCAGGCCCGCCTCGACGCCCGTGATCGTCTGGCCGAAGCCCGCCAGCTCCACGCCCGGCGCGCCCGCCAGACCCGGAAGTGGCAGCGCACGCTGGACCGGGTCGAAACCGCGCACCGCACCTACCGGGACGAGCAGGATGAAACCGAGCTCGACGACGAGATCGCCGACCGCCGCGCCTCGCAGACCGCCCGGACCGCCTGTCGATGACCATGCTCGCCCGCCTCGACGGCGTCGTCCCTGCCCCGGCCTTCCGCCCCCCCGCCATCAGCCCCGCTTTGGCCGCCGTCCTCAACCGCGCCGCCGGCCGCGCGACCGTCTCCATCCCCGTCAACGGCCGCCCGGTCGGCCTCCGCATCTGCCTTCCCGCCCCCGCCGACCCGGCCGGCATCCGCCTCGCCTGGACCTTCGGCGAGGAGCACCAGGTCGCCTTCGTGCCCGAAGCCCTCGCCCAGGCCCTGCTGCTGCCCGGCGCCGGCGCCCCCGACCCCGACCTCGCCGCCCTGCTGCTTGAAGCCATGCTCGACGCCCCGCTCGCCTGGCTCGAAGCCGCATCCGCCCGCCCGGTCCGCATCGCCGCCCCCACCGCGATGCCCCCCCTCGATGGCCCGCCCCCCCAACTTGCGATGGAGGTCGAGCACGGCCGCGCCCGCTTCTCCGTCGGCCTGAACCTCGGCCCGCTCGCCCTTGACGCCCTGGCCGGGCTGCTGGACCGGGCACCGCGCGTCCGCAACGCCGTGGGCGCACTGCCGGTCCAGGTCTGCCTGCGCATCGGCCTCACCGAACTGACCCTGCAGGAGGTCATGGCCCTCCGCCCCGGCGACGCCATCCTGCTGCAGGAGACCGGCCTGCTCGACGGCCGCGTCGCCGTCATCGCGGGCGAGCACCTGATGGCCGCGGCCCGGCTCATCGACACGGGCGCCGCCCTCGAAACGTCGTTCCGCCCGGCCGCGGGCACCCCAGTCGGGAGATGGTGCGTGGAAAACGGCTTCGAAGACCCCGTGGAAGACGACGTCCGCGCCCTGCGCGTGACCCTCGTCTTCGAGCTGGGCCGCCGCCTGGCGAGCCTGGCCGAGATCGAATCCCTCGGCATCGGCAGCATCGTCGAAACCGGCAGCGGCCCCGACGGCATGGTCGACGTGCTGGCCAACGGCCGCCGCATCGGCCGCGGCCGCATCGTCCAGGTCGGCGGCGCCCTCGCCATCCAGCTCGAACGAATCAACCACGGCGCCGACCCGTGAGCGGCGCCGAGCCCAACCTGCTGGGCCTCCTCGCGGTCACCACCGCGCTCGGCATGCTGGCGCTCGCCGTCGTCACGATGACGTCCTTCGCCAAGATCTCGATCGTGCTGTTCCTGCTCCGCAACGCCCTCGGCGTGCAGCAGGCCCCGCCCAACATCGTCCTCTACGGCATCGCCCTCGTGCTCACCGGCTTCATCAGCCTGCCCCTCGCCCGCAGCGTCTCCGCCGCCGTGACCGAACGCCCGTCCGAATACCGCCAGGTCCAGGACTGGTTCGACGCCGCCGAGCGCGGGGTCCAGCCGCTCAAGGCCAACCTCGCCCGCTTCACCGCCCGCCAGGAGCGCGAGTTCTTCCTCAGCGCCGCCAAACGCCTCTGGCCCGAGGACCAGCGCGACATCGCCACCGCCGACGACCTCGCCATCCTCGTCCCGTCCTTCATGACCGCCGAGCTGCGCCGGGGGTTCGAGATCGGGTTCCTCCTCTATCTCCCCTTCGTCACCATCGACCTGGTCATCACCACCATCCTCATGGCCATGGGCATGTCCCAGGTCCAGCCCAACACCATCGCCGTCCCGCTCAAGCTGTTCCTGTTCGTGACGGTCGAGGGGTGGACGCGCATGCTACACGGCCTGGTCGTCAGCTATGTCTGAGCCGCCATGACCCAGGCGGCCCTGCTCGAACACCTGAACGCCGCTCTCCTGCTGTTCCTGCTGCTCGTGGGGCCGCCCCTGCTCGCCGCCCTCGTCGTCGGCCTCGTCGTCGGCATCCTCCAGGCCGCGACCCAAATCCAGGACCAGTCCCTGCCGCTCATCTTCAAGCTCATGACCGTGCTCGCCGTCCTCGCCGGCAGCGCCTCGGTGCTGTTCCCCCCCCTCGTCGCGCAGACGGTCCACGTCCTCGACAGCTTCGCCTCCCTCACCCGATAGCGGCGATGGCCACGATCGCGCTCGAGGACCTGCTCGCCCCCGCCGCCGCCATCGCCCTCGGCATGGCCCGGCCCATGGGCCTCGCCCTCGTCATCCCCGTCTTCACCCGCGCCGACGTCGGCACCCCCATCCGCGCCGGCTTCGCCCTGGCCCTCGCCTTGCCCCACCTCCAGCCGCTCACGGCCGCGCTGCAGGCCGCAAGCCCGGGCATGCTCCGCCTCGGCTTCCTCGGCGTGAAGGAGGTCCTGGCCGGCGTGCTCATCGGCCTCCTGTTCGGCCTCCCGCTCTGGGCGCTGCAGGCCGCCGGCGAACTGCTGGACACGCAGCGCAGCGCGCCCTCCAGCGGGGGCAACGACCCGGGCACGGGCGGCCAGATGTCCGCGACGGCGGGCCTCATCGGCACCACGGCGACCACGTTGTTCGTCGCGGCCGGGGGCCTCGGCGTCGTCGCGTCGGCGCTCTATGCCAGCTTCGCCGTCTGGCCCGTCCTGCGCTTCGTCCCGGCCGTATCCCCGGGCGCACCCCTCGCCGCCCTCGCCCTCATCGACGGCTTCAGCCGCACCATGGTGCTCAGCGCCGCCCCCGTCATGCTCGCCATGCTCATGGCCGACGCCGTCGTCATCCTCGTCGGCAAGTCCGTCCCGAAGCTCGGCCTGTTCGACCTCGCGGCCACGCTGCGCAACCTCGTCTTCGTCGGCGCCATGCTCGTCTACGGCGTCTTCCTCATGGACGGCATCGCCGGACAGCTCGCCCTCCTGCGCCGCACCCCGGCCATGCTCGGCGCCTTCCTGCCGGGGCCGGGCGCCCCATGAGCGGCGACAGCAGCGAGGAGAAAACCCTCCCGCCCTCCGCCAAGAAGCTGCGGGACGCGCGGGAGAAAGGCCAGATCGCCAAGGCCCCCGACCTCATCACCGCCCTCGCGGGGGTCGCCGTCATCGCCTACCTCTACGGCTCCGCCGACTGGATCATGGAGCGTCTGCGCGCGACCATCACCGTCGCCGCCGACCGCGCCCCCCTGCCCTTCGACGAGGCCCTGCGCCAGATCGCCACGAACCTCGGCCACCTCGCGTTCCAGGTCCTCGCGCCCGTCCTGGCGCTCACGCTTCTCGCCGTCGTCGGCGGCAGCATGCTGGTCAACGGCGGGTTCATGCTCGTCCTGGAACCGCTGAAGCCCAAGCTGGAAACCCTCAACCCCATCAAGGGCATCGGCAACCTCTTCGCGATGAAGGCCCTGGTCGAGCTGCTGAAGTCCATCGTCAAGGCGGTGCTGTTCGGGGCCGTCGCCGTCCGCCTGGCACTCACCTCCGCCGTCTCGCTCGTGCACCTGCCATCCTGCGGCACGCGCTGCACCGGCCCGGTCACGTCGGGGATGCTGCAACCCCTCATCGCCACCGCCTGCGCCGTCTACCTGGCCGCCGGCGTCGCCGACCTCCTCCTCCAGAAATGGCTGTTCAAGCGCGACATGAAGATGTCCGTCACCGAGCAGAAGCGCGAGCGCAAGGACCAGGACGGCGACCCCTTCGTCCGCCGCGCCCAACGCCAGCGCCGGCGGGAAGCCGCAACCAGCGTCCAGCTCGGCTTCGACCGCGCCACCATCATCATCGGCGGCGACGACGCAGCCCTGGGCCTGCGCTACAAGAAGGGCGAGACCGACTTCCCCGTCGTCGTCTGCCGCGGCGTCCGCGACACCGCCCCCGCCGACCTCGTCCGCCAGGCCCGCGCCGCCGCCACCCCGCTCTTCTGGGACAACGCCCTCGCCATCGCCATGTGCGCCCGCCACAAGCCCGGCGACCGCATCCTCGCCGAATACTTCCCCCGCGTCGCCCAGGCCCTCTTCGCCTCTGGCGCCGTGCGCAACGTTTGATCGGGACTGCCCATCGCGATCAAAAACATGATCGAATCCTTACACGACGTCAGCCTTTTGACAGCCCCACGGCGCACATTGCCCATCGACGGCGATCAGGCCGTCGCGAAGGCAGGAGAGAGCGATGACGCCCGTCGGAAACACCCCCAACCGCATGCAGTTCACGGAAACGGCGGGCCTCGTCGAGGTCGGCCAGTTCGACGCCGCCATGCGCACCCAGGCCGACCTGTCCCGCCCCGCCTTGCCCGCGCAAAGCAGCGCGACCCGGCCGCTCCCGCCCGGCGAGCAGGCCCTGCGCCCGATCCGCATCGACGGCCGGACCTTCGACGTCCCGGAGCGGAAGGTCGTGGACATGATCAATCCCAAGAACCCCGCGGATGTCACGCAACGGGTCGTCTATCGCGGCCAGTTCGACGCCCTGCCCAAGCCCCTCCAGGACCGCCTCCCCGGCCTCATGCTCGCCAACAACCCGGACCCCGAATACACCGCCGAGAACCTCGTCCCCGTCTTCCGCCAGCCCGGCAAGGAGATCTTCGCGATCACCGAACTGCAGAAGGACGGCACCGAATCCCTCCTCGGCATGGGCGCCGCCGCCCGCGGCCACGGCATCGAGTCCGACGGCTCCATCCAGAACATCCTCTACGAGCAGCACCTCGTCTCCGCCGGCAAGGGCGCCGGGGTCCAGGTCAAGGAGGAACGGATGGCCTTCGCCAACGACGTCGGCTCCCACCTCTTCTTCATGAGCGCCTTCCCCCTCAACGAGCAGCCCGGCGCCGCACAGTCCCGCCAGAAGGGCCAGCTCGACTGGTCGATGCCGACCCATATCGAGGATCCCATCCGCCGGTCCGCCCAGAACGAGACGCTCGCGACCGAAATCCGCGACGCATACGGCCTGCCGCCCGGAACCCCCCTCGACGTGACGCCCCCCCCGGGCTCCGACCCCGCCCTCACGGCCGCCGTCAAGACCTTCGGGGAGTTCGTGAAGCCCATCGTCATCGGCAAGACCCCCTACGTCGATCCGCTCGGCCACGACAACGAGACCACCCGCCCCCTTCTCCACCCCGAACTCGCCGGCAAGACCTGGCAGGACCTGACGCCGGAGCAGAAATCCACCGTCACCGCCGCCGCCAAGACCTACGGCCGCGAGGTCGGCCCGGAGGGCAACCTCGTCCCGAAGTTCCATGTCGACGGCACCCAGGTCTCCCAGACCCCGGCCCTGGGCTGGCTGCTGAACCTCGAGCGCAACCGCGACGGCACGCCGCGCACCGCCGACCACCCGGTCGGCACCGAGACCCAGATGGGCCGCATCATGCCCAACGGCCCCCACAAGGAGGTGGACGAGGCCGGGCTTCGTCAGGCGCTCGGCCTGGACAACCCGGAAGGCCGCAAGGTCGACCTCGGCCTCGCCCCGGGCGAAACCGTCCGCATCCCCCGCCTGCCGGCCTATTACATCCCGAACCAGGGCAAGCCCGGCACCTCCGAACCCACCACCTCCTTCGCCTCGGCCCCCTTCGGCCGCAGCGGCGTACCCCCCACGGCGAACGGAAGCTGGGAGCCGAAACCCATCGCCCCGCGTCAGGCCGAAATCTACAGCCTCCCCGGCAGCCAACTGGCGAACCGCCGCGACGACACCCGCGCCGCTCCCCCCAGCGCGGCAGGGTAGGCCGCCATGAACCCGCTCCAGGCCCCGGGCGCCGGCGACCTTCCGCGCCTGCCGCCCGCCCGCACCGCGGACCTCGCCTTCGACACGGCGGTCCGCCGGCACGGCCGGGCGCCGGCCGACAGCGTCACCGCCGCGGTCCGGCCCGCCGGGGAGGGCCGGGTGGAAGTCACCCGCACCCATGCCGGCGCCTTCGCCGCCATGCCGGCCTGGGTGCAGGACGGGGCGGCCGGCCTGCTCCGCCTGCCCGTGGCCGAGTTGTCGGCGCCCGGCCGGACGGTGCTGGCGGCCACCCGGATGGGCGCGGACGGCAGCGAGGCCGTCACGAACGCCGGGCTGATCGCGCAGGCGGACGGCACGCGGCACGGCGGCGCCGCGCACCCCGTCACGGCCCTGCTGGCCTGGGGCGGCACTGAGCCGGAAACGATCCTGCGATCGGCGAAAGACACCGCCGCCGCCCGCGGGACCCACCTGGTCATCCAGACCGGTTCCGCAGCCGCCGCGGCCAAGCTGCTGCCCCACGGGATCGACTGGGTCAGCTCCGACGCGCTGGGCGGCCATGACGAGGTCGAGATGCTGGCCCGCCTCGGCCTCGACCGCGCCGCCTTCGAGGCCCTCCCGCAGGACCGGCGGCAGCAGTGGCGGGACGTCGCCGCGGCTTTCGCGGGCGGACGCCCCGTGCTGATGGGCGCTGCAACCCCGGGCGGCCCAAAGCTCGCCGACGGCCTCGCCGAACACCCCCACACCCTCTATCTCTCGGGCGCGCCGACGCAATCGATCGGGACCGTCCAGGGCGCACGGCCGATCGACGACCCCGCCGCCACCCTCCTGCAACCGGCGCCGCGCGATCCCGCGCCCTACCGTTTCCGCGCCAGCGACGCAGGCCTCGCCGCCCTCGACCCGGCGCAGCGCAGCCCCGGCCAGCGCCTGGCCGCCGCCAGGCAGGCCATCGACCGCGGATTCGAAACCGCGGGCGCCAAGGTCGACGCCGCGAAGCAGGCCGTCGTCGAGGCGGCGACCGACACGCTCTGGACCCCCCTGGCCCGCTCCGCCCCCGGCAAGGCCACGCTCGCCCGCATGGCGTCGGGCGAGATCGACCGGATCGGCACCTCGCCCAACAGCTACGCGACGCAAGCCACGCCCCAGGCCACGCGCTATCGCGCCGTGCCCGGGGAAAACCCCCGCAACGGCGCCGCCCCGCTCTACCCCGGCACCGGATCCACCAGCCCCCTGAGCCCCGGCACCCTGCGCATGGAGACCACCCTGAAAATGGACGGCGCCCTCACGTTCAAGCACGGGCCGCCCGCGGGCATCCCGATGTCCTACTGGGCCGGAAGCCCCGGCATGGCCTTCGGCCGGCCGCTGGACCAGAACTACGCCCTTCGGAAAGAACTCGTCGCGCCGATGGTCGGCGCGCTGAAGGTCGTACAGGGCACCATGACCGCCGGCGCCGCGCTGGCCACCACGACGCTGCTCATCGGCACCGCGACCGGCAGCCTCCAGGCCGGCCACATCGTCACGGGCGACAAGGGCCTCACCCCGGCCCAGGACCAGGTCGATCGCATCACCAACTTCCCCAAGGGAGTCGACGAATACTACGTCCGCGCCAAGGTCCCGTTCACGCCGGAGGCCTGGAAGATGGAGGCCGGCGCCGTCCTCGGCATCCGCTTGAAGCCGTTCGAGTTCAACGCCGCCTACGTCCCCGGGCAGCGCGGGGTCGCCCCCTGGGCCAACATCACCGACGGCCGACCGACCGCCGTCTTCCAATACACCGCCGGCGTCGCCCTGGCCTTCGGCGAACTCTACGTCGGCAACAAGAACTACTATGTCGATCACGCCTTGATCGTGAACATCCCGCGCATCACCAAACCGATCATCACCGCCAACGCCCTTCCCACGGCCGACCGGCGCAGCCCGCTGGACGTGATGGTCGGCCTGCAGGTCTCCCCGCTCAGCCTGGTGGCCGCGCGCGGCGTAAGCGTCGGCAAGTCCCGCTACGTCGAGGGCGCGCTGCTCAGCACCGTCGTCGTCCGGCCCGAGCTGGGCACGAAGGGCGCCGGGCTCGCGACGAAGGTCGGTCCGCCGGACGTCCTGCGGTTCGCCACCGTGTCGATCAACCCCTCCTACTCGCCCGAAGACCCGGTGGCGCAGTCGGCATCCCACACGCTCGACGGGTTGAAGCGAATGCTGCCAGGCAACAAGCCGTCACCCGGCAAGTGACCCGGAGCATGTCCGGCCCTCCCGACAGGCACCCGGATATTCTCCGGCAACAACGGGGCTGAACCGCAGAGTAATGGAATCGTCACTATTCCAGCTGTTTCACGTTGCATTGTTGCGCACCGGGCCGCCATAAGGATGCGATCTTACGTGGGACCCGGTTGCAAACCCCAAAGGGGCTCACGCCGCCTGTCCCGCCCCGCCACGGCCCGAAGGAAACCGCAATGCGCCTGTCCCGCATCACCGCCCTCGTCGCACTCGCTGCAACCCTGGCCCATGGCGCCGCCGCAAAGGAGTGGACGACCGTCCGCATCGGCACCGACGCCACCTTCGCGCCCTTCGAGAGCGTCACCCCCACAGGCGAGATCGTCGGCTTCGAGATCGACTACGCCAAGGCCCTCTGCGCCAAGGTCAAGGTCACCTGCAGCTTCCAGAACCAGGACTGGGACGGCATCATCCCCGCCCTGCTGGGCAACAAGTTCGACGTCATCTTCTCCAGCATGAACATCACCCCGGCCCGCGCCCGCCGGGTCATCTTCTCCGACTGGTACTACGCCCTCTCCCCCGTCTTCGCGACCAACACCCCGAACAAGGGCGACGACATCTCCCCCGCCGCCCTCAAGGGCAAGGCCATCGGCACGCAGTCCAGCACCGTCCACGCCAACTACCTGGAGAAGCTTTATCCGCAGAGCACCATCAAGCTGTATCCCACCCAGGACGAAGCCAACCTCGATCTTGCCAGCGGACGCATCGACTACGTCGTCGGCGACCAGCTCGTCACCTCCACCTTCATCGAGAAGCGTGGCAACGGCTGTTGCCGCATCGTCACCAAGGTCGCCCGCGTTCCCGACATCCACGGTCCCGGCGTCGGCGCCGCCTTCCGCCCGCAGGACACCGACCTGCGAGACCTCTTCAACAAGGCCATCGCCGAGGCCGACGCCGACGGCACCTTCGACGCCCTCCAGAAGCGCTACTTCCAGGAAAACATCCGCGGCAAATAGGCGGCAGCGGCGCGGCCTGCGCCCATGACTGCATTCGACCTGCTGTTCGGGCCCGAGGGATGGGGCGGCCTGCTGCTGAAAGGCGCAGCCGTCACCATCGCCCTCGCCGCCGCCACCATCCCCATCGGCTTCGGGGGCGGCCTTGCCCTGGCGGTGCTCAAGCTCTCCCGCCACCGCCTCGTCCGCGCCCTCTCCGAGGCCTATGGAACCTTCTTCCGCGGCATCCCCGATCTGCTCGCCCTCTTCCTCGTCTATTTCGGCCTGCAGATCCTGCTCGACCGCATCGGCCAGGCCGCCGGCTTCCAGCTCGAACTCAACGCCTTCGTCGCCGGCGTCATCGCCCTCGGCGCCGTCGCCGCCGCCTACTCCGGCGAAGTCTGGGTCGCAGCCCTGGCCGCCGTCCCCCCGGGACAGAAGGAGGCCGCGATCTCCCTCGGCCTCGACCGCACCCGCACCTTCGCCCTCGTCCTCTTCCCCCAGCTCATCCGCGTCGCCCTCCCCGGTCTCGGCAACGTCTGGCTCATCATGCTGAAGGACACGTCGCTGATCTCCACCCTCGCCGTCATGGACCTGATGCGCGCCGCCTCCGAAGCGACGCGGGCCACCCGCAACCCGCTCCTGTTCTACGCCGCCGCCGCCGGGGTCTACCTCGTGTTCAGCATCCTCTCCGGCCTTGGCCAGGCGCGCCTGGAACGGCGCTACAACCGGGGTTGGGCGTGATCGACTGGCTCGCCGCAGAGTGGGCGGACAGCCTGCTCGCCGAACACGGATGGCGCCTCGTCGCCGGGCTGCGCATCACGCTCATCGTCGTCGCCGTCTCCTACACCCTCGGCTTCCTGCTCGCCTATCCGCTCTGCATGGCCCGGCGCTCCAGCAACCCGCTCATCGCCTGGCCCGCCCTCGCCTACGTCACCTTCTTCCGCGGCACCCCGCTCCTGTGCCAGCTCTACCTCGTCTACTATGGCGCCGGGGAAATCCGCCCCGAGCTGGACGCCATCGGCCTCTGGACCTTCTTCCGCGAGGCCTTCTTCTGCTGCATCTTCGCCTTCACCCTCAACACCGCCGCCTACCAGGCCGAGATCATGCGCGGCGCCCTCGCCTCCGTCCCCTCCGGACAGGTTCAGGCCGCAGCCGCCATCAGCCTCTCCCGCTGGCAGACCGCCCGCCACATCGTCTGGCCGCAGGCCTTCCTCGTCGCGCTCCGGCCCCTCGGGAACGAGCTGATCGCCCTCATGAAGGCCAGCGCCCTCGCCGCCATCGTCACCCTGCTCGACCTCATGGGACAAACCCGCTTCATCTTCGCCCAGGCCTTCGACTTCACCGTCTACCTCTATTGCGCCCTCATCTACCTGGTCCTCACGGAGACGATCCGCCGCGTCCTCCTCCGCCTCGAACGCGCCTACTCCCGCCACCTGGCGCCCGCGCCCGCCGCCCTCCCCGCAGCCAGCCCCGCGAAGCCCTCCGCAGCCAGCCTCCCCGCCCACTGACCCTCAGCCCGGCCCGACGATCCCGAGCCGCCGCGCCTCCGACAGCACCGCATCCACCTGCCGCCCCGCCTCGCTGAAATCCCGCACAGCACCCAGGCGCCGCTCCAGCACCTCCATCGACCGCATGATCACGAAACCCTGCCGCCCCGTTCGCGCGATCATCTCCGGCAGCGAAGGCCGCGCCTGCAACGCGATCAGCAGATCGACCTGACTCTCCAGCAGGTGCGGGACCGTCGTCCGCGCCGCCCAGTCCCGCTCCTCGCGCGTTGCGCCGGGATGCAGCCCGACCATCGCGCACCAGCGCCGCAACGCCTCCGCGATCCGCTCGAACGGGGTGGCCGTCGCCGCCGCCTCGAACCGCCGGGCCATCTGCACCACCATCGCCTCCGCCGTCGCCGGCGACGTCCCGACGGCCGCCGCCGCCCGCCCCAGCCGCTCCTGCTCCGGCAGCGTCAACGGCAGGGCCGCCAGCGCCAGCAGCAGGTCATACTGCCCGCGCATGATCCCGAACCGCTCGTACATCAGCCCCAGGAACCGCCGGGTCTCCCGCACCGGATCCGGCCAGGGCACAGTCTCCACCAGCCCCGCCCGGCGCCCCGCCTCCACGATCGCGTGCGCCCCCAGCCCGCTATCCCACAGCCGCGTCACGCCCAGCGCCGTCCGCAGCAGGTTCACCGCCTGCAGGAACGCAGGCCCCTGTGCCGCACGCACCTGCACCAGCGGCACGCCCGCATTCAGGTCGTGCAGCAACCGCGCCTGCGACGGTGGCAGCGGCATCCCTGCCGCCGCCGCCCGCTCCCGCACCAGCGCCGCCCCCACCGCCGCCTCCGAATACCCGGCCGGCAGCACGCCATGCCGGTGCGCCGCCGCCAGGATGTCCCCCGCGATCGGCGCCCCGGACTCGGGATTCGCCGCAATCCCCAGCCGCCGCCCGATCCCGCTCAACGTATGGCTCAGCGTGCTGTCCGCGATGTTCAGCGCCCGCCGGATGTCCTCATAGCTCTCGTCCCGGGCCACCCGCCCCAGCACCTGCCGCTGCGCGCCCGTCAACCCCAGCGCGCCGGCCCGCAGCGAAATACCAAGCGCCGCCGCATCCGCCGAAGAAACCCCGCCCCGCTCCTCCAGCGATCCCAACAACCCCGCCCACGCCCACGCGGGCCCCGTCCCGGTCCGCTCCGCAATCCCCGCGACGGCCCGGGCCACCTCCGAGGCCGAAAGCCGCCCATCGTCCAGCACAGCCTGCAGGATTGGCGCCCACCCCGCATGCCCGCTCACCCCCAGCGCCGTCCGCAGATCCGCCCGCTCCTTGTAGATCACCGCCTCCGACACGAACCGCCGCGCCCCCGCATCCGGCGCCAGCAATCCGTCGACCAGCCACGCCCGCAGCGTCGCCACATCCGCATCCCGCACCGCCCCTGCCGGAACTGGCACGACATGGGCCGCCCGCGCCGCCGCCACGATCGCCGCCGCACCCCGCCCCGCATCCCACGGCGCCGCCACGCCCAACGCCGCCCGCAGCGCATTCGCGTGCTTGACCAGCGACTTGCCGGGGAACGCCGCATCCAGCGCCGGCCGCCCCTGCCCGGCATTCAACGCCTCCAGCAGTTCCGCCGGCCGCGCCGTCACGCCGGCCTCGTCCAGCCGCAGCCGGCACCGCAGCGCCGTCGCCTCCGATGGCGTCAGTGCGTCTTGCCGAACCAGCCGCGCCAGCAGCGGCCGCCACGCCGCCTCCGGCCCCGCCCGCATGGTCCGGATCACCCGCGCCGCCGCCCGGGCCGTGTCGTCCGGCCCAAGCTCCCCCGCCGCCTCCAGCCCCGACAGCACCCCAGTCCAGTCCGAATCTTGCTCGACACCCAGGTGCCCCGCCAGCAGGCTCCGCTGCCCGAACACGCTGTCCTCGCCGATCCCCCGCCGCGCCGCCTCCGCCGCCCCGGCCTCCCCCTCCACCAGCCACGCCCGCAACGTCGCCCCGCGTGAGCCCGCCAGCACCGCCCCCGGCGGCGGCGGCCGCACATCGACGGGCGCCGAGTCCACCAGCCCGCGCCGCCGCGCCTCCAGCAACGCCGCCCGCCGCGGCTCCGCCTCCGAAAGCGTCCCTTCCACCCCCATCGCCCGCCCGATCGTCCGCGCATGCGTCCACGCCGCCCCGTGCCCCATGCCCGTCCGGCGCCCGATCTCGGCCAGGCTCAGCCCCTCCGCCATCAGCCCCAGCACGACCAGGTCCCGCCGGTTCAGCCCCAGCGCCTCCGCCGTCGACCACCGCATCACCTGGTCCAGCTCGCCAGGGCTCAGCACACCCTCCGCCACCGCCTTCGCCGCGATCGCCACCCATCCCCGCGCATCCGGGCCGCCCAGCGACTGCGCGAGCCGCACCCGGTCGCTGTGCACCGTCCCCGGCGCCTTGGCCGGGTCCGACTCCTGCAGCGTCAGGTTCTCCACCCGCCACGCCCGGAACACGCCCAGCTTCTTCGCCGGCAATGACGGCGCCGCCTCGATCTCCTCCGCCCGCAGCGCCTCCCCCGCGCAAGAAGCCGCCGGCCATGGCACGAACGACGCCACGACCGGCCCCCCGGGCACCCGCAGCGCCAGCATCCGCCCCGTCGTCTCCGCACTCTCCAGCAGCGCCACGGAATCCGCGATCAGCCCCCGCAGCGCCGGCATCTCCAACTGCCGCTCCACCGTCGCGAGCGCAGCCCGCCAGCCATCTCCGGCAGGCCCGGCCGTATCGCCAGGCCCCGCAGGCCGGGCCACATCGGACGGCAGACGGAAATCCACGCCCCCCTCCTCACGCCCGCCGCGCGTTCTGCACGCGATCGATCGACACCTCGATGTGCTGGCCCGTCTGCCGCGCCGCGTAGCCGGCCAGCCGCCCGGACTCGTACAGGAACACCACCCCATGCCGCATCCCGCGAAACGCCGTCGTGTCGTTGGTCTGCGCCCGCTGGTCCGCACCGCTCGGGAACGCGTTCGTCCCCTCGGCATCGCCCGCGCCGCTCGCCCAACCCCGCCCGCCCGCAATCCCCCCGATCATGACACCCCCCAAGACCCGGCCAATCCGTCCAGCCCGGCCGCACGCCCCTCCAGCAGCGCAGCCAGCGCCCGCACGTCCGAAGCCAGCACCTCAATTGCCCGCCGCGTGCTCCCGCCCATGCCGCCCCGCCCAGACGGCAGCGCCGCATACGCCCAGATCGCTGCGCCCACATCCGGCAGCGCATCCCACAATGGCACCCGCCCCGCCGTCGCCACATCGACCGCGTCGATCAACGCCAACACCGCCGCCCGCTGAACCGCCCCATGCTCCGGCCCCCCCGCGTTCGCCGCGACCACCTGCGTCATGCCCACGACCCCCCGCAGCACCGCCGGAACCGCATCGCCCGCGCCCGCCACGCGCCACGCTGCCTGCCCCACACGCTCGACCAGCCCCTGCATCCGCGCCGTCGCGGCATTCCACCCCGGCGAGTCCAGCGGCACCCGCCCCTCCATCTCCGACATCGACAGCAGGAACTCCGCATCCTCCGACACCTGCCGCAGCACCGTCGCCGTTACCGGCCCGACCTCGACATCAGCCCGGATCGACTCGATCCCCGCCGAGACCCGCCGCGCCGCCGCCCCGGCCCGCCCCCCCTCGCCGATCGCCTCCGCCGCCGCCCCGAACGCATCCGTCACCGCCCGCAACCGCCCGGGCGGAATCCCGTCATCGGCCAAAAGCCGGATCAGCCCGCCGCCCACCGCCTGCGCGCTCTGCAGCAGCGCATACCCGGCCAGATCCCGCGGCTCCGGCCGTTGCAGCACGGCCAGCGCCCCGCCCACCTCCCGCACGCCGTAATCCGCGGCCACGTCGCGCAGCACGACCAGGAACGCCTGCGCCTCGGGCGACGGGGCCGGCCGGCCGCCGTCGTCGGGCCGCATCCCCTCGATGGGCGTGAACTCGATCATCGCCCGGCCCCGTCACAGATCCATCAGCCGCGAACGCCGGGCCACGACGGCCTCGAACAGCCGCATCGTGTCGGCCGACATGCCTTGGATGTTGTCCTCCATCCCCAGCAGCGCCCCGGTCCGCGCGATCGTGACGTTCGTCAGCGCGTCGATGCTGCCCAGGATGCGCGGGGCCATCTCGGCCGACGACGTCTCCCCGCTCACCGCCCGGCTCACCTCCGTGATGACGGCATCCAGCATGTCCCGCACCCGCTCCGGCGCGCCCGGCCCGCCTGCGGTCGCGGCCATGCTGTGCAGAAGCCCCACGATGCCCTGCAACGCCGCGCTCACCTCGTCCCGTGGTCCGGCGCCCCGCCACGGCAGCGCGTTCATCTGCGCGACCAGCCCCACGGTCCGCGCCGTCGACGCGTTCGCCTCCATCGCCGGCGCATACGGGAACGCGACGCTGGACAACGATTGCAGGTACTCGGTCCGGTCATCCGCCTTCCGCAGCGCCAGATCCGCCCCCCGCTCCAGCGGCGCCCCGGCCCCGATCGCCGCCAGGTTCGCGCGGATCTCCCGCGCCACCTGCTCGATCCGCGGCAGGTTGTGTCCCGCCTCCGCCAGCGTCGCCACCTGCCCCGACAACAGGCCCGCCTGCCGGGGCGTCACCTCCGGCGACATCGCCAGCCGCAGCGCGTTCCCCCCGATCGATTGCGCCGCCTGCTGCAGCCCATACCCCTGGCTGTCCATCGGCGCCGCACTCTGCAGCTCCTGCAGCGCCGCCCCGATCCGCCGGTCCGCGAACCGCCCCGACGCCGCCGACAACGCTTCCAGGAACGCCGCATGATCCCCGTCCAGGGGCCGCCGCGGGCCGGGCTCCGAAGGCCCGGTCGGTGTGAAATCGATCATCGTCAAACCCCCTCATGTCCGCCGGGCGCATCCGGCCGGACCCCGGCCCGCAATTGCTCCAACCGCCGCTCCACCGCCCCCGGCAGGGCAGTCAGGTCCGCCCGCAATGACCGCACGTTCTGGTCCATGCCCAGCAATCCGCCCGTCCGCGTGATCGTCCCCTCCACCACCGCATCCAGCCGCCGCGACAATCGCCCGCTCGCCTCCGTTGTCCGCACGTCGCCGTCCACCACCCGCCGAAGCTCCGCCGAAAGCTCCATCAACGACCGCCGCACCGGCGCCGGCGCCCAGCTTCCTCCCGCCGTCGCCGCCATGCTGTAGGTCGTCCCCGCGATACCCAGCAGCAGCGAACTCACCTCGTCCCGCGGCATCCCGCCCCGCCACGGCGGCTCGTTCAGCAGCGCCACCGTCCGGCCGACTTGTGCCGTCAACGCGTTCGCCTCCTTCGGCGGCAGCGGCGACATCGACAACCCGGCGACCGTCTCCAGCTGCGCGGCATCGTCCTCCGCCCGCCGCAGCGCCGGCTCCGCCCCCGGCTCCAGCCCGCCTGCCGCCCGCATCGCCGCCAGGTTGGCCTTGATTTCTCGCCCGATCTGCTCGATCCGCGGCAGGTTGTGGTCCACCTCGGCCAGCGCCTCCACTTGCCGCGACAACCCGCTCACCTGCACCGGATCCGCATGCGGGCTCGCGGCAAGCCGCAGCGCCCCACCCCCGATCGACTGCGCCGTCTTCTGCAGGCTCCAGCCCTGGATGTCCGGCGGCCGCCTGTCCTGCAACTCCCCCAGCGCCTGCCCGATCCGCCGGTCTGAATACGCCGCGGACACGTCCCGCAACGTCGCCAGGAACGCCGACGCCGCCGCATCGCGCGGCGCCGCATCCGGGGCGGTGGTCCTGGGGCCGATCGGGGTGAACTCCATCGCCGCGCCATCCTTCTGCCAGCCCGCCCAACCCGGGCGGCAAGGCAAAGCTGACACCCCAACCTGACCTCAATCTGACATCGTGTAAGATATCCGCCAACAAGGTTGCATCTCGCGGCAAAGCAGGATGGCCACATGGCTGGAACGGCACCGAGCCGAAATCGAATGAAGCAGGGAACCAGGACTTCGACGTTCGACGGCACTTCGGCGGCGGCTGATGCCCCCCTAAAGGCATTGGCCCCCTTGCGGCAAGTTCTTACAAACGTGCCATCCTGCCCGTTCTATGGCGTCACCCCGTGCAGCATGCCGCGACTCGCGCGCATCGAGTTTTTCGCAAACGGCCATGTGACCCCAACAACCCCGGCCGACCCCCCACGGGCCGGCCGGGGCGTGCCGCTCCCACGCCGCGATCGCTGGCAGCTCACACGGCGGGCGGCAACCCGCGGTCAGGCCGGCGCCGGCACGCCCACCCGCTCATCGTCCAGATGCGCCCGGATGATCGCATCGAAGCTCTCATCTCCACGGAACCCCAGCCGCACCGCCCGCTGCGGATCGAACGCCTGCGGCCACCCCGCCACGATCCGCCGGATCGCCGGGTCCAGCTCCGTCCGGATCAGCCGCACCGCCGCCTCCCCGGCCACCCGCCGCAACGCCTCGATCTGCTCCGCCACCGTCGCCGAAAGCCCCGGCAGCGACAGCGTCCGCGCATCCCCCAGCAACCCCGTATCCATCGTCGCCGCATGCAGCAGGAACCCGATCGCCGAACGCGGACTCGCATGCCAGTGCCGCACCGAATCCGGCACCGGCAGCACCGCCTCCCGCCCCGCCAGCGGCTCCCGCAGGATGTTCGAGAAGAACCCGCTCGCCGCCCGGTTCGGCGACCCCGGCCGGATGCAGATCGTCGGCAGCCGCAGCCCGATCCCGTCCAGCATCCCCCGCCGCGAGTAATCGGACAGCAGCAGCTCCCCGATCGCCTTCTGCGTGCCGTAGCTCGTCAGCGGCGTCGTCCCGAAATCATCCGGGATCACCTCCGGCAACGGCGCCCCGAACACCGCGACCGACGACGTGAACACCACCCGCGGGCAATACGCCTGCGCCTGCCCGGCCAGCCGGATCGCCTCGAACAGCGCCCGCGTGCCATCGAGGTTCACCCGGTAGCCACGCTCGAAGTCCGCCTCCGCCTCCCCGGACACGATCGCCGCCAGATGAAAGATCACGTCCGGCCGCCGCGCCACGATCTTCGACGCCTGGCCCGGCCCGCTCAAATCCGCGGCCCACGTCTCCACCAGCCCATCCAGCTCCGTCGGCGGCTCCGGCACCGTCACGTCCACCAGCGACAGCCGCGACAGCCGCTCCCCACCCAACGACCCGTCCTGCGCCAGCCGCGACGCCAGCTTCCGCCCCAGCATCCCGTTCGCGCCGATGATCAGCGCATGCCGCCCTCTCCGCATCAGGCCGCCTCCGCCCAGGCCCGTACGCGTTGCTCCTGCACGCCCAGCCCGTCGACTCCCAGCCGCATCACGTCCCCCGCCTTCAGATACCGCTCGGGCTTCATCCCCAGCCCCACCCCCGGCGGGGTCCCCGTCGTCACCACGTCACCGGGCTCCAGCGCCATGAACCGGCTGATGTATGAGACCAGGTGACGGATCGGGAAGATCATCGTCCGCGTGTTCGACTGCTGCACCCGCTCCCCGTTCACCTCCATCCACAACCCCAGCGCCTGCGGGTCCGGCACCTCGTCCGGAGTCACCAGCCACGGCCCCAGCGGCCCGAATGTCGGGAAGCACTTCCCCTTCACCCACTGCCCGCCCCGCTCCAACTGGTACGCCCGCTCCGACACGTCGTTGCACACGCAATATCCGGCGACATGATGCAGGGCATCGTCTTCGCTGATGAAACTGCCCCCACGCCCGATCACGAACGCGATCTCCACCTCCCAATCCGTTTTCACGCTCCCGGGCGGCAGCAGCACGTCGTCGTTCGGGCCCACCAGGCACGACGGCGCCTTGTTGAACAGGATCGGCTCCGCGGGGATCTCCGCATCCGTCTCCGTCGCGTGCTCGGCATAGTTCAGCCCGACCGCGATGAAGTTCCCGGTCCGCGACAACGGCGCCCCCAGCCGCACGCCCCCCGGCACCACCGGCAGCATCCGGTGGTCGATCCGCGCCGCCTGCTCCAGCAGCCCGGCCCCCAACGCCTCGGGCGTGATATCGTCGAGGATCCCGACCAGCGACCGCACACGGCCATCCCCATCGATCATCCCCGGCCGTTCGGCCCCGGGCGCGCCATATCGAACGAACTTCATGGGGTGTCCTCCGGTCCTGCTTCGCTGAAGAAATCGGCCATCGCGGCAATCTGCCCGCGCATCATCTCCCGCCCGCGCACCACCGCGCAGCCGCTCGCCTCCGCCACCGAAAGCAGCCGCGTCTGATCGGGCTTCACGATCGCATCGAACACGATCACCGAGGACGGGATCGAAGACACCTCGATCGGCATCCGCGGGTCGCCCAGCATCCCCACCGGCGACGCGTTCAGCAGGATGTCGACAGAATCGACCCGCGGCGGCCCGACCACGACGTCGATCGCCGGGTCGATCCGCCGGATCGTCGTCGCCAACGCCTCCACCCGCACCGGGTCGGGATCGAACAGCCGCATCGCCGCCGGCCGCTCATGCGCGACCGCCACCCCGATCGCCGACCCGGCGCCCCCCGCCCCGATCAGCATCACCCGCCGCGCCGCGAACGAAAACCCCCGCCGCCGGAACCCCTCGACGCACCCCGCGCCGTCGAACATATCGCCCACCCAGCGCCCCCCCGGCCGCCGCGCCAACGCGTTGATCGCGCCCACCACCCGCGCCTGCACACCCAGCTCGTCCGCCAGCGCGCACGCCGCCTGCTTGAACGGGATGGTGAACACCAGCCCGTCCAGGTTCTGCACCGACATCAGCGCCCGCACCGTCGGCAGGAACGCCTCCGGCAGCACATGCACCGGGATCATCAGCGCCGCCCGCCCCCGCCGCGCGAACTCCGCCGAGAACATCTCGGGCGACCGCACCTGCTCGATCGGGTGCCCCACGATCCCGAACACCCGCGTCCGCCCCGAAACCCAGCCGACCGCGTCCTCGTGTGCTGCCACGTCCATCATCCCTACCCCTTGGTCGCCCCGGCCGTCAGGCCCGATACGATGAACCGCAGCAGCGTCCCCGCCAGCAGCAGCATCGGCGCCGTCACGATGAACGCCGACGCCGCCAGCGGACCCCACGACAACTGCTCGAAACTCATCACCCCGAAGATCGCCACCGGCAGCGTCCGCCATTCCGGCGCCGACAGGATCACGCTGAAGATGAAGTTGTTCCAGCTGAACATCGCCGCGATCACCACCGCGATCACGATCCCCGGTCGCACCAGCGGCAGGATCACCCACGCCAGCAACGCGAACAGCCCGCACCCGTCGATGACGGCCGCCTCCTCGATCTCCCGCGGGACCGCCTGGAAATGGCTCACCATCGTCCACGTGATCAGCGGCACCGTGATCAGCAGGTGCGCCAGCACCACCGGCCACACCGTCCCCGCCAGCCCCGCCCATTTCGACAGGAAGAACAGCGGGATCAGATACGACAGCGCCGGAGTCATCCGCGCCAGCAGCACCATCGCCCCCAGCCGGTGCAGCCCCAGCCGCGCGATCGCATACGCCGCCGGCAATCCCAGGATCAGCCCGATCCCCGTCGCCAGCCCCGTCACCAGCAACGAATTGCCGAGATACCGCAGCATGTCGCCCTGCGCGAACACGTCGACATAGTTCTGCACCGTCGGCGGATCCGGCAGGAACGTCGGCGGATACGCGATGTTGTCCACCTCCGTCTTCAACGACAGGGACAGCATCCAGAACACGAAGAAGCACGCCGGCGCCGCCAACAGCACGGCCAGCCCGAACCGTACGGCGCCGCCACGCCGCCGGGCCCCGCTCCATCGCGAACCGCTCATACCGCCACCGACGTGCGCGACTTCACCCACAGCAGCAGCACCGCCAGCGCCGCGACCAGCCCCAGGAACACGACCGAGATCGTCGATGCGTACCCCACGTTGTAGAACGCGAACGCCGACGTATAGAGATACAGGTTGATCGTCTCCGAAGCCGTCCCCGGCCCCCCCGACGTCATCACGAAGATCAGGTCGATCGACTTCACCGCATCGATCGTCCGCAGGATCGCCGCCACCAGCAGATACGGCACCAGCAGCGGGAACGTGATCGCCCGGAACGCCTGCACACCCGATGCCCCGTCGATCCGCGCCGCCTCGTACAGCTCCTCCGGGATCGTCGTCATGCCGCCCAGCAGCAGCAGCGTCACCAGCGGCGTCCACTGCCACGTCTCGATCCCGATCAGCGTCGCCAGGACCGTCCGCTGCGAATAGATCCACTCCGAAGGCGGCAGCCCCACCAACGACAGCATGTAGTTCAACACCCCGGACTGCGGGTGCAGCATCATCACCCACACCAGCGCAACCGAGACCGGCGTCGCCAGCATCGGGAACGAGAACGCCAGCCGCAGCGCCTGCCGCCCCGGGAAGTCCTTCACGAACACCAGCGCCGCGCCCAACCCCAGCAGCAGCGGACCCCCCACCGACCCCACCGTATACAGCAGCGTACGCCACACCGCCGTCCCGAACCGCGCATCCGCAAGCAACGCCTGATAGTTCCGCACTCCCGCGAACGACGGCGCCGACGTGAACTTCCAGTCGAAGAACGACATCCCCACCGTGAACACCCACGGCACGAACAGCAGCACTCCGATCGTCGACAGGGCGGGCACGGCCAGCCACAACACCGGTCCCCGCCCGCCCTGCATGGCTCAGCCCCGCTCGCTCGCGTCCAGCACCGGCTGGAACGCCTCGGTCGCCCGCACCAGCTCCGTCTTCGCGTCCGCGCCCTCCAGCACGTTCGACAGCGCGATCCCGAACGTGTCCCGGAACTCCGTCACCGGCACGATCGCCGGCAGCGGCGACCGCGCGATCCGCCCGCTCTCGACCAGCGTCGCGAACCACTGCCGGCCGAACGGCGTGTCCGCCTGGGCAGCCGGGTCCTCGAGCGTCGAGGTCCGGGCCGGCACCCCCGCCCCCGCCTTCAACATGCGCGCCTGGTTCAGCTTGCCCGTGGCCCACGCCACATACAGGAACGCCGCCTCCTTGTTCCGGCTCTGCTCCGCGATCCCGATCCCGTCGCCGAACAGCGCCGTATGCCGCGCCCTGGGCCCCCGCGGCACCACGCCATACCCGACCTTGCCGACCACCCGCGACCGCTTCGGGTCCTCCAGCGGCGCCGCGAACCCGATCCCGTCCAGCCAGAACCCGGCCCGCCCCTGCACGAAGCTCGTCTGGCACTCCGCCCAGTTGAACCCCGCCGCCCCCGGCGGCCCATACTCCCGCGTCAGCCGCGCATACAACTTTGCGGCCTCCACGGCCGACGGGCTCGCCGTCAGCAGCTTGCCGCCCCCGTCCAGGGTTTCCTGGTCCCACCCCAGCAGCAGCGTCGTCCACACCGGCACGTTCGCGTTCTTCTGGCCGCGGCACACCCAGCCCGAAACCCCCGCCGCCGGCTTGTGCACCGCCGCCGCCGCCTGCACCAACGCCTCCAGCGTCGCGGGCGGCGCGACCCCTGCCCGCTCCAGCAGCTCGGTGTTGTAATACAGCACCCAGTAATCGAGGTTGCTGGGCAGGACCAGCAGCCGCCCGTCCCGCGCCGCGCCGTACGCAAGCGTCGCCGGGCTGAAATCCGCGCCGTCGAACGCCGCGTCCCCGGCCGCAAGGGCCTGGAACAACGGCCGCAGGTCCGCAAACCACCCGCCCCGCTCCACCAGCCGCTTCTGCACCGCGATCGAGATGTTGGCCACATCGAACGACGGCGCGCCCGAGGCGAACTCCACCACCATCTTCTGCCGCTGCTGCTGCTCCGGGATCGCCTCGAACTGCAGCCGGATCCCCGTCAGCGCCTCGAATTCCTTGTGCTGCGCCGCCAACAGGTCCGACCGCGGGCTCTTCTGGAACAGCACGCCCAACCGGGTCCCGGAATGACGCTTCCAGTCGAAGCCCCCCTGCGCCCGCGCCCCGCCCGCGGCCGCCAATGCCCCGGCGCCAGCGAGAAGCGATCGGCGGCCCAAGGATGAACCCGTGCAGGCACGTCGAACGGTTGCGGTCATGGAGCCTCCTCTGCCGCCCGGAAGGGGCGAGCTTGTTATTGGATCGGAATGTCTCAGTCAGGCGACGTGCTGCGCGTCCTGCTGCTCCTGGAACCGCCGCACCGGCCACAGCCGCGACAGCTCCAGCGCCGCCTCCTGCAGGATCGGCACGAAGGCCACCAGCCGCTCCCGCGACAGCCGATAGGTCGGACCCGCGATGCTCAGCGCCGCGACCGGCGGCGCATCCCCCTGCATGCCGTCCCGCACCACCGCCCCGATCGCCGAAACCCCCGCCTCGGCCTCCTCGGACACCAGCCCATACCCGCGCGCGGCCGTCACCTTCAGCTCGGTCCGCAACGCCTGCTCGTCCCCGATCGCGTTCGGTCCCGTCAACGGCCCGGCGAATCCCCGCTCCGCCACCAGCCGAACCGCCTCGTCTTCCGGCAACGTCGAAAGCCACGCCTTGCCCATCGCCGTCGCATGCAGCGGCACGTCATGCCCCGTGATCGGGTCGTACCGCAGGCTCGACCGCGACCCCTGCGCCTTCGCGATCCACAGCAGCCGCCCACCCTCGACCGCCGAAAGCCGCACCAGCTCCCCGGTCCGCGCCGCGAGCCGCTCCAGCGTCGGCTGGCACACGCTCGGGATGTCCAGCGCCGACAGCAGCCGCAATCCCAGCGCCGCGATCACCAGCGTCGGCACATACCGCCCGCTATCCTCGTCCTGCCGCACATAACCAAGCTGGCTCAACACCCCCAGCAGCCGATGCACGGCGCTCTGCGGCTGCTCCAGCGCCGCCGCCAGCGCCGTCAGGCTCATCCCGCGCGGATGCCCGGCCAACATCTCCACCAGCACCATGCACCGCTCGGCAGACGACACGCTGAACCCGGCCATAGAACGAACCTCCATTCCAGATTATCATTCTGGATGACGGTTCCATAATGCCTCCGGGACAGACGCACAATCCCCTTTCTTCCGGTCCTCTTGGGGTTCCGTCTACTCGGTCCGCGGGGCCAGGCCCGCGGCTCCCCGCCGGGCACGAGCCAAAAACCGGTCCCGGATCGCGGCGAACAGCCGGGGCGGCAGGAACCCATGAACGACGCTGTGCAACCCCTCCCCCGCCACCGGCCGCAGATCGGGACCGGGCCATATGAAGTCGTTGCCCTCGCTGACGATGACCCAGGACCGTTCGCCATCCAGCCCAAGCCGGGCCTTCACCACGGGCGGCAGTTCGATCCCTTCGTCCGGCGACTGTGGAGGGCTGTGCGTGATCGGCAGGACGATGACCCGCTGGCGGTCCTCCGCGACCCCGACCGCCAATACGATGGCGCAGGGCCGGTCCTTGACCCCTTCCTCCCGGCCGGCCCGGGCCTCCCGCGTCCAGAGATACGAATACCGGATGACCAGGCCTGGTTGCGGCGCCGGCCAGCTCACGTCGATGGGTCGCCAAGCTCCTCATCGAGCCCGGCATGCTCGGGCCCCATCTCGGCATTGGCGATCAGCGCGATATCGGCCTCGGACAAATCCTCCGCGCGGAACGCCCGTCGGTCGCGGCGCCGCAGCCGTTCGTATTCCTCGGCCGAAACCACCACCAGGCGGTCGCGCCCGTTCTTGGTGATCGTGACCGGCTCCGTCAGCGCCTTGTCGGCCAGGGCGCCATAGCCCTTCAGGAACTCAGCCGTCGTCACCCGCATCGGAATACACCTATCATTCGAGCAATTCGAATTATCGGCATAACCCCTCGCCGAAGCAACCATCCGCAACCGCGGGGCCATCCTTAACGAAGCCCCGCCCCCCGCTGCATCATCTTCAACAACGGATCTTCCGGGTTGTAGCTCGGGTTGGGCGCCACCGACGCAAACCCCACCCGGTCCAGCTTGCCCGCCTGCAGCGCCGAGCCCGACAACCCCTGCGTCCCCACCATCAGCCGCGCCACTGCCGGCCCGATCTGCACGCCCCGCGCCGCCCGAACCGGCCCCAGCCCATACTCCGTCACCGCCAGGAACCCCACCGGCAGGATCTGCGCCCCGATCTGCACGTCGGCCGGCGTCAGCCTCGCCGCACTCGGCAGCAGGTCGGTGCGGGCGATCGGCGCGTTGATCCGCGGCACGTTCGCCAGCAGCAGATGGTTCGTGAAGAAGTTCTCGTTCCCCGTCACCACCCCCGCCGCCCCGATCGTCCAACCCTCGTTGTACTGGCTCACGACCCGCACCCGCCCTTCCGCGCCGCTGATCCAGGGCGGCACCCCCCGCTGCCCCGGCGCCACCACCGCCGGGAACACGTACGGCTCCGCCTCCTTGTGCAGCCCGCCCGCATACACCGTCGTCCGCATCCCCCACGCCTCGGGCGTGAACGGCACCTTCGCCGAAACCGCCCCGATCACGCTCCCCTTCGGCTGGTTGATGATCCGGTCCAGCGCCTGCTCCTGCCCCGTCCGCCCCGCCCCCGCCGTGAACACCCCGGCCTGCATCGACCCGGTCCGCGCACCGTCCATCAAGGTGACCGCCCCGACCGCAAGGCTCGTCCGCCCCGCCACCGTCGCCACCTGGCCCAACACCCGCAACGGCGGCCCCACCACCCGACCCACCGCCTCGATCGGCCGCGCGATCGCCGGATGCAGCGACAGGTCCAGTTCCCATTGCGGCGCGAACACCCCCCCCCGCGCCCCCGCCCACATCTCCGCGGGGATCGTCACCGGCGTCCCCGACCCGTGGAACATCTTCCCACCCGACCAGGCATCGTACTCGCCCCGATGCACCCCGACCTGCATCATCCCCGCCGTCCCCGGCGACCGCGCCGCATTGACGCCCCGGTCCGGGTTGATCGGCGCGATCGCCGCATCCCCTGGCGCCCGAACTCCCCCCCGCCCCAAGTCCCGCGCCGCGACCAGGCTAAGCCCGAACCGCCCGGCATTGCTGTTCGCTGCCGGCGCGACCACCCGCGTCATCGCCGCCGCCTTCACCTGCGCCGTCGCAGTGGTGACGGCCTGATCCAGCGCGGCCTTCACCGCCCCGATCGCCCCCGGCTCCGGCCCGAACGGCCCGCCCCGCGCGCCCACCCACCGCTCGCCCGGGATCGGCGCCGGCACCCCCGTCCCCGCCATCAGCCGCCCTCCCGTCCAGGCGTCGTGCCCGCCCGTCGGCGATCCCGGCTGCATCATGCCGTGCGTCCCGGGCGACCGCGCGCTGTTCGCCCCCTGGTCGGGATTGAGCGGCGCCACACCCGTCCAGGCGCGTCCCCCCTCCCGTTCGAGCATCGCCTCGAACACCCCCGGCCCCGCGGGGTCGGGGGGGCGGCCCGTATCCGCCATCCCCCCGTTCCCGCTCGGGCCCTCGACCGGCCCGGTCACCGCACCCCCCCGGCAGGGCCGCTGCGTTCCTGGATCTGCAGCTTCACGTAGCCCTGATCGATCGCGTCCCGCATGTCCATGAACCGCACGGTCGGCTCGTGCCGCAGCTTCAAGGCGAACCGCACCTCGTCTCCCGGCCCCACGACCGCGACCGCAAATTGCGGCCAATGCGTCGCCCCCGCCCCGATGTCCATCTGCAGGCCCACACCCACGAACGTGCCGCCGCCCGGTGCCGGCGGCGCGCCCGTCCCGAACACGCGCTGCCAGTCCTGCGGCGCCGACCGGTCGATCCCCATCCGGATCGTCGGGAACGTGTGGATGTTGTGGCCCGCCACCACCACCCCGCCATAGTCGGGGAACGACCGCGTGAATGGCTTCCGCACCCACATCGGATCATAGGGAGTCTGCTGTTCCAGCGGCACATGCGGCCGCACGCCGGCATGCGCGAACAGATAGCCGGAAGCCGGGTCCCCCACCTGCACATACGAAGGGTGCTGGGTCGTGAAGTATTCGTGGATCGCCGGGTCGAACCGCGCCATCCCGTCCAGCACCTTCGTCCGCAGCCGGTCATAGATGTCCGATGCAACGTCGTCCGGCGCGGCGATCCACCCCCTCTTGCCATCCACCGTCTGGATATACGGCTTCAGCGCGTCCATTTCGGCCCGGACATCGATGTTCATTTCCGGGAAGGTCTTTCCTGCATAACGGTCGCGGCTGGCGACCACCAAGGCATGGGTCCGCAGCATGACGTCGTCCTCCGGTCCGCCCGTCCGCTGCGTCTGGTCCTGCTGGTCGCCGAACCCGTCCAGCGACCGGGCCAGGTGCGGCGCCGTCAACGCCATCAACGCATCCTCGTGGTTCCCCGGAATCGTGATCAGGTTCGATCCATATGTTCGCGGCAGGGCCAGCACCGACTTCATCGTCTCGCCCACATTGGCGCGATAGCCGCCTTCGGCTTCCGCCGACTTGTCGATCATGTCGCCGCCGTTGATCACCAGATCGATCTTCTGTCCGGCCCGCGCGACGCCGGCGAAGGCCGCGGCGGTGACCAGGTCGTGGAGCGCCACTGCGCCATGCGTGTCCGGCACGAACATCGTGACCGAGTCGCCCGCGCTGTAGGACCACTTGAAGTCCGGCGCCCGCATGAACTCCGGCGTCCGCCGTTCCGGGTTCAGCACCGTGCCGTACTGCGCCTCCGCCCGGTCGAAATCCTCGGACGGCACGCCCACCGTCTCCCACAACCGCTTTTCACGCTCCAGTGGCGTCTCCTTGCCCCCGCTCGCCTTCGGCGCTGCCGCCGCCGACTCGATCGCCGCCGCGAAATCCCCGCCAGGCGGCAACTTGGCCGGCTCGGGCGGAACGCCCCCGCCGCTGCTCGGTGTGATGTTCATGGTCTTCCCTCCAGGCCCCGTGTGTCCGGCGCGTCGTTCGCGCCTGGAAGAAATCTCACACCAACACCTGATCGGAAGCTGTCCTGTTTCTGCCGTTTGTGGTAATATTCTGACATTCGTGCCGCGCGCGCTCACGCCAGCCGTCAAAGGGGTCACCTCATCGTTTGCTCAAACCTCCACGCTGAGCGGCGCGACGTGGCCGAGCAGCTCGTCGGGCCTTGGGCGCGGAGTTGGCGGACGGCTTGGTCGAGGTAGATGGTGTTCCAGTGCACGATGGCTGCCGTCAGCAGGCTGAGGCCGGACGCCCCCCTCAAACCGGGGGCAGCGTCACCTCGAAATACCGCGCAGCCTGCGACCGCACCGAGACTTCACCCAGCACGGCATCCACCCGCCGCTCCTCGCTCCACCGCCCCGGCACCACGTCCGGCAACCGCACCACGCTCCCCGCCGCAAGCCCGATCGCCGAATGCACCGGGACCTCCTGCCACGGCTCGTCCGCCCCCGCGCCCGGCCCCTTGAACAGGAACCCCGGTCGCGACGCCGCCACCGCCGCCGGCAGGTTGCTGTGATCGCTCACGATGTAGTCGTCTGCCATCATCACCGTCCGCTGGATCGCCCACGCCTGCGACGCCACCGGCAGATACTCCTGCGGCGAATACCGCCCCGCATCCGCCACCGCCACCATCCCCCCTCGGGCGATCACCCGCACCGACGAAACCGTCGGGTCGTCCAGCAGCGCCATGATCGCCGCCGGAACCCGCGCCCGCTCCGCATCGATCGCCCCATCGTCCCGCAGCCACGTATCCTGCACCACCTCGACCACGGCGCGCTCCGTCGTCAGCAGGTCCACCGGATCCCCCGCGAAATACTTCGCCACCTTCGCCGCCCGCAACGCGTCGGACCACGGGACCGCCGCGGCCGACAATGCCTGCATGTCCGAAAGCACGCCCGGCGTCAGCCGGACCGAGCTCCGCCGGTCCACCGCCGCGAACGCCGCCCCCAATACCGGATCGGCCGTCAACGCCCGCCGGATCGCCGCCTCCTCGGCCGCGCCGCCCCCTGCCGAGGCCACCACCATCCCGGAAACCGCAGGCGCCCCAGGCAGCGTCAGCCGCACCGGCGCGCCCCCGCCCTCGATATCCAGCCGATACAGCCCCGCCCGCCCCGCCCCCTCCACCCCATCCGGCGCCGCCCGCACCCGGAACCCGTCCCGCTCGACCACCCCCCCGTTCCGCAACTCCGTCAGCGCGGCCGGGTCCGCGGAAACCGAAAGCCCGGCCATCACCGCGCGCAACCTGGAATCGAACGCCGCTCCCGCCTCGGGCGCCGCAGGCGGCAAGGGGCGGGACGGCACAGGATCGACAGTCATGGACGGCAACTCCCTTCGGGGACAACGTCGCACCCTGCCGGACAACGCTGATCGGACCCTGACGCGGTGGAAATCTCCTTACAGCGCCCCCGGCGGCGTCCGCCGCTCCGTCATGATCACCAGCTCCATTCCCCGGCCCGGCGACGGCAACCCCGCGGCCGGCACCGCAACCCCGTCGATCAGCGCCTTCGCCAGCTCCAGCGCGCTCTGCCCCCCGGGATAAGGTGGCGCCACCAGCAGCTCCCGCAGAGTCTCGGCCGTCATCCCCTCCAGCGGCGCCGCACGCGGCTCCAGCCGCAGCGCAGCCGCCGCCACGCGGAACACCAGCGCCCGCCCGGCGCCCCCGTCCGGCATCAGGATCGGGTGCTCCTGCCCGTCCAGCCGCACCCGCGGCGGCGTCGCCCGATACAGCGCCGACCGCTCCTGCTGCACCGCCTCGATCTCCGCCCGCCCCGCCGCCGGCCCGTACGTCACGCCAAACCGCTTCGTCCGGTCCCGGAACACGAACGCGTCGCCCCGGTCGTCGTACCCCGCGCCGAACACCTGCTCCAGCGCCCGGTGCGTCGCCCGCAGCATCTCCTCCACCGCGCGGTTCCCGCCCCCGTGGCTCACGGGCACGATCCGCTCCCCTGCCCGGACGAATCCCCGGTCGTTGATCTCCTTCAACCCCCGCGGCTCCAGGAACTCCAGCGCCAGCGTCTCCCCGGGCCGCACCGATCCCAGCAGCATCCCCAGCCGCTCCAGCCCGGCCGGCTGGTTCAACACCCGCACCCCATCGCCCAGCAGCGGCCGGAACACCGACTCGATCGGCTCCAGCGCCCGCTGCCGGTTCAACGTCCCGATCCCGTCGTCGCCGCCCCACGCCAGTCCCCGCACCAGGTGCGGCGGCAGCGGAACCCGCCCCGTGGCCTGAGTCGACGACGCCGTCGGCAGCAGCCACGGCCGCGCCGCCCGCACCTCGGGCGTCGCGATCACCACATTCGGCTGGCCCGACTGATAGGCCTGCGAAAGCTGCGGCAGCCCGCCCTGCCAGGCCCGGAACCCCCGCAGCACCGCACCCTGGGGCAGCGCATACACCGGTCCCGGCAGCACCTCCGGCGCCGCGCCCGCCAGCACCGCATCCGTCACCACGGCGCCCGCATTCTTGAACCACGACGCCCCCCGCGGCACCCCATTCACATGCGACACCCCCACGCTGTCGATCCGGTCCAGCAGCGCCGCAAGCCCGAACCCATCCCCATGCTGATCCGGCCGAACCACCGCCGCCGCCGACGTCGCCGTCGGGATCGGCACCGCCGACCGCGCGTTGAACGCCGCGATCTCGTCGTTGACCACCCGCACCATCTCGCGCACCACCACGGGCGACACCCGCGTCGTGCCCCCGGCAGGATCCAGCACGGCCAGCATATACATCTCGTCCCCCGCCTTCCGGCCCGGCACGAACCGAAGTCCCTCCCCCTCGTGCAACCAGTTCAGCGCCGCCGCCGCGCGGTTGTACACCTCGCTGGTCCGGTCGATCGCCTCGTCGCCCCCCGCCATGCCCATGGCTTCGTTGAAGTCGCTCAGATTGTTCGAATCCGCCAGCAGCAGCCCCACCTCGCGCCCCGCCGCCGCCTCGTGCCGCAGCACCTCCGCCAGCAGCGCCTCGTTGTAGACCGAGGGCGTGGCCGGGTTCGTCGCGGCCCGCTCGAACGCCGCCTCCGCCTCCGCCCCGATGACCCGCCGGCTTGCCGCCGACAACGACGCCGCCCACCCGCTCCCGCTTTCGGACGCAGCCGCAGGTTCACCCCGCCCCGGCCAGACCGGCCCGACCGTCATGCCCGCTCAAAGCCCCACGCGCTTCGCCAGGTCCCGCCCGGCATCATAGGCGCCGGCCAGCGACGACCCGATCTGGATCAGCCCCCCCTGCCCGCCCTGGAACGCCCGCCGGATCGCCGCCACGTCGTCGGCCGCATGCACGACCGCGCCGGTGGTCGCCAATACCTCCCGCCCCCCGATCGTGCCTGTCGCCTGCGCGACGCCGCGCGCCGCCGTCACGAGGTCGCCGCTGCCGAGGGCGCGCATCGCCGCCCCCGCCGCCGCCGCGTCCTTTTGCACCGTCTCCGCGACACGTGCGAAATCCCCCCGGCCGAACCCGCCCGCAACCCCTGCGGCCCCCCCGATCGCCCCCAGGATGTCGCCGTTCCCCAGGGCCGTCATCGTGCTCTGCAACCCCTTGGCCGCCGTCCCGATCTGCCCCGCGAATGGCCCCCCGCCCAGCCCCCCGGCCGCACCCGCAAGGCTCGCGATCCCGCCCAGCAGGTCCCCGTTCGCCAGCTTCTGCACCCCGTTCACCGCCGAAAGCCCGGCCGCGACCGGCAACAGCGGCGGAAACACCAGCGCCGCGACGCTCACGATCGGCAGGATGCTTCCCAACGCCTTGAACAAGCCGCCGAAGAACCCGCCCCCGTGATGCGGCTTCTCCGTCTGCTTCTGGTGCACCGTCCCGTCGATATCGAGCGTCACCTGCCACTTGTCGTGCTTGGAGACCCTCACCTCCATCGAGAGCGCCGTCCGCTGCGACGGCGGCGTCGCCTTCATGCGCGCCGCCAACTGATCGACCGCGTCGCTCAGCGCCTTCGCCTCCTTGTAGTCGCTCACCTTCTGCACGTCGTACCGGCCATCGGCGTGCAGCGTCGCCATGTAGCGCTGCCCCTTCACCTTGAAGCTGGAATGCAGCGCCTCGCCCGGATGCGCCTGCGCCTGCGCCAGCAACCGGTCGATCGCCTCGTCCCCCTTCCGCGCCGCCTTCTCCGCCGCATGGAAGTTCTTCACCCGCTGCGCCGAATACTGGCCGTGGGAGTCCATGTGGACCAGCACCTTCTTGCCGTGCTCGTCCCGCACCTCCTTGTTGATGCTGTGATGCGAGGCCCCTTGCGACGACCACTCCGCCGTCGCCTGGCCGATCGCCGCCATCACGCCGCGATCCTGGCTGAGCGCCTCGACCATGCCTGCCTCCTGCTCCGAAGCCGCACGCTGCAGCACCCGCCTGTTCGGAACCTGACCTCCGGTCATGCCCCAGTGACCCGTCCCCTACTCCGACATCGACCGAAGCCGCCCCTCCGCAACCAGCCCCTCCAACCGGCTCGCCAAATCCCCCTGCAGCCCCGACAGCCCCCGCACCACCGCATCCGCATCCCCGGCCGCAAGCCCGGTCCGCACCGCCCCCAGCCGCGCCCGCTGCGCCCACTCGACCGCCGGATCCTCGAGGTCCAGCCGCCGCACGAACCGCGTGACATCGAGCATCTGCTGCGCCCGTGCCAGCAGCGACGGGCACCCGTGCATCCCCGCAATCCCCAGCAGCACCGACTCCGACCACATCAACGTGCCCCGCTCGTCCCCGGCGTCGCGCGCCACGGCCGCCCACGCCGGCCCCGGCGCGCACCCCTCGGCCACATAGCGCAGCAGCATGAACAGCAGATCGATCGTCCACCGCATCTCCCGCCCGCACAGCGCCTTCGCGAAATAGCCCCGGTGCGGCACCGCCTCGATCAGCCCTTCCCCCGCAAGCCGGGCCAGCGCCTCCCGCACCGGGGTCGTGCTGGCCGAGATCAGCGCCGCAAGCTCCTCCACCTGCAACTGCTGCCGCGGCCAGAACACGTAATCCAGGCACATCGTGCGCAGGAACGGATACGCCTTCTCCCGCCCCCCCGCCCGGGGTCCGTTGCCTCGGCTCAGCATGGCGCTCCCCATCAGGCCACCGTCCCCAAAACCCGCACGACCGGCCCCGCGGCGCAAGCCCCGCCTAAACCGCCCGAACCGGCGCCCGCACCAGCACGGGCACCAGCACCGCCACGGGAACGATCAGCAGCAGCCACGCCAGCCGGAACCCCGACACGTCCACCACCAGCCCGAACAGGAACGGCACGAGCGACATCGCCACCATGCACAACGTCGTCGCGAAACTCACGGTCGACGCGATGGCCGACTTGGGCGCGATCTCGGCGACCTGCAGGATATACAGCGGAAACCACCCGATCCCGAACACGCCAAGCACGAACAGCACCGGATACAGCGCCCAATCCGGCGAATCCGCCGGCAGCGCCGCATACGCAAGCGTCGAGACGGTGCACAGCGCCATCACCCACCCCAGCGCCCGCTCCCGCCGCCCCGGCCAGAACCGGTCGCACAGGAACGGCAGCAGCACCCGCCCCGGAATGCCCACCACCTGCACGACCGCGAACAACCCGGCCGACGCCACCAGCCCGATCCCGAACCGCTCCGCCATGAACGGGATCGCGCTCGCCGTGAACGTGAACTGGAACGACGACATCGCGACCCCGGCCCCGATCACCGGCCAGAACCCGGGGTCCCGCCCCAGCGTCGCAATCAGCTCCCGCACCGGGATGCGCGGCACCTTCCGCCCCTCGGCCAGATCCCCCTCCCGATAGAACAGCCAGAAGAACACGCCGGCCCCGATCCCGATCGCCCCCTGCGCCAGCACCGCCTGCCGCCATCCCCCCGCCGCCGCCAGCACCGGCAGCGTCACCGACGCGATCGACGTGCCCAGCGGCACCGCCGCCTGCCGGAACCCCGTCGCCAACCCCCGGTGCTGCGGCGGGAACCACCGCAGGATCGCCCGCGTCCCCCCCGGCTGCACCGAGGCATAGAACATCCCCAGCAGCAGCAGCCACGCCAGCAGCACCGGATAGCTGCCTGAAAGCGTCGCCGCCCCCACCGCCATCAACCCCATCCCCACCATGGTCACGGACACCACCGACCGCTCGCCATGCCGGTCGATCAGCCGCCCCAGCGTGAACATCGACAGGATCTGCCCCCCGTTCATGACCGTCACCGCCAGCGCCGCCGCCCCCTGCGACAACCCGAACTCCGCCCGGAAGAACGGCACCAGCGTGTACACGCCCTGCGAGACGATCGATCCCGCCGTCTGCCCGGCCACGGCCAGCATCAGCACCACCCAGATATACGCGCCCGGCCCGGTCGCCGGCACGCTCGCGCCGCTCGTCACGGCAGGTTCCGATCTCGCCATCGCACCACAGCCATCTCTGTTCGCGCCGGACCCTCGGGGATCGACCCGGCGCCCGCCAGCCGTTCAGCCTGGATTTCAGTGATGGCTTGTTGTTATGGTCCCCCCATGCGCCACCTGGATCCCGAGGCCGTTCAGGCATTCGTGCTCGTGGCCGACCTGAAAAGCTTCACCCGCGCCGCCCGCGTGCTGAACACGTCCCAATCGGCCGTGAGCCTCCGCATCAGCCGCCTCGAAGCCCGCCTCGCGCAACGCCTCCTGGCCCGCACCCCCCGCCTCGTCCGCCTCTCCGCGGCCGGCGAGGCCTTCCTCCCCCACGCCCGCGCCCTGGTCGACGCCCATCGCCGCGCCACCGAGGCCTTCCAGGACCGCACCGGCCGCCTCAAGCTCGGCATCAGCCACCACCTCGTCGCCGGCGACCTTCCCGTCCTGCTCCGAAGCGTGCAGGGCCTGCCCGAAGACCTGGTGCTCGATCTGCGTGTCGGCGGGACCCGCATGCTGCTCGACAGCTACGACGCCGGGGAACTGGACGCAGTCCTCCTGCTCCGCCACGACGAAAGCCGCCGCGAGGGGGAGCTGGTGGCCGAAACCCCTTTCCAATGGGTGGCCTCGCCCACCCTCGCCTGGACGGGCGCCTCCCCCCTCCCGCTGGTTCTCGAACGCGAGCCCTGCCAGCTCCGTGCCATGGCCCTGGCCGCCCTGGCCCGCGGCCGGACGCCCTGGCGGGAGGCGTTTCTGGGGTATGGCGTCGCGTCCATCCTTGCCGCAGCGCAGGCCGGGCTGGGCGTCGCCGCGGTGGCCCGCCGGGTCAGCCCGGCCGCCCTGGTGGACGTGGGCGCCGCCTTCGGCCTGCCCCCCCTTCCCACCCGTGCCGTCGTGCTGCACTCCAACCTGGCCGCCCTGGGCGCCCACGCGCTGCTGGACCGGGTCGTCGCAGCCTTCCGCGCGCTCGACGACCACCCGGAGCGTGCGCTCCTCGCCGCCGAATAACCCTCAGTCAGCCGCCGTCCGCCCCAGTCCAGGCCGCGCCCCGGCCGTCCCCACCGGCCACATCCATCCCCACCGGTCCGGCGCCCGTCCCCGTTGCACGTCCTGGATGGCGGCCGACACACGCCGCATCAACGATCCATCCAGCGCCGCACCCGGCACCCGATGCTCGACCCCGTGCCGGGTGATCGACCCGACCGGCGCCACATGCGTCGCAGTCCCCGTCAGGAACACCTCCGTCACCGCCCCCGTATCGATCCCGCCCAGCAGCGCGTCGATCGGGATCTCCTCCTCCCGCACCTCCACCCCCCAGTCGCGCAGCACCTGGATCACCGTCTCCCGCGTCACCCCCTCCAGGATCTGCCCGTTCAGCGGCGGCGTCGTCACCACGTCCCCCGTCCGCACGAACACGTTCGTGATCCCCGCCTCCTCGATCAGCTCCCGCCGCACCGGGTCCAGCCACAGCACCGTATCGAACCCCGCCGCCCGCGCCGCACCCAGCGGCAGCAGCGTCCGCCCGTAATTCCCGGCCGTCTTCGCCGCCCCGCCCCCGCCCGGCGCCGCCCGCGCATGGTCCTGCGCAACCACCAGCCGCAGCGGCCGCCCCCCGGCGCGATACAGGCTGTCCACCGGCGTCGCGACGATGAAGAACAGATACGTGGCAGACCGCCGCACCCCGAACGCCGCCTCGTCCCCGATCATCACGGGACGCAGATACAGCGCCGCATCCGCCCCCTCCGGCACCCGGTCCCGCTCCGCCTCCACCAGCGCCGCCGCCGCCCCGATGAACGTCGCCTCCGGCATCTCCGCCATCGCCATCCGCGCGGCCGACGCCCGGAACCGCGCCGCGTTCCGCTCCGGCCGGAACAGCGCGACCGCGCCCCCCGCCCCCCGGAACGCCTTCATCCCCTCATAGATCGCCTGCCCGTAATGCAGCGCCAGCGTGCACGGGTCGAGCGTGAACGGCCCATACGGCACGACCTCCGCCCGCCCCCACCCCGTCCCCGCGTCATACCGGCAGACCACCATCCGCTCGGTCATCGACTGCCCGAACCCCAGCGTGCCCACGGCCGCCGGAACCGCCGTCATGCCGTCACCAGCCGCGACCCCGCGCCCACCGCCGCGGCCCGGCGCCTGCGATCCGCCAACACCGCCAGCAGGTCGTCGACCAGACCCGCCGCATCCTGCAACTGCGTCGATGCACGCCCCGGCCGGGGCAGCGCGTGGGTATGGAACCGCGCCCCCTCCGTCACGAACCCGATCGCCCAAAGCCCCTCGGCCCAGCCGCCCCCCGCCCCGATCACCCGCATGCGCCGGTCCACGTCCATCCCGTGCGGGTGGTACTCCCCGTTGCGGAACGGCCGCGCCAGGCCGCGCGCCACCAGCGCCCGCGACAGCGGACGCGCGTCCTCGGCCGGCCGGTGCCCGGGCACCCGCGCGACGACCAGCACGTCCGCCTCCGTTTCCCCCACCCGGCCCGCATACGGCGTCCGCACCACGAAGCGGGACCGCTCCGGCACCGCGCGCACCGTGGCGCCGGCGCCGCCCGCCCACCCCACGATCCCCGCCCCGATCAACGCCAGCAGCTCCGCATTCCGCCGCAGCGGCGGCCCGAACGTGACGCGGTTCGTCATCGGCACGAACCGCTCGCACACGAACCGGTGCGAGTCCGGCAGCAGCCCGCCATGCTCGATGGCCGCGCACAGCCCCGCCCGCAGATCGCGCACCGCATCCGTCGCCGCCTTGCGCGCGCTGGACACGTTGCCCCGGCGCGCCTCCGCCAGGTCCGCCTCCAGGCTCGCCACCACCCGCCGCAGCACCTCGCCCAGACCGCTGCAACCCACCAGCAGCTGGGGCGCCATGACGCCATCCAGGACGGCCTCCTCCTCGGCGCTGGGCACGAACCCCGCCACCTCCGGCTCCATCCCCGTCGCGGCGCTTCGGTACGCGAACGCCATGTCGCGCCGCAGCAACGGCATGATATCGGCCTCGAAATCCAGCCGCCCGTCGCCCGTCGCCGCCATCCGCCGCGCCCGGATCTCCGCCACCGCCCCCGCCGTCAGGAACCGCGCCCGGTGGCCGCCATCCACGCCCTTCTGGTTCACCGCCCGGCCGTCGTACGGCAACGACTGGCGGGAGAACAGCAGCAGCCGAGGCTCCCGCCCCGAAGCCCGGTACCGCAGCGCCGCCCCATCGCCCTCGAACCGCCCGCCCCGCCCCTGCGTCAGCGCCGCGATCACGTCATACGCCGTAAGCCCCAGCCCCTGCACCGCCACCACCGCCCCATCCGCGATGCCATCCAGCCGCGACGCCGGATAAACCCCCCGCACATACCCAAGCCTGGCATTCGACCCGCGATGCGCCTCCACGAACCCCTGCCGCTCCAGGTCGACGGCCGACGGCTGGCCCTCGCAATGCCCCGTCGCCAGCACCACCGCCTCGCACCGCACCCGCCCCCCATCGGCCAGCCGGACGCAAAGCGGCCCCTGCTCCACATCCACCGCCTCCGCCCGGTGATGCACCACGCGCAACCCCGCCGGCGCTCCGGCCACCACCCGGCGATACGCGAACGCCAGATACTCCCCCAGCATCGCCCGCGGCAGGTAATCCAGGTCCCCGATCTCCGCCCCGCCCTCCTCCGCCCCGCCCTCCTTCGCCCGGCGATACTCCGCCCCGAACCGCCGATACCCCGCATCCCGCGCCCACTCGGTGAACGATGGCCCCGACGCACCGGACAGCGCGTCCCCGGGCTCCCGCGGCGAGAACATCGTCACCTGGCACGCCAGGGTATTGGTCAGCAGATGCCGCGACTGCCCCGCCGGATGCGCCCCCGCGCAGGGTTCCCCGGGGTCGATCAGGTGCACGGTCACCGGCCCATGCCCCGGCTCCACCCGCAGCACCCACGCCAACCGCTCGATCAGGTTCAGCGCCCGCGGCCCCGCGCCGACGATCGCGATCTGCGCGTCAGACATCCGCCGCCTCCGCGCCGCGCCGCCCCGGCATCCGGTCGGCAATCAGCCGCGCGTACTCCTGCTCGAAGAAGAACGCATCCTCGCCCTCCGGCGGCGCCAGATCGCCCAGCCACGCCGCTTCGGCCGACCACTGCGCCAGGAACGGCCGGTGCAGCCACTCCTTCCGCCGCGCCTGCAGGAACGACAGCACGAAATGCTCCCGCCCCCCCACGGCCATCCGCCCGAGCACATGGACCTTCCCCGGTCCCGCGCTCATCACCGGGCCCCGCGCCGTCCGTCCCAGCCCCGAAAGCGCCCCACTCGCCGCCTGGTAGATCTCCAGCGCCCGCGAGATGCCGGTGCTGAAGTAGTGGTTGGCGCCCGTGTCGCGCTCCATGAACATGTAGTACGGCACCATCCCCAGGCTCACCTGGTCCGCCCACATCCGCCCCCACACCGCCGCATCGTCGTTGATGTGCCGCAGGATCGGGCTTTGCGTGCGGATCACCGCCCCCGCCCGCCGCAGCGCCTCGACCGCCCGGTGCACCGGCTCCGGCTGCAGCTCCTTCCAGTGGTTCACATGCGCCATGACGGCCACGTGCTTGCCGGCATCCGACAGGCGCCGGACCAGCCCCATGAGCTCCGCCGCATCCGGACCATCCAGGAACCGCTCCGGATGATACGAGATCGCCTTCGTCCCCAGGCGGATCGTCCGCACATGCCCGAACTCCGCCGCCAGCAACGGATCCAGCAGCCCCGCAAGCCGCCGGCTGCTCATCACCATCGGATCGCCCCCGGTCAGCAGGACGTCGCTGACCTCCGGACGCGCCCGCAAGTAGTCATACAGTTGCGCCCCGTCATCGGCCTTGAACCGGTCCACCCCCGCCCGCACGAACTGCGGCCACCGGAAGCAGAACGTGCAATACGAGTGGCACGTCTGCCCCTGCTTGGCGAAGAACAGCGCCGTCTCGTCGTACTTGTGCTGCACGCCCTCGACGCTCACGCCCTCGAACCGCGGCACGTTCGCCAACTGGTCCGACCCGTGCGGATTCATCCCTTCGCGGATCCGCGCCACCTCCGCCTCGATGGCGGCGTCGTCCCCGGCCCGCGACAGCCGGTCCAGCCGGGCCAGATCCTCCGGCAGCAGCATGTCGGGATGCGGGAACACCAGCCGGAACATCGGGTCCGCATCCCCCGCCGCCCAGTCGATCAGCGTCCCCAGGACGTAGCTGTTCACCTTGAACGGGAACACCATGGACGCGAGCTTGATCCCCTGCACCAACCCCGGCGGCAGCATCGCAAGCTGCGGCACCCGCCCGATCTGATGGTTGGCGTAGTAGACGATCCCCCCGCCCCGCCCCGGGGGCGTCGCGCGCGCCGGCGGCGCCAGGGTCGCATCGAGCATGCTCTGTGACATCGGTCTGCCTCGTTGAAAAAGATGGAGCCAGCGGCCCGCGTCGGCTCAGCCCGGCTTGAAGTTCGCGAGATCCGCCTGCTGCGCCATGTTGCTGACGTTCAGCGTCGTGAACCGCTCGTCCCCGTCGTTCCGCAGGCCGTGCAGGCACCACCCGGGAATGAACAGGACGTCGTTGCGGGCCAGCCGCGACGGCGGGCCCGCCTCGGTACACGTCACCAGGCCGGATCCCTCCTGCACCAGGTAGACATGCCACCAGGCATGCGCATGGGTGGGCGTCGCGGCCCCCGGCTCCAGCGACTGCACCGAAAGCGAAAGCCCCGGCACCGTCTCGCACCCCTCCAGCCCCGGCAGCCGCGACAGCGCCAGCAGCGCCATCCCCGCCCGCTCCGCCCCCGCCCGTGCCCCCAGACCCTGGGCCACATCCGCCCACGGCCAGAACGCCACCCCCGTCCGCCGCGCGGCCAGGGAGTCCCGGAACGCGCCATACGGCACGATCCCGCCACGATCGAGCGTCATGCGAACACCCCGTCCCGGACCCGCAACGCGACCTCCCGCCCGATCGCCATGGCGCAGGTCAGCCCCGGACTCTCCATCCCGAACAGCGTCACCAGCCCCGGCACGCCATGCCGGTCCGGCGTGTCGATCACCCAATCCTGCCTGTCCCCCGGCCGCCCGATCTTGGCGCGGATCCCCGCATACGAAGGGACCAGGCTCCCCGCCCGCAGCCCCGGCCAGAACCCCCGCACCTGGTCGTGCACCGCAGCGCTGCACGCGGCCGGCGGCGCATACGATACCGCGTCCACGATCTCGACATCCGGCCCGAACTTCGCCCGGCCATCCAGCTCGATCGTGAGATGGACCCCCAGCCCGATCGGGCCCGGCAGCGGATAGATCAGCCGCGCGAACGGCACGCCGCCCTCGCAGACATAGAAGCTGCCCTTCGCAAGATAGCTCTCCGGAACCCGGCCGGCCGGATACCCGTCCAGCCATCGCGCCAGCGCCACCGCTCCCAGCCCCGCGCTGTTCACCAGCAGCCGGCACCCGATCACGGCCTCCTCCCCGCCTGACTCGATCAGCAGCCGCCATCCCTCGCGCACCGCCTCGCCCCGCACCGCCCGGCTCCCTGCCGCGAACGTCGCCCCATGCGCCTCCGCATCCCCCCGCAGCGACAGCATCAGCGCCCCGGCATCGATGATCCCCGTCGATGGCGACCAAAGCCCCGCAACCCCGGCCAACGCCGGCTCCATGACCCGCAGTGCGCGCGCATCCAGCAGCCGCACGTCGCGCAGGCCACAGGCATCGGCCACCCCCGCCATCGCCTCCAGCCGCCCCACCTGGGACGCATCCGCCGCGACGACGATCTTGCCGGGCACCCGGAATGCGATGCCCCGCGCCTCGGCGTGGCGATACAGCGCCACCTTCGCCTCGTGGCACAGCCGCGCCTTCACGCTCCCGGGCGGGTAGTAGAACCCCGCATGCACCACCCCGCTGTTGCGCGACGACTGGTGTTGCCCGTGCCGCTGCTCCTGCTCGACCACCAGCACATCCCGCCCGGCCATCGCCAGCTCCCGCGCGATCGCGATGCCGATGACGCCGGCCCCGACCACGACCGTGTCGATGGCGAAGTCCGTCCCGCTACGCATCCTCCGCCTCCGCAAGGATGCCGGCCGATGCGCGCCCCGGCATCGCCAGCCGCTTCGCCATGTGGATCAGCGTATGTCCGCCCGAGGCGCCCCGATGCGTCTCCAGGTACCCGGCACGGCGATAGAACGGCAGGTTCTCCGTCATGTGCACGTTCGTCCAAAGCCGCACCTCGCCCATGCCCGCCTGCAACGCCTGCGTTTCGGCGAACGCCAATGCCGCACGGCCCAGCCCGCGTCCCTGGAAGGCCGGCCGCACGGCCAGGTTGCGGAACAGCAGGTGGTCCGGCTGCACCACCAGCGTCACCATCCCGCCCACCGCGCCCCCGGCCAGCAACACCCAGGTGTCGCCCGCCCCGACCACCTCGCGATAATCGTACAGCACCGGCGCCGGCGGGATCGGCATCCGCCCCGCATACTTGCCATAGGCCTCGATCGCGATCCGCCCCAGCAGGTCCGCATCCCCGGGCTCCGCCCCCCGGATCGACACGCCGTGCATCACGCCGCCTCCGCCAGCGCGAACTGCCGATCGACGGCGCCGCCGACATCGACGAGCGGTTCGGCATGCAGGCACGCGATCCCCTCGTGCCCCGGCAAAGCGGGGAACACGCGCCGGACCAGCGGGTCATGCCCGGGGATGATCCGATCCAGCCGGCCCTCGGCCAACCGGAGCACCCGGTCGAACGCCCGCAACGCCTGCGGGAAGCTCTCCAGGATCGGGAACGGGCTGCGCCGCCGCACATTCGCCCAGAAATGCACGGCATCGGACGCGAGCACGACCGGTCCCCGCGCCGTCCGGACCCGGACCACCTGGCTTCCCGGCGTATGCCCGCCAACCCGCGCCAGCTCGATCCCCGGGAACAGCTCCACGTCGCCATCGACCAGGTTCACCCGCCCCTCGAACAGCGGCGGAACCAACGACTGCACGTCCGCGGCCGCATAGATCGCGCTGACCGCGGCATGCAGCATCGCCGTCCCGGTGCAGAACGCGACCTCCGCCGCCTGAACATGGATCCGGGCTTGCGGAAACAGGCCCAGGTTGCCCGCATGGTCCCAATGCAGGTGCGTCATGACCAGGTCCGTGACCTCCCCCGCCACGATCCCCAACGCCGCAAGCCCCGCCTCCACCGGGCGATCCACCCGCCGCCCACGCGCCGCCCCTGCAGGGAAGCAGGTATCGACGACCACGCACCGGCCGCCGCCCTGTATCAGCCAGAACACGTAGTCCTGCGGCATCGACGCGGCGGCAGGCGCCGGCAGCGCGTCGAAGAAGAAGTTGCCGCCCACCGTCCGGTGCGGGTCGGACCCGACCCGCACCGCCAGCACCTCGTACCCGGTCATCGCCCCGGCCCTCAAACCAGCCAGTAGCGGGTCAGGTGGCGCGCCGGGTCGGAATAGCCGCCGCGGCCATGGAACAACCGATGATTGTTCCAGACCAGCAGGCACCCGTCGGGAACGAGCACCGGCGCCATGGTTTCGGCAAAGAACGCCTCCCCGGCCTCGGCGATCCGCCCCAGCGGATCATCCGGCACCGTCGGCGCATCCATCATCTCCGCCGCGCCCGGATTGACGTTCCCGTACCGGAACTGGTTGTAGCTGAACCGCATCAGCGGCGCCTCACCATCCCAGCCCCGGATTGGCGCCCGCAGCGTCCGCCGCTCGCTGCTCCCGGGTGCCGACGCTGCCACGAACGCGACGCTGTTCGCGTCGGCCCATGCCCGCAGCTCCGGCGACAGCGCGTGGTCGTAGAACCGAACGGCATCCGCCAGCAGCGTCTGCCCCTTGCCGCACCGCGCCTGCCGGTGGCACCACAACGCCAGATACCTGGGCGGCGGCTCGTACCCCGGTGCTTCCGTGTGCGCCCCCAACCCGTTCATGCTTTGGCTGTACGGCGCGTCGTCGAAGCCCCGCACATACGTGACCTCGAAACTCTCGCGCCCGTCATACTGCGGCACGATGCGTCCCAGCCGCTCCAGGGACGGGACCGGGTCCGATCCGACGGCTTCCCGGGCCAGCACGGCCCATCCCTGCACGCGCAACGTCTCCCGGAACTCGTCCTCGTCCTTGATGACCCGGTCCTGCTCGATCGTATCGGACATGCTGCCCCCGCCGCCTTGGTATGGCAGGATCCTACCCAGATCACGTTCAGCAAAGAACATGAAACTGCTAATTCAGTGCTAATATAATCTTCTATATATTCCCGGCTATCGCCAATTTGTGAGTTGATGTATGTCCCTGGATCTGAGTATCACGCTTCAATAGTGTCATCGTGACGTCATATGGAGAGTTGAGATGTCAACAGAACATGTTCTCTACTTCTGGCCTGGCGCCTGCTCTCTCGCCGCACATATCGCCATCGAGGAAGCCGGAATACCCTTCCAGGCCCGCAAGGTCGATTTCGCCGCCGCCGCCCAGCGCAGCCCGGAGTACCTCGCCATCAATCCCAAGGGGCGCGTCCCGGCACTCCTCTGCCCCTGGGGCGTGCTGACCGAAACCCCGGCCATCCTCGCCTACCTCGGCCGCCTCGACGGGCACCCCGCCCCCATGTGGCCCGAAGATGCCATCCAGCAGGCCGTCTGCAGCGAGTGGATGACCTGGCTCGCCGCCACCGTCCACATCGCCTATGCCCACATCAGCCGCGCCGAACGCTACGCCCACTCGGAACCCGGCCGCGCGGAAGTCGCCCGCGTCGGCGTCACCGCGTGCAAGCCGCTCTGGGACGAGATCGAGCTTCGCCTGTCCGGCCGCGAATGGGCGACCGACGCGGGCTACACTGTGGTCGATCCCTACCTTCAGGTATTCTGGAATTGGGGCCGGGGCGCCCGCCTCGCCTACGACATGCCCGCCGAGTTCCCCACCTGGACCGCCCACGCCAACCGCCTCGCAGCCCGCCCGGCCGTGCGCCGCGCGTTCGCGCAGGAGGGCATCGCCCTTCCATGAGGCGTTCCGCTTGCATGACGGGGCGGCTGTTCAGCACATCGCAAGAGTTCAGGTCCGCGATGGGCTAAGCCAAGGGTCGAGGCGAGAGACACGCCCGCGCGCCTCTGGACTCTTGCGACACAACGGACGCGGGGACAGCCGCCCTGTGGTGGCCTGGTCAGGCGATGCTTTGGACTCTTGTGGCGAGCGCTCTCGGCACGCCGATCTGCCGTGGCGCGACCGGGGGGCGCGACGGTCTCATGATCAGCCCTCTGCCATCCAGCTCGACATCCGCATCCCGGTAGACCGCGACCGCCACCTTCAGCGAGTCGGCAAACCGCATCTTGAAATGCGCGAGCTTCTTGTAGGACGCACCGAACTGGCCATACAGCGCAGGCCATGACACGGTTCTGGCCTGCGGCAGGACGTGCAAGCGGTAGGCGAGCCAGCAATACACGTCGAGCGCCTGCGAGTTGTTCGAGATTGCCCGGATCGCAGCCTCCTCCAGCGGGACCGGATGCTTCTTCAGTTGCTCGAAGAACGTCTCGGACAAGCGCGCCGTTTCGACGAACAGCGAACCCTGCACCGACGTGTCCTCGACGAACATCGCGGTATCCATGATGTTCTGGTTGATGAGCCCTGCCCTGCCGCCTTGCTGCACGTGGAAGGTCAGCCTGCAGCGTGACAGGCGGTCCGCCTGCTCCCTCACATCCTTGAAGCTCTTGCCCCCGATCGGGATCCCCAGCCGGCCCAACCACGCGTGAAGCGACCGCCCGAGCGCAATGTCGCGGCTGTTGGTGCGAAGCGCCTCGGACTGCAGGTAGAGCAGGATCAGGCGTGCCCGGGACCCATACGGCACGCCGCAAAACTCGGTGTCCTGACCGGAGAGGTTTCGTCGGCCAGGCTCGACCATCAACGTCACACGCTCCGTCTGCACCTTCCAGACGGCATCGTCGGCGAGTCGCTTGTGGGGTAGCGCCGCCTGGCACCACCCCGAATACAGAAACCCGATCCCTACATCCTCGTCGCCCATGTACTGGATGGCGGCCTCGACGGCCTTCCTGTCGGCATCGCTTTCGGTGGCCTGCAGCGCGCCTCGTGTGCCCAGCTCCTCGATCAGCTTGTGAACAGCGGCCACGGATCCATCCCTTCGTCGGCAGCCTGTCGGCATCGGTTCATCGACTGTCACCGAGACTGCGCAGGGACCGCGCGCGACGTCCACTTGGATTCTTGTGATGGGAGATACTAGGGAAGATATTAGTAACCTCTATTAGTTTGCTCGCAGGAGTCCAGTGGAGAACTCCGTAAGCCCCTGTTCCTGGAATGCTTGGCATCACAAGAGTTCAGGCCGCCATCGCGGGAGTCCAGGTCCCCGGTTGTGAGCGACTCGGCGACGCGCGTGGCTCGGTCTCGCCGCCACCCCGTCACCCCGTCGCAAGAGTCCAGTCCCGACTCCGGCAGCGGCCATTGCGGGCGACGAGCCCCGTCGCAAGAGTCCAGGCAAGGCGGCGCGGCCTGTCCCACCACTAGTCGAGGCCGAGCTCTTTCCGCCGGGTGATCTTCTCGATCTGCGCCTCGACGGCCGGAGCAAGGGCATCGATCACGAACTGATTCATCGACTTGCTGCCGTTCTCTGCGATGTAGAGGAGGCTTGAATGCAGGGCCTCCGGGATGCGAAGGGTCAGCGGCCGCAGCAACTGGCGGGCAGCCGCAGCTCCGGCAGGCCGTTCCTGCGCAAGTGCCGCCACCCTTCCCTCCGCCGGTCCGTTCGAGGACGGGTGGCTGGCAGCCCGCTCGACGAAGGCCCGGGCTTCGCGGCTGTCGAGGTCAGGTGCGCGACGCTGGCTTGACGGGGGCCGTGCTGAAGGCGAACTCATGGGCAAAGATCTCCTCATAAAGGCCGGCCAGTTCGCCGCACGCCATCTGGTCCACGGTGCCGCGCAGGACGGACGGCTCCCACACCGTAAGCCCGAACTCTTCGTTGTCCTGAAACGCCGTCCGCTCGACCAGGTAGCGCGTCAGCACGTCCAGGTTGGCGAACTCCGCCGATCGCAGCCGCTCGTTGGCCGTGAGGATCTTGCGCCGGCGGAGCTGTGGATTGCCCGGCGCCCGGTTCAGCAGAACGGAGGTGCGCAGGTCGGGGTTCGCCAGCTTCGCCTCGCCGGCCAGTTGATCGACCTTCTCGAGCGTCCACCAGTTGAACGCCGAGCAGTTGATGGGAACCAGCACGCGCTCGGATACCAGCATGGCCAGGCGCAACTCGACGGTATCGCGGCCGCCTGTATCGATCACGATGTCGGAATAGCGCCCAGCCAATGACCGGACATCGTGCGCCAGCCCCTTCCCCAACTTCTGGACGCAGGCCAGGCGCGGCGAGGCCCCGCGCTCGTCGCGGGCGGCCGTGAAGTTGGTGGAGCTTCCCTGCGGGTCGGCGTCGATCAGCAGGGGGTCGCGGCCATGGGAGGCGAGCATGAACGCGAGATGGATGGCCAGGGTGCTTTTGCCGACGCCGCCTTTTTCGCCTCCGACGGTCAGTATCATAGCTTCAACCCAATTCAGTTGATCTCACGTAGCCTGAGGTGACACGGGATGCAATCAATTCATATGACAGCATATGACATCATTGGGAATGGCTTCATGCTGCTTGAGTTGTCTCACCGACGCGACGCCGTAGCGCCGGCGGAGGCAGGCACGGCAAATCCCCGGACCAAACGGACTCCAGGTCACATCACGCCAAGTGCACTCGTGCCGGTTCACTAGTGTTCGCGTGATGTCGCATCACATCACATCACGTCATGTCGCATCGGCAGCGCCCAGCCGAGCTGGAGGCCAAAGTCCCAGCACTTGGGATTCCGGTAGCAGCGGAACCGAAACTGCATTTCAGACTTCGTCGTGGTTGCGGTGGCAGGTCCTGCAGTGGCTTGAGTCCGCCGCATGTGATCTCGGGTCACCTTCGGCAGGTTGGGCTCCCTTGGTTTGCAGGGTCCGCATCAGTCCGGTGGCCTGCACGGTCCAAGCTGGGGGTCCGGTAGCAACGGAACTGAAAGTTCGATTCAGGGTGGAGCGTACGGTTGGATACCCCCTTCGCGTCCATCTGACGGATTGATGTTCAAACGCATCGCTGGCTGCACTGATTGAGCCACGGGTCTTGAAAATCCGCCCCAGATAGAGGAACATATTCCGATGTTATGGGGGTTGCTGGATGGTCGCCAACAATCATTGGATGTACTAGGGACGACAGTATCATCAATGGTTTGGACACGGGACGGCACCGAAGGAGGAGAAGGAGACCAGCGCTCCAAAGCCTGGGAGCCTGTTTGATCTGCTCAGCGTGGGTCAGCGTGTCGATTATGTGAGCGGCAGCGTTGTCGCGCGTTCGCCGCGGGATGAGCGGTCTCGATGGGAGGTCCGCATCAGCGGGACCAACCGCGAGAGCCTGAAGACTGTCGTTGCGATTTGGTATGGCGCGTCGAAGCTCACCAGGAGCAGCTTTCGCCAACGGCTCCTGGACCCGAATACGAGCGACGAAACCGTCGATCAACTCAGGGCAGCGGCGAAGGGGATCGTGGACGCACGGACGCACGCGCAACTCGCCGTTGCCGGAGAGAGCCTTGCAACGGCGGCACAAGCTGTTGGGCTCTACAGATGGCCTGGATTTCTGGGTGATGCCGAGCGGAAGGGCGTGAGCGCTGTTGCGGAGGGCGCGATCCCCGGCGTCATGAATGCGAGCTTCGTGGTCGGCGACCCTCGTGTGACGGCTTTGGGGATCATTCTGGGTTTGGTCATCTTGGGATACCAGTATCTGACCGGTCAGAGTTCAGGTCCTTCCCGACCGACGATCAGTCCGACCCAGCCGACGCCGCCCCCGCAGGTGCCGCCGGAAGACGACAAGGCGGGGCAGCCTCCGGGGGCGCCCCCGACGACAGGTGCATCTCCAGGGCTTACACCGGGTCCAGGAGGGGTTGTCGTGTCCGACGACCGGCGCAAGCACATCCTGGATGGTGATGCTAAAGGTGGAGGTCATCGGCCTGGCCAGAATGTCCCTGGCAAAAGCGAGTTTCCACCGGGCTGGTCCGACGAACGGATTGTGGACACGATCAAGGATGTCGCCAACGATCCTGCCTCCTCGCGAAAAACTAGACCTGACGGTCGGACAGAAGTGACGGGCCAGCGAGACGGCATCGACATCGTTGTGATCATCGATAAAGACAAGAAGACTGTAGTGACCGGCTACCCGACGAATAATCCACGAAATCCGAAGTGAGGAAGCGAATGGCGCTTAAACCAAATGATATGGAATGGATCGAGCTGGGCCTTGAACGCCTCTTTGAACAATCGTTTGGATTGGACAGCGATCACCGACGATACGTGCGTGAATATATTGATGTTGGAGAGTATGGTTTAGCGCTGGATAATTTGGCCTATATCTTCATACGTCTTGCAGCAAAGCCACTACCCACGGAAATTCGAGAGTTATTTGAGAAGCTCGCACTGAAGATGGGTATCTCAGATGGCGATGAATGGGAGGGCGTCGCGAAAGTCCGAAAGTCCTGAATGCTTTTGGTGATGCGCGTGAATGGCTTCGGATTCCCCCTGCATCAAACGACCGTTTGATGCGAACCGGCTGACCCTTGTGTTTCCGAGACTTTCGAAGCGATTCCTGGTGCAATAACTGATGCATCTATCTCTGCCCTATAAACCCTGCTCAGGTTAGTTTTTGGACCGAGAGGGGATTGGGCGGTGCTGGTCGGCTACATGCGCGTGTCAACGGCCGAGCAGAACCTTGCGCTTCAACGCGATGCTCTGGAGGACATGGGTTGCGAGCGGCTGTATGAGGACGTTTGCAGCGGCGCCGTCACCGATAGGCCCGGGTTGTCCAAGGCTCTCGACCAGCTTCGCGCCGGTGACGCCCTGGTAGTCTGGAAGCTCGACCGGATCGGCCGCTCGCTTGGCCATGTTGTCGGGCTGGTCGGTGGACTTCAGGCAAAAGGAATTGGCCTCAAGGTGCTGACCGGAGGTATCGACACAACCAGTTCCACGGGCCGTCTGGTGTTTGGCATTTTTGCCACCCTGGCCGAATTCGAGCGCGATCTGATCATGGAGCGCACCCTGGCCGGGCTTGCTGCCGCCCGGGCACGCGGCCGAACCGGCGGTAGGCCGCGGTTGATGACGCGCGCCAAGCTGCGCACGGCCATGACCATGATGGCTGACCAGAGCAACATCGCTGGCGATGTGGCCGAGCAGCTCGGCATCTCTGTCAGCACGTTGTACGCCTACGTCGATGGCAAGGGACGGGCAAAGCCGCGCGCCCGCAAGCTGCTCGGCCGCTGATCAACCGGTGCCAGTTTCCTTTCTGACGGCAGAGCAGGAGCGCCGTTACGGCCGCTACGCCGGTGAGCCCAGCACGGATCAACTTGCCCGCCACTTCCACCTCGACGATGCTGACCGGGAACTGGATACCGCCAAACGCTGGGATCACATGCGGCTGGGCTTTGCCGTGCAGCTTGGCACGGTGCGGTTTTTGGGGACCTTCCTGGATGATCCGATCGACGTGCCGGCGGGCGTTGCCAGCGACCTGGCGCGCCAACTCGGAATTCCCGATCTCGGCTGTCTCGCTCTGTATCGCAAGGGACGGGCCCGTTGGCAGCATGCCAGGGAAATCCGGGCCGGGTTTGGCTATCGCGAGTTCACTGACCCCTTCGTCCACTTCCGCCTGACACGCTGGCTTTACGCGCTGTGCTGGACCGGCACAGACCGGCCGAGCGTGCTGTTCGACCGCGCGACTGCCTGGCTGGTGTCGGAGAAGGTGTTGCTCCCCGGCGCATCCGCTCTTGAGCGCCTGGTCGCCCGCATCCGCGCCCGGGCCGTCCGTCGCCTCTTGCGCACGCTCGCCCGTGATGTGACTCACGAACAGCGCATGAAGCTCGATGCCCTGCTGATCGCAGGAGAGGGCGGCCGCCCCAGTCTTCTCGACCGCCTTCGGGACGGGCCATACCTACGCAGCGGCGCCGAGCTGTCCCGTGCCGTGGGTCGCCTGGGCGAGGTCCGGGTGTTGACGCTGGGTCTGCCGACCATCGATCACGTCCCGCCAGGCCGGGTCACGGCGCTTGCCCGGTTCGCGACCGTCGCCAAGGCCCAAGCCGTGGCACGCATGCCGCTGGAGCGGCGAATGGCGACGCTGCTCGCCTTTGTGCGGACACTCGAGGCGACCGCGCAGGACGATGTGCTCGACCTGTTCGACATCGTGGTCACCGCCCTGTTCACCGACGCGGCCAAAGTCGGCAAGAAAGCCCGGCTGCGCACCCTCCGTGATCTCGACGCCGCCGCTCTTCAGCTCCGCCAAGCTGGCGGGGTACTCATGGACGATGCGGTAGAAGACGGCGCCGTGCGCGGGGCGGCCTTCGCGATCGTGCCGCGCGCGATGCTCGCGGCGGCGCTGGAGCAGATCGACGCCATCGTGCGACCGCCCGGTGATCTCTACTTCCTCGAACTGCGCGCCCAGCCCGGCAAGCTGCGCTTCCTCCCGGCCATGCTGAGATCCGTCTCCCTCGGTGCCACGCCGGCCGGACAGCCAACGTTGGACGCGGCGCGCCATCTGCGCAGCACCGATGGGCGCGGCCCGGCTCCGTCGGCACCGCTCGGCTTCGTGCCGAGTGGCTGGAAGCGGCAGGTCAAAGCCGCCGATGGCGGCGTGGACAGCCTTGGTTACCGGCTCTGCCTGCTCGATGCCATGCGGGCCGGGATCCGGCGGCGTGACCTGTTCGCGTCACCCAGCCAGCGCTTTGCCGACCCGCGGATCGGCTTGCTGACGGGTTCAGCCTGGGAAGCGGCGCGGCCGTCCATCTGCCGCACCCTGGGCCTCTCGACCGACGGGCCGGCCGAGGTTGCGCGTTTGGCTGAGCGCCTGGACGCCGCCTACCAGGATACCGCGGCGAATCTGCCCAAGAACGCCGCCGTGCAGGTGGACGGCGGCGAGCTGGTGCTGTCCGCCCTCGACAGACTGGAAGAGCCGCCCAGTCTGGTTGCGCTCAAGGCAGCCGTTGCCGCACGCATGCCGCTGGTGGATCTGCCCGAATTGCTGCTCGAAATGCACGCTCGCACCGGCTTTGCCGACGGGTTCACCCATGCCAGCGAGGGCGGCGCACGGGCCGGCGGCGTCGCCACCAGCCTATGCGCCGTGCTGCTGGCCGAAGCGTGCAACACCGGGTTCGAGCCGCTGATCCGGCGCGATAACGCGGCGCTGCGCCGCTCACGGCTGAGTTGGGTGCGGCAGAACTACATTCGGGCCGAGACACTCACCCGAACGAACGCCATCTTGGTCGGAGCCCAGAACCGCATCCCGCTCGCCCGTGCCTGGGGTGGCGGCGACGTGGCCTCGGCTGATGGGCTGCGGTTCGTGGTGCCCGTCCGGACGATCCATTCGGGGCCGAACCCGCGCTACTACGGGCAGGAGCGTGGGGTGACGTTCTACAACTTGGTCTCGGACCAGTTCACCGGGCTGAACGGCATCACCGTGCCCGGCACCCTGCGCGACAGCCTGACCCTGCTCTCGGTGGTGCTGGAGCAGCAAACCGAGTTGCAGCCCACCGAGATCATGTCCGACACCGGCGCCTATACCGATACGATCTTCGGCATCTTCCACCTCCTGGGCTACCAGTTCAGCCCGCGTCTGGCCGATATCGGCGGCACAAGGTTCTGGCGCGTGGACGGCAAAGCCGACTATGGCGCCCTGGATGAGCTGGCCGCTCAGCGCATCAACGTGAAGCTCATCGTCCAGCACTGGGAGGACCTGCTGCGCCTCGCCGGCTCGCTCAAGCTTGGCACCGTGCAGGCCGCGGGCCTGATCCGAACCCTGCAAACCAAGGACCGCCCGACCAAGCTGGCCCGCGCACTGGAAGAACTGGGACGGCTGATCAAGACCCTCTACCTACTCCGCTTCATCGACGACGAAGCCTATCGGCGGCGCATCCTGGTGCAGCTCAATCGTGGTGAGGGCCGCCATCAGCTCGCCCGCGTCGTGTTCCATGGCAAGCGCGGCGAACTGCGGCAGCGCTACCGCGAAGGTCAGGAAGACCAACTCGGCTCGCTTGGCCTGGTGGTGAACGTCATCGTGCTGTGGAACACGATCTACATGGACGCGGCGCTGAACCAGCTCCGTGCCGAGGGCTTCGACGTGCGCGCGGAGGATGTGGCCCGGTTCTCGCCGCTCGGATTCGACCACATCAACATGCTCGGCCGCTACGCCTTCATCCTGCCCGACCAGATTGCCCGTGGTGAACTCAGGCCGTTGCGGGACCCTCGGAACACCACCGACGAGAGCTGAATCGAACTTTCGGTTCCGTTGCTACCGGACCCCCGTACATCCAATGATTGTTGGCGACCATCCACAACCCCCACCATACCGGAATATATTCCTGGATTTGGGGCGGATTGTCAATGGCAAGTCGCTTTCAACTCAGCAGATCGTTCGAGCCGACGATCACCCGCAACGGCTACGACGTGCTTACATTCATCGTGCTGATCCATGTCGAGCCTGCCGAGGTTGGAAATTTCATGGCCAGAACCCTTAAGGAGGACCGCTGCCACGAGTTCACCGGGAAACCTTGCGTGGCAGGCTTACCCTTACGAACCTGACCGCCCAGCCTATTGGCAACCAATGTGAGCACGACCTCCCGTTGGCGAGCACGGCCCGATGATGGCGAGCATGGTGGCAGATGATGCGAGCACAACGTTCGTCCCAGTGTCAGCTAATCTGAGCAGAACTCAGCGCTGTTTGCGAGCACGACCCTTGGTGATTGCAAGCGCCTACATCTACAGCTACCGGATCGCCATCTCGACCGCCGCCATCACAGAACGCCGGTCAGCGGATGCCCCTCGAACGGATCCCCAAGCTGAAGATACTCGTCCAGCACGGCATAGCTCTTGTGCCGTCCCAGCTGTTTCAGCCGCGTCGGATGCACGCCGCGATCCATCCCGGTCGTCATGGCGCCGCGCTTGAGACTGTGGCCGCCGACCTCGCGCCCGTCGAAGCCCGCCGCAGTTGCCCGCTTCTTCACGATCCGGGCGATCGTGCCGGGGTCGATCGGCATCGTGCCCACGACGGGGCAGGGCAGGGGGCCCGCGCTCGCCCCGGGAACCCTGGTCCCCTTCGCCCAGATCCGCCGGAACACCGCACCCTCGGTGATGCCGGCCGCCTCCTGCCAGCGCCGCAGCGCCCGCACGGGACACAGCGTCGTCGTGCCGTACGGGATGGCAACGGTCACGGCCTTCCCGGCCCGCTCGCCCTTGGAACGAGGTATCGTCAGCCGCAGGCCGCGCTCCCGGCTCTCCAGGTGTTCGACGCGGATCGCTGCCAACTCCGACCGCCGCAGCGCACCGGCAAACCCGACAAGCAGCAAGGCCCGGTCCCGCAGGCCCGGAAGGTCCGACGGGATATGCACCAGGATCTCACGAAGGACATCGGCCGTGGCCGCAAGCTTCCTTGAGGGCATATCGCCCCGGTTGGCGGCGTCGCGATGGATGCCCGCCATGGTCTCCGCAACCTGCGCCTCGGCCGTCGGCACAGCGCACCCGGCAATGAAATGAAGGTACCGGATGGCGGCCCGGCGAAGATCGATCGTGTTGACCGCGAGCCCGGTGCCGCGTTCGGCCGCCAGGAACGCCACCACATCCTCGGGCCGCGCCGGCAGGCAGGGCAGCCCATGCCGGTCGCACCACGCGCACCAGGCCCGCACCCCGGCGCGATAGGCCCGGCGCGTATTGTCCGCCTTGGCGTGCAGCGCGTAGGCCCGCGCCGCCACACGCGCGGTGCCGATCGTTCCGTCGTGCTCGGGGATACCGGCCAGGGCAGCGTCGTCGAACCAGCTCCGCACCCGGGACGGTGGCTCGCCCAGCGGTGGGACCGCGTCAGCTGCAACGGGCGGCAGAAGCTCGGACGACGGGAGCGTCTCGGCGCCGAGGAGAAGCGGGTCTGAAGAGGGCAGGGGGGTCGGCACTCGGATCCTGTCCTCCATCAACGACCAAGGACCTCCGTCCGGCAAGTGACCTGGACGTCAGATTGCCTCCATCGATTACGCCTGACAAAAAGAGTTATCAAGCATAATCTATGCAACTCCCGCCCAACCCACCCTTCCAAGCGCCGCAGTATACATTACCGCGCCTTAGTAGCGCTTGCCCCGATTATGGGATGCTGGCAAAAAAGCCGACAATCGCAGCGGAATTGCGCGTGCCGCATATCGACGTCCCCTCGAACGACGGAAGCGATCCGGTCCCACGGGCGGTACGCCGGGTCGCGCAGCCTGCTGCATCCCCCTCGCCGGAAACCCGCCGCCTCTATCGCGGCGACTGGGCCCGCTTCTGCCGATGGTGCCGCGCGCAGGGCGTGGCTGCCCTGCCTGCAAGCCCACAAGCGGTCACCGCCTACCTGGCCGAGGCCGCGGTCGAGACGGGCCGCCCCGCCCTGGCCCGGCGAAAGGCCGCCATCGCCGCAATGCACCGTGCACAGGGGCTGGCGCCGCCCAAGCTCGACCGCACCGCCCTGGCTGGAGTACGTGCGGCCTGTCAGGCCGGCATCGCGCCAACCCGGCTCGGCCCACGGGCCACGCCCGCAAGGTTGCGGGCGCTGGCAGCCGCCTGCCCGGGAGACCTCGCGGGCCTGCGCGACCGGGCGCTCCTGCTCCTCGCGGCCGCGACAGCGCGCCAGCCCGGCTCGTCGGTCGTCGGCATTCCCGTCGCCCTGCTCCTCATGCTCGACGCCGAACACGTCCGGATCGAGGCCGGCGGCGTGGCGCTCACGGTCCGGCGCCGGGCCGACGACGAAGAGCCCGGCCACGTCGTCCGCGTCGCCCGCACGCCCATTCCCGCCACCTGCCCGGCCCGCGCGCTCGAGGACTGGCTGCGCGCTTCGGACACACGGTTCGGCCCCGTGTTCCGCAAGGTCGACCGCTGGGGCAACGCCGAGCACGCCCGGCTCGGCCCCGACGGCCTCCGTCGCGTCGTCAAACGACGCGAAGCCGGGCGGCACGCCCACCCGGACCCCGGGCGAGACGCGCCATGAGGGCCGCAGCCGCCCTGCCGGCCCACATGGACTGGTTGCACCACCGGTTGGACGTCTCGGGACCGCCAGCCGACCTCGCCGCCTTCCGGCAGGCCGCGGCCGGCACTGGCACGGTTCCGTGGCACCTCGACCTCGGCCGCATGGAGGAAGACTGGTTCCACCGCCTCGCCAGCCCCGGCCGAAGAACGCTCAGCCTCCAGGGCGCCCGCGTCCTGGCGGGGCAGTTGCGGGAGGCGGTGGAGCGGCGGCACGCGCTCGCCCTGGCCCGCGTCGGCCGCGGCACCGCCTGTCCGTTCGACCTGCACGCTCTCGTCCCCGTGCCCCCGGCCATCCTCCGGCTTGGACCCGACGACCCCGAGGCTCTCACCTGGCTCTGGGCCAACTGGGGCACCACGGAGCCGCTCAGGCACGTCCGCGCCGACCCGGGACCGGGCCGGGCCCAGGACCAGCGCGAGATATGGCGGCTCGGCTTCTGGTCGGCCGACTGGACGCCCTGGCGCGCGCTGCACCGCATCCGGTCGGACTGGCCAACGCTATGCCTCGACGCCCGCCCGGCATATGACGACCGATGATCTGGCCTGCGGACGCCCCACCGCCCGAAGACGAGGCCTGGGCCGAGCCGTCCCGGCGCATGCCCAGCCCGGGCGCGCCCCCGATCCTGACCGTCGACGGCTGGGATGGGCCGCTCGACTGGCTGCTCGAACTGGCCCGTAACCGCAGGATCGACGTCGGAAAACTACCGATCGCGGCGCTGATCGACGTCTTCGCAGGCGAACTCCAGGCGGCGCTCGCCCGTCGGGGACCCGGCGCGGTCCCGCTGGGCACGCTCGGCGACTGGGTGATCATGGCGGCGACCCTCGCGCTGCTCCGTTCGCGGCTCCTGCTCCCCAGGGATGACGCCGCCACCCGCGAGGCGCGCGCCGAAGCGGAGGCGCTCCGGCGCCGATTGATCGACAGCGCCGCGACCGCCGCCGCGGCCGACTGGCTTGGCCGCCGCGACCAGCTCGGGCACGACGTGTTCGCGCGGGGCCGGACAGGGGCGGAGCAGGCCAGGGACGGGCGTGTCGGCGATGTCACCGGCCTGTTCCGCGCCTGCCTCACGGCCCTCCAGCTACCGTGGGATGCGGAAGCCGCCTATCGCCCGCCGCCTCCCCCGGCATGGACGGTCGCGCAGGCGACCGAGCGCATCAGGCTCTTGCTCCCGGCCGCGTCCGGGACGCAGGAGTTGGGCAGCTTCCTGCCGAACGTGCCGCAGGCCGGCCCGGAACGAAACCGCAGATGCCGGGCAGCGCTCGTCGCGACGTTCTGCGGTGCGCTTGAGCTCGCGCGGGACGCGGCGCTCACCCTCGACCAGCCGGTGCCGTGGGCGTCGATCGCCGTCCGCGCACCCGGGCACGGGGGCGCAGGCTCCGAACACGGCACGCCGGACGCGGATGCGGCTTAACTCTGCCACACCAGGACCATCACCACGTCGCCAGGCATCCCGTTGGGGTAGTCCGCAACCCGCGCCGACATCCCGAACCCGGCCGGTTTCAGCTCGCGCTCGTATCGGGCATACAGATCGGCGGCTTCGCCCCGCAGCGTCTCGGTCCAGGCCGGGTCGGCGTTGTTGATCTTGCGTCCGCTGTCGCTGCACAGCCCGGCCGGGAAGCGCAGCATCTGGATCTCCTTGCCGCCATGCGCCGCAGTGATCCGGGCGTGGGCCATCAGCGTGCGCCACATCTCCTCGCCCACGTGCTCGTGCAGCATGGTCTTTACCTGATCGAGCCGCGCCAGATCGGCGGCATGGGCCGCGGCCTTCCTCTCGTCCATCCGCCCCTGGTTCGATCCCTGGATCAGGTGCCGGAACCCGTCCGCGGTGGCGGGCGCGTCGATCGCCGCCGCGGGCGGCACTGGCGCGGCCTTCGGGGCGCCGGCCCCGCCGTGGAAGAAGCCGGACAGCATATCCGCGAAGCCGCCCAGGCTTCGGGTCCCATCCCCGCGCCCGGGGATGGATTCGACGACGCGAAGCAGATCCGCCCGGGCGACGATGCCCACCATCCGCCCGTCCTGCATCACCGGCAGCCGCTTGATCCCCTCCTTGCGCAGAAGCATCGCTGCATCCTGCACCGAAGCATCCGCCTCGACCGTCACCACCGGGGTATGCATCACGTCCCGCACCAGCCGGCCGGTCGCGGCATCGCTCACGACGACGGCGTCGGAATGCCCGGGCTTGGACAGCAGGGCCAGCCACCATTCCTGCCCCGACAGGCGGTCCACGCTGTTGCGGCCCAGCAGGTCGCCCTCGCTGACCATGCCGACCAGCGCACCCTGCGCGTCGACGACCGGCGCGGCGCCGATCCGGCTGTCCAGCAGCAACCGGGCGGCCTCCCGCACGGTGGCGCCGGGGGCGACCTGCACGATCGCCGTGGTCATGATCTCCCGCACCGTGGCGGGCGGGTGCGGGTGCGCGGGAAGCTGGTCCATGCGGGTGCTCCGAAAACGGGGTTCAGGCGACCAGGTGCTGGCCGCCATCGACGGGTATGACCGTGCCGGTGATGTGCCGGGCCGCATCGCTGACGAGGAAGGCGGCCAGCGCGCCCACGTCCGCGATATCGACGAGCCGGTGTTGCGGCGCCTCGGCCGCAGCCCGGTCCAGCAAGGCGTCGAACCGATCGATGCCGCTGGCCGCCCGCGTGCGGATCGGCCCCGGCGAGATCGCGTGCGCGCGGATGCCGCGCGGCCCAAGCTCCGCCGCGACATAGCGCACGCTGCTCTCCGGGGTGACGCCATAGAACGGGCAGGATAGCACGGTAGGCGGGGTGAACCGGGAACAGGCTCATGCTGCGATCCAGTACGACTGGCGGATGTGCCCCGTAACGGCCTGAACCCGTCGGGTCCGAACGCGCCGTCGGCCCCCCAGAGATAGTCGCCGGTAAGGTTGATGTGCTGCCAGCCGAGGGGCGCCAGGTGGGCCAGCAGGGCATCCGGGATCACCTTGCCACGACGGCGCAGGGTGTCGAGTGCGCGGTCGAGATAGACCGTGTTCCACAACGCGATGGCGGCCGTGACGAGCGCCAAGCCGCTTGCCCGGTGCTGCTGGGCGTCGAAGGTGCGGTCGCGCAATCGACCGAGGCGATGGAAGCACACGGCGCGGGCGAGCGCATTGCGGGACTCGCCCTGATTCAGGGCCGTCGTCGTCTGCCGCCGAAGCGACGGCTGCTCCAGCCAGTCCAACGTATGCAGGGTGCGTTCGATGCGACCGACCTCGCGCAAGGCGAGCGCCAGCCCGTTCTGCCGGGGGTAGTTGCCCAGACGTTTCAGCATCAACGACGCGCTGACCACGCCGGTGCGAACCGAGCATGCCAACCGCAGCACGTCGTCCCAGTGCGCGACGATCATCTTCTCGTCGGGCCGACCGGCGATGAATGGGGCAAGCGACGGCCAGGTGCTTGCGGCTCCGAAAGTATACAGCCGGCGGTCAGCCAGGTTGGGGATGCGCGGCGCGAACTGGAACCCAAGCAGGTGGGCAAGGCCAAACACGTGGTCGCTGACGCCGCCGCCATCAGTGTGGTGGGTAGCGATGCTGAGATCCGCCTCGTGATAAAGCAGCCCGTCGATAACATGGGCCGCCTCTCCGGCGCCGGTGATTGATGCGGTGTAGAAAGGCGCATGGCGGGTGGAGACGTGCGTGTAGAACAGCGCCGTGGCCTCGTTGCTGTAATGGGCGTTGAACGCTCCCACGGCTTCGCCGCGGCTTGCCGTGGGGAACGCCTGGCCGTCCGAGCTCGACACGTTGGCGGCACCGAACAGTGCAGCGAGCGGCTGTTTGTGCTGAGCATTGGTCAGGATGGCGGCCCCACCTCGATAGGTGTCCTCGCGCAGGTGCCAACCGGCGTTCCAGGCCAGCTGCCGATAGCTCGCAACCGAGCAGGCATCCGCCATTCGGGTCAGGCCTATGTTCGTCGCATCTGCCAGTATGGCGGTGAGCACCACACGCCGGTCACTGGCGGGTAGGCCAGTATGCAGGTGAGTGAAGGCGGTGCTGAACCCTGTCCAGCCGTCCACCTCGGCCAGCAAATCCGTAACCCGGGCAAGCGGCACCATGCCGTAGAGCCGATCGGCCAGCGCGTCCGCCGCTTCATGCGTGATGGCCTTCAAAGGCGTGATCTTCATCTCGCCCGCCTTGATCCGCACGTCCTCCAGCGCGTCCGCCGCCGCCTTGGTGTTTACCTCCATCATACGCCGCTCCAGCAAGGTGCGATGCCCGGCCAGGTATTCATCCACCGTTGTGGGTACCGCGACCGGCAGTGGCCCGGCTGCGCGCATGGCGGCGAACAGTGCGGGGTGGATGAGCTGGTCTTCCACGGCCCGCCACTGCCGACTGCCCTCCACCCAGATGTCGCCAGAGCGCAACCGGCCCCGCAGGGCCAACAAGGTTGCCGCCTCCCAGGTTCGGCGCTCGTTGTTGTCGGCGTGGTTGGCGCTCAGCACGGCATCCCTCCAGGCGGGCGGGAGAAAGCTGACGGGCAAGCTGCCCGGCCATTTCCGGCCGCCGATGCCGTAGGCAGTCTGAAGCAACTCGACCGCGCGCAGCGTGCTGGCCGCCGCGGGCGCCGCCCGGAGTTGGAACGCGCCCAGGAAGAGCGGGCCGAGCCGGTGCAACACCGGCCATCCCCGGGCGGCGAGGGCCAGGAGATCGGCTTTGTCGGGGCGGACCAGCTTGTTGGCCTCCGCGATGCTGCTGGCCAGGCGTTCCCAGCCTATTGAGCCTGTCACGGCTCCATCCAGATCAGTTCCGTCGCCCTTGGCCTCGAGCAGCGCAGCGCCCAGCTTGGCGAACAGGCGTACCTTGTCGTTCGCCGCCCGAGCGTCGCGCATCACCACCTCCTCCTCGCGTGCTTCAGCGCGGCGAAACATGCGGCCGACAGCACGGTCGAACAGGGCCACACCGTCGTCGGTCAGCCGCGTCACCGTGTCCAGCACCGTCGCGACCAGGGTGGCCTGTCGCCGCAGCGGCGACAGGCTCCGCAGGTGCTGGGCGGTGAACCGGGCGCCCTCGCGGGTCAGTTTGCGGAGCCGTTCGGGATGGACACTCTCGGCGATGGCCGGCTTGAGGCCGACCGCCCGCAGGCAGGTGAGCTGTTCGACGATGCGTGCAAGGGCACGATGACCGGGTGCGTTGGGGGGCTGGCGTGCCCAGGCCAGCACGCTCGTGGGTGTTCCCGTCTTCGGTCGGAGCAGCGCATCCAGGGCGTCAACCTGCTCCATGGACAGGCCTTTGGTGAGTTGGTTGGCGACATGCCGCTCGGCAACGACCAGGACCGCGGCGATCAGGCGTTCGACGACCGACGGGCCGGGAGCAACGATTTTGCGTCGGCGCAATTCGTCCATCAGCACCTCGGCGATCGCGGGAGCGTTCGTCGTAGCGAGCGCGACTGGTAGCAGCCATTTCAACAGGTCGCGGCCGTGACCAGGTCCGAACATGCGGAGGCCAAATTCCTCCCGCAGGACGTCGAGCTGCTCGCGCCGGGTTTGCGGTCGTGCGGCGTAAGCGATCAGAGCGCCGGGCTCGACACGGACCTGCTCGGCCACGAAACGCACGGCATGCTCCGGGATGGCCTCGCCCGACCGCAGAAGCCGACCGGGATAACGGAAGGTGCAGAGCTGCATTGCGAAGCCGAGTTGGTTGTGCCCGCCCCGGCGACGCTCGATGGCGATGCGGTCCGTCCCGTCCAGTGTCCAGTGACGGATCAGGCGCGCTTCGTCGGTCGGCAGCGCAAGCAAGGATTCGAGTTGCGCTTCGGTAAGCGAGCGGCGTCTTGGCATGACAGAAGTCCCAATTGGAGTGTAGTCTGCCTGCTACGACTCAGGCCCGTGCAGGAACAGGGGCTTGCGGGCCATCAAGCGGGGAGAGTTCAACTGGGACAGCAAGGGCAGTCACCGGAGCGCGCCGCGCTCTACTGCCGGGTGTCTACGGCCGACCAGTCCTGCGCGCGCCAGGAGCGCGACCTGGCCGCCTTTGCCAAGCGGGCTGGCTACGAGGTGATTGGCACCTACAAGGAAACCGCGTCCGGGGTGAAGCTGGACCGGGCCGAGCGCCGCAAGGTGCTGGCGCTGGCGCAGCGGCGCGAGATCGACGCGGTGCTGGTGACGGAGCTGTCGCGCTGGGGCCGCAGCACGACGGACCTGCTGGCCACGCTCAAGGAGCTGGAAGCCCGGCGCGTGTCGCTGGTGGCGCTGAACGGGATGGCATTCGACCTCACCACGCCGCACGGGCGCATGATGGCCACCTTGCTGGCCGGCATTGCCGAGTTCGAACGCGAGTTGATCCAGGAACGCATCCGCTCAGGCATTGCCGCGGCCAAA
>CAXTPG010000006.1:0-41454 GCA_964246015.1 uncultured Acetobacteraceae bacterium
CCGCCGACCCCCGCCGCCCCCATCACGAACAGCGCCACCAGCACCGAACCCGACAACCCATCGACCCCGAACGCCAGCCCCACCGACACCGACGCCACCGGCCCGCCCAGCAACGCCCCCATCGACGCAGCCACGCCCGCGGCGCACACCGCGACCCGCACCCACCCCGGCGCCGCCCAGACCCGCCCGATCGCACCCAGCGCCATCAGCAGGGCGGCGCACCCCAGCAGGACCAGTAGCGCGCCCAATGCCGGTCAGTCGCCCTTAAGGCCCGCGGCCTCGGGGAAGAACATGTCCGCCAGCGCCGCGGGCGCCTGCTTGATGCTGCCCACCTTCGCCATGAACTGCGCCGTCTTGAACACCTTCGCCGGCGTCAGCGTGTAGGCATAATCCTTGTCCGCGATCACCTGCAGGATATCGGCGACCGGCGTCTTCGTGTCGCGCGCCATCTCCAGATACATCGCGGCCGCCCGCGGCTTGTCGGCGTTGATCCACTCGATCGCCTCCGCCAGCCCGTCGTAGAAGGCGCGGAACGTCTTCGGGTTCGCGTCGCGGAACCGCTGGCTCGCGAGCAGCACCAGCGCCGTCGCCGGGCCGCCCAGGATGTCGTAGTTGGTCGTCACCAGCCGCGCCCCGGGCAGCTTGATCTCCTGCTCGTAGAACGGGGAGGAGCTGAAATGCGCGTTCACCCCCGCCGTCCCGCTCAGGAACGCCTGCGCCGCGTCCGGATGCGCGAGGCTTACGGTCAGCGGGTCGAGCCGCTGATACTCCTTCTCCCCCCACAGCTCCGCCGCCAGCATCTGCAGCATGATCGCCTGGGTGGAGATCTTCACCGAAGGCACCGCGATCCGGTCCTTGTCCGTGAAGTCCCTGGGCGTCGTGACGGCCGGGTTGCGGGTGATCAGGAACAGCGGATAGGTCGTGATGGCCGCGACGCCCTTCACGCCCACGTTGGTGCGGGTCTTCTCCCACAGCGTGATCAACGACGGCGCACCCTGCGCCGCGAACTGGATCGCGCCCGAGATCAGCCCGTCGTTCATCACGCTGGGCCCGGCGACCTGGCGCCAATCCACCTTGAGGCCCGGCAGCCCCGCCGCCTTCGCCTGCTTGTCGGCCAGGTCGAACCGCTCCATCACCATCAGCGGCAGGAAGGCGACGCCATACTGCTTGGCGGCGACGATCTCCGTCATCTCCGCCCGGGCAGGCACGGCCAGCAACAGCAGCACGGCGAACAGCGCACGCATGGCGGGTCTCCCTACAACATGTCCAGCGGCTGCTTGCGCCGCGGCGGCGGGTGGGCGGCATCCAGCTCCGCCCGGTCCGCGGCCGTCAGCCGCAGCACCGCGGCGGCGGCGTTCTGCCGCACATGCGCGGGGTCTGCCGCCTTGGGGATGCTGACGACGCCGGGCTGCAAGGACCAGGCGATCGCCACCTGCGCGGGCGTCACCCCGTGCCGGTCCGCGACCCGGCGCAGCGCCGCCGAACGCAGCAGCGCCCCCGCCTGCCCCACCGGAGAATAGGCCATCACCGGAATCGACCGCTCCCGGCACCACGGCAGCAGGTCGAACTCGATCCCGCGGCTGCCCAGGTTGAACAGCACCTGGTTGGCCGCGCACCCCGGCGGCAGCTCCTGCATGTCAGCCACGTCGAAGTTGCTGACGCCCCAGGCGCCGATCTGGCCCGCCTCCCGCAACCGCTCGAACGCCTCGACCGTCTCGGCCAGCGGCGTGCCGCCCCGCCAGTGCAGCAGATAGAGGTCGATCCGCTCCGTCCCCAGCCGCTTCAGGCTACGCGCGCACGCCTCCGGCAGGCTGCGGCGGCCCGCGTTCTGCGGATACGCCTTGCTGACCAGGAACACCCGGTCCCGCTGGCCCGCGATGGCCTGCGCCACCACCTCCTCCGCCCCGCCATCGCCATACATCTCGGCCGTGTCGATCAACGTCATGCCGAGGTCGATGCCCAGGCGCAGGGACGCAGCCTCGGCCGCCCGGTCCGCCCCGCGTTCGCCCAGGTGCCAGGTGCCCTGGCCCAGCGCGGGCATGTCACGCATCGGCCGCGGCCTCGGCAGCGCGCAGCAGCCGCAGGAAGTTGCCGCCCCACAGCTGCGCGATCTCGGCCGCGTCGTAGCCGCGGGCGACCAGCTCCGCCGTCAGGTTCGCGCTCTCGCCTGCGTCCCGCCAGCCGCTGAACCCGCCGCCGCCGTCGAAGTCGCTGCTGATGCCCACATGCGCGAGGCCGATGCGTTTCACGGCGTAGTCCAGGTGGTCCATGTAGTCCTTGACCGTCACCTGGTCCGCCTTGCCGCCCGCCTTCAGGAAGCTGGGCACGGCGGTGATGTTGACCATGCCGCCGCAGTCGCGCAGCGCGTCCAGCAGCAGGTCCGGCGCGTTGCGCGGCACGTCGCACAGCGCCCTGATGCAGGAATGCGTCGCCACCACCGGCGTCTTCGACAGCATCGCCGCCTGCAGCGCGCCCTGGACGCTGACATGGCTGACGTCGATCAGCATGCCCAGCCGGTTCAGCTCCGCCACCGCCTCCCGCCCCAGCCCGCTCAGCCCGTCATGCAGCGTCTCCGCGTCCTGCAGGTCCTTGCGCGGATTGCTGCTGTCCGACAGCGCGTTGTGGCCGTTATGCGTGAGCGTCAGATACCGCGCCCCCTTCGCCCGGAACTGCGCGAGCACGCCCAGATCCTCCCCCATCGCATACCCGTTCTCGACGCAGGGGATCACCGCCGGCACCCCGTCCCGCTTCGCCGCCTCGATCGCGTCCGCCGTCGTGCAGACGCGGGCGTCCCCCTCGCCCATGGCGTTGATCGCGTCCAGCATCGCCAGTGCCCGGGCGGTCGCCGCCGCATGCCCCTCGGCCGTGCGCGGCCCCTGCGGCACATAGGCGGCGAAGCACACGGCCCCCAGCCCGCCCCGCCGCATCTTCGGGATATCGACCCGGCGCGGCCCGTCCTCGAACGCGCTCGGCCCCGGCGGCCACGGAATGTCGACATGCGTGTCGACCGTCACCAGCCCGGCGTGCAGCGCCACCGCGTCCATCATCAGAAACCCACCCGATCGCCGCCCTTCAGCTTCAGGATCGCCCGCGCCTCGGCCGGCGTCGCGATCTCGAGGCTCAGATCCTCCAGGATGCGGCGTATCTTGGCGACCTGCTGCGCGTTCGACGTCGCCATCTGCCCCTTGCCGATATACAGGCTGTCCTCCAGCCCCACGCGCACGTTGCCGCCCAGTATGCCCGCCATCGTCGTGAACGCCATCTGGTGCCGCCCCGCCGCCAGCACGGACCAGACATAATCCTTCCCGAACAGCCGATCCGCCGTCTCCCGCGCGAATTGCAGGTTCCGCTGCTCCGCCCCGATGCCACCCAATATCCCGAAGATCGACTGCACGAACAGCGGCGGCTCGACCACCTTGCGGTCCAGCATGTGGGCCAGGTTGTACAGGTGCCCGATATCGTAGCACTCGAACTCGAACCGCGTGCCGTGGCCGCGTCCCAGCTCGGTCACGATGTCCTCGATGTCCTTGAAGGTGTTGCGGAAGATGTAGTTGACGGTGTTTTCGAGGTACGGCTTCTCCCACGCGTGCTTCCACTGCGTGATCTTGTCCGCGGCGCGGGAGATGTTGAAGTTCATCGACCCCATGTTGAGGCTGCACATCTCGGGGCTGGCCTGCAGCGGGGCCGCGAGCCGCTCAGCCAGCGTCATGCCCAGGCCGCCGCCCGTGGTGATGTTCACGACGGCGTCGGTGGACTGCTTGATGACCGGCAGGAAGCGCATGAACACGGCCGGGTCGGGCGTCGGCTCGCCGGTTTCGGGATTGCGGGCGTGCAGGTGGACGATCGCGGCGCCGGCTTCCGCGGCCTCGATGCTGGCGCGGGCGATCTCCTCGGGCGTGATGGGCAGCGCGTCGGACATGCTGGGCGTGTGGATGGCGCCCGTGACCGCGCAACTGATGATGACCTTGGACATGGCGCTCCCCGGACTCTGCTTTTTCGGATGATGGACCGCCCCGGCCGCGCCGAACAGGGGTAGCGGGCGCGCGGGCCTTCCCCTAATCTGCGCCCGTGTGTCCGCGTAGCTCAGCAGGATAGAGTACAGGATTCCTAAGCAATTGGGCGCGGCGACGGGAAACCCCGCCGTGGAACCGCTCAAAGTCGGGGAACGCTTCGGTGCGCTCGCACCATGCCGATCCCGAGCCAAGCCCGGCGCCCTGCCGGGACGGTGTAGAGACTGGACGGGCGGCGCCTACCGGCCTTCGGGCCCATGGCGAAGGGACAGTCCAGACCACGAACGCGGTGCCCGTCGGTGCCGCGGCGGCGAAAGCCGAAGTGGGATGAATCCTGGGGCCGTGGGTTCGAATCCCGCCGCGGACACCACACCCTCGTGCAAACGCCGAGGCTGTGCTGCCATGCCGCAGAATCGGATAGGGGTAGGCCGCGCATGACCGAGGCTTGTTGCGCCGATCCTGCCACTCCTGGCGATGAGGGCCGGGCCGCGTGAGCCCACGCTGGCGTGCCTTGACCCCCCTCGTCCTGGGAATGGCGGTGCAGGCGGCAGAACTGGGCCTCGTGGCCGTCATGTTCCCGGCGATGGCGCGCGGGCTGGGCCTTGCGGTGGCAGACCTCGGGCTGCTGACCGCGGCCGGCAAGGTGACCGCCTCCGTCTTCGGGCCCGTCTGGGTCTGGCTGACGGGACGATGGAGCCGCACCGGCATGCTGGTCGTGTCCGCCGCGCTGTCGGGCATCGTGACCTTCGGCATCGCGCTCGCGGAGGGCCTGACGTCGCTGCTGCTGCTCTGCTGCATCCTCGCGGCCCTGTGCAGCGGGGTGGCGCCGATGACGACGACCATCCTCGCCGACCTGTTCGAGGATCGCAGCCGGGGGCGCGCCGTGGGCGTGATGTACGCGTCGTTGGCCTTGTTCGCCGGGGTGTCGGGGGCGGTGCTCGGGCAGTTCACCGGGGTGGAGGGGGGCTGGCGCACCGCATACATGATCCTGGGCGGTCTCGGAGTCGTGTCGGCCGGCCTGATCCTTGCCGGCTTCCGCGACCCGGGGCTGGGAGCTGCCGACGCTCGGCACGGCGCCCTCCCGGCCCCGTTGCACAAGCCCGGCGTGACCGCGGCACTCGGCCTGTTCCGCATCCCGACCTTCGTCATCATGATGCTGTCCCGCTTGCTGTCCGGCCACCTCGTCATCGGCGCGTTCGGCGTCCTGTTCCTGACCAGCGTCCGCCAGTTCCCCAACGAGACGGCGGCGCTTGTGCTGGTGCCGTTCGGCGCCGGGGTATGTATCGGCAATATCGGCGGCGCCTTCTTGGCCGACTGGCTCCACGCGCGCGCGCCTGGCGCCGGGCGCGTCGCCTTCCTCCAGGCCGCTCAGTTCGCCTTCGCCGCCGCGGCCTACGTCGCGATCGGATTCGACTGGCAGGGGATCGGTCCCTATCTGTCGCTCTGGATGGCACTCGGGCTGCTGCAGGGCGTTAACCCATCGATCAACAGGCCGATCGTCCTCTCGGTGGTCCGGCCCGAACTCAGGAGCTGGGCCTTCATCGTGATGCTTGCGATCGTGGAGCCGGCCGGATGGGCGGCCCTTAACTTCGGCGTATCGCGTTTCGGCGGTGGCGAGGGCCTGCGCACGGCGCTGCTCGTGGTGATGGTCGGGGCGATGGTGCTGAACGGCCTGGCGATCACCCCGCTCTACCGGACCTACCGGCGCGACAGCGCGCGGGCACGCCTGCCGGCGCCCGGAAGGCCGGGCGATGCGTAGTGGCCCGGCCGCCTCCGGCGAGACCTGGGTGCGCTTCGGGCCGTTCGAGTTCCGCGCAGCGCATCGGGAGCTGCGCCGCGACGGTCGCCTGGTCGATGTCGGCCATCGCGGCCTCGACCTGCTGTCGGCGCTGCTCGGAAGCGCCGGGCAGCCCGTTGCCAAGGATCGCCTGATGCGGGCGGCCTGGGGCGAACGGGTCGTCGAGCACAGCAACCTCACCGTGCAGATTGCCACCCTCCGCCGCTTGCTGGGCACGGGGCAGGGCGACCCGGCGCCGCAGGCGTTCATCCGGACGGTCCCGGGATACGGCTACGTGTTCGCGGCTCCTGTCGAGCACGGGCCCGACGCCCCGGCCCACCCCGCCGGGCCGCCCGCCCCGGCGCCCGCGCCGGTCGCCGGACGCAACTGGCCCGCAGAGCCGCTCACCCACTTCATCGGGCGGGAGAAGGAGCGGCGGGCGCTGGCCCGGCTTCTGTCCGGCAGCCGCCTCGTCACCCTCGCCGGCATGGGCGGGGTCGGCAAGACGCGGCTCGCGATGCGGCTGTCGCAGGAGCTCGCATCCGCCTATGCCGACGGCGTGGCGTTCGTCGACCTCGCGCCGTTGACCGAGGCGCCCCAGGTCGACGAGGCGGTCGCCGCCGCACTCGGCGCGGGCGCGGGAGCGGTCGCGGCGGAGGCGGCCGTCGTCAACATGCTGCAGGGCCGGCAGGTCCTGCTGATCGTCGACAACGCCGAGCACCTGAGCGGCCCGGTGGGCCGACTGCTCGGCCAGATCCTCGCCCGGTGCCCCCGTGTGTCCGCTCTGGTGACCAGCCGCGAGAGCCTGGGCCTGCCGGGCGAGGTCGTGTTCCGGCTGTCGCCGCTGGAGCTGCCGCCGGATGGGGATCGGCTGACCGCGGCCGGGGCGCTCGGGTACGATGCCATTCGGCTGCTGGTCGATCGCGCGCAGGCGCTGCTGCCCGATTTCACGCTCGACGACGAGGCGGCCGCCCACGCGGCGGAGATCTGCCGCCGGCTGGACGGCATCGCCCTCGCGATCGAGATGGCGGTGCCCCGGCTGCAGGTGCTGTCGCTGCCGCAACTGGCGGGACGGCTCGAGGACCGGTTCGGCGGCGTGGCAGCCCAGCGGCACGACGTCCTGCCGCGGCAGCGGACGCTGCGTGCGATGTTCGACTGGAGCTGGGAGCTTCTGTCCACGCAGGAACGCCGCCTGCTGCAGTTGCTGGCCGTCTCGGTCGCGGGATCGACGCTCGAGGCGCTGGAGGCGCTCTCCGCGGCCGACGGCGTGGTCGATCCGGCAGGCGACGGCGACGTGCCGGGGCGGCTCACGCGGCTGGCGCAAAGCTCTCTCGTGAGCATGACCATGCCCCGATGCAACCGGGCGGGCACGCCGCGATACCGCCTGCTGGAAACGACCCGGCAATATGCCCTGGACCGTTTGTCGCCGGAAGCATACGGCGCGCTGTGCCGCCTCCATGCCGTCGCGGTCGCAGAGCGTTTCGAGCGCGCGGGTGCGGAATGGCCGACCATGCCCGGGGCCGCCTGGCTCGACCGCTACGGCCTGGATGCGGACAATCTGCGTTCCACCATGCAATGGGCGTTTGCCCAGCCCGGCCAGGGGGACCTGGCCCGCAGGCTGGCGGCGGCCAGCGTCCCGCTCTGGTGGGAGTTGCCGGGCCTGCCGCTGCGGGAGGCCAAGGGCTGGTACGCCCTCGCGCTCGCCGATGCCGGACCTCAGACGCCGCCCGGCATCGAGGCTTGGCTGCTCCTCGGCAATAGCTGGACCGACACGCTCGACGGCGATGTGGAGAACTTCCCGGCGGTGGAGCGGGCGGTGGGGCTGTTTCGCGCGGCGCAGGACAGGGTCGGGCTGGGCGCCGCGCTGTGGCGCGCGGCAAGCACGGTGCTGATGCGAGCGGATGCCGAGCCGTCGGCCCCCGCCCTGCTGGACGAGGCACTGTCCGTCCTGCCGCACGCGGCCTCGAAGTGGCGGGCCTTGTGCCACGTCCGCGAGGCTGATCTCCTGCAGGCCGGCGGCGACTGCCTGGGGGCGCTCGCGAGGTACGACCTGGCGCTCGCGGCCATGCGGGCGCTGGGGTACTCCTATGGCCTGATGGTCTGCGGATCCAACCGCAGCTACGCGCTGTTCGCGTTGGGCCGGCATGCAGACGCCGTCGCGGCCCTGAGGAGCCTGGACCAGGAACTGCCGCAGGGCTTCCGCGCCCCCCTGCTCTCCCTGCTCGCCACCACGCTGGCCGCCTGCGGCGCGGACGCCGAGGCGCGGGCCCTGGCGCTGGAGGGGCTGGGCGGCACGGTCACCATCGGCATGGGCGCCACGCTCGCCCGGTCGATCGAGGCGCTCGCGCTTCTCGTCGCGCGCTCCGGCGATCACGCGGCTGCGGCGCGCTTCCTGGGCTTCGCGCTGACCAGGCACGCACCGGCCCGCACACGGCTCGGCCCCCGGCGCGTCGTGTTCGACCGGTTGCGGACGATGCTGGCGGCAGCACTGCCGGACCACGCGCAGGAGCAGCTGCTGGCGGATGGCGCATCCTGGACGGAGGACGAGGCCGTCGCGGCGGCCCGACACCACGGCACGGCTGCACCCGCATAGCCTCCGCTGTCCGGAACATCGCTCCGTCCAATTTTCGCAACATTTCGCAAATTGCGAAGCTTGGCTTTGCAGCCTTCACCGGCCTGTGATGTGTATCGGACATCCCGGCGCGATGCTTGGCCCTTTTCGGGCCATCAACCTCAACCACGGGTTAATCCGATATGGACGCAGTTCTCACGAGGATCACGTCAGGCCAGATCGTGGGCGGATCGGTCGATGGCTACGGCAGCTTCACCAACGACTACACCGCCGGCCTGACCAACCTGTTCGGCGACACGGTCAAGAACTATGCGGTCTTCGACCTGAATGGATTGTCGAACCTCGTCGTCGATCAGTTGAGGGCAGGCAAGCTGCATCTCACCCTTTCCTTCGTTACGAGGACCAGCTCGGCGATCGAGCGGACCTTGCATGTCTACGTCGGGCAAGAGACGTCGGAGCTGTCGGAACAGATCGTCCATCCGTCCAGCAGCAACGCGAACAACGTCTGGAAACACCTGACCGAAACCAGCTTCACCGAGGTCGCTTCGATCGCCGTACGGAAGGGAGTGGCTCCGTTCTCATCCGACGAGAACCAGAACGCGACCCAGACAATCGACATCACCAGCCAGATGCTCTCCGCCTACGACCGGGGCATCACCAATTTCCTCATCTGGTTCGCGAACACCGGGGCCGCCACCGACGAATCGCTTAACATAACGAACCTTTCCGTTGAAACGTCGGGCCTGTCCCCGCTGCCTGCCTTCGCACGCGTCCCCTATCAGTCCGTGATCTCGTCCGGCGCATTCTCCCCCTTCGCCGAGCTGGAGGTCACGATCCCGGTTCCCGCGCAGTTCGTTCAATCAAACGACGACGACGACGGCAACAGCGTCCCGATTCCCATCATCCCGGCGAACGCCACGGCCACCCCGCTCGTCGACAGCTCCGTCCTGCTTGCGGGACCGCAATACTACCTGGTGATCCAGACCAACGCCGCCGCCGGCGCCTTGTCCGGGCCCGGCCTGACAGCCACGCCCCTCTACGTGCGGAACGGTCAATCAGCCTATCTTGTCTCCGGCACCGCCGCCGAGGTCCAGACCAAGCTGCGTGCCGCCACCTTCACCCCATCCGCCGGCGTCTCCGGGACGGCCGCCACGACGACCTTCGAACTGCGGGAGTTCGACGGCCCGATGAACGCGGTCGCCGGCGTGCCTCTCCTGCTGCAGGGCGCGACGCTCGCCTACCTGGGCCGCGCCGACACCGACGGCGTGGTCGCCCTGGGCACCACCGTCTTCGTGCGGTCGGGCGGCACGACGACGGGCGAGTCCATCGGGGCAGGCCGGGACACTGACGACGTCCTTAGGGGATCCAGGCAGATCGTGGGCCAAGGCGGGCTGGCGCGCGCAACCCACGTCGCCGGCACCGTGCTCACCGTCCGCAGCGGCGGCGTCAGCGACGGCGCCGTCGTCACCGGCTTCGTGGACCCCACGGCCATATACAACGGCCAGGAGGTCATCGAAGACGGCGGCAAGTCCCGCAACGCCGACATCCAGGGCCATGGCCTGCAGGTCGTCATGCACGGCGGCCTGTCGGACACCCCGACCATCGAGGTTGGAGGCAGGGCGGAGATCTACGGCACCATCGACGGTGCGATCATCTACGGCGACGCGTGGGTATACGCGGGCGGCATCGCGACCTCCGTCACGGTGTCCCGGTCGGGATCGCTGACGGTGCTGCAGGGCGGGAGGATCGACGATCTGGTGATCGGCGATGGAACGGTCATCCTGTCGGCCGGCGCCATCGCATCCGGCCGCATCACCTTCGGCGACGGCGACGGCACCCTTGAGATCGACGCGCGCGTCGCCCCCGGCACGTCCACCTTCCCGGTCACGATCGACGGCTTCGCCCCCGGCGACACGCTCGACCTCGCAGGCCTCGCCTACACCGCCTCCACCGTGGTGACCTTCACGAAATCCACCCTCACCGTCAGCAACGGCAGCGCGACCGAGCTGTTCAACGTCCGTACGCCCATCCAGGGGACGCTCATCGCCGCCAGCGACGGCCAGGCCGGGACAGCGATCACCCTCGCCCCGATCGTCCAGCCGCCCCCTCCCGTCGCCCCCACCATCACAGGGTCGGGGGACGCCAGGGTCAAGGGCGACGCGGTCGCACCGTTCGCCCGGGTGCAGGTCACGGACGCGAACCCCGGCAGCATCGACACGGTCACGATCCGGCTTTCCGACGGCGGCGCCGGGGGCGTGCTGTCCGGTCCCGGCCTTGCTCTCGTATCGGCCGGGACCTACAGCGTGTCGGGGACGGCCGACTCCGTGACGGCCAAGCTGCGCGCGCTCACCTTCACGCCCTCCCCGCAGCAGCCGAACACCCAGCTCAAGACCACCTTCACCCTCGTCGATTCCAGCTCGGCCGGCACGACGGCGACGAGCAGCAGCTTCAGCGTCACCGTCGATACGCCCATCGTCGCGCCGCAGATCACGGGCGGCGCCACGCTGTCGGTGCGGTCCGAGGCGGCATCGACGCCCTTCGCCACCGCCGCGGTTCTCGATCCGAACGCCGGTAGCCTCGACACGCTGACCATCCTTCTGTCCGACGGCGGCGTGGGCGGCGTGCTGTCTGGCGCCGGGCTGAGTGGGAACAAGGGCGCCTACACGATCAGCGGTACCGCCCAGCAGGTGACGGCGGCGTTGCAGGCGCTGGTCTTCACCCCTGCCGCCGGCGCGCCGGGCCTCGCCTTGACCACGACGTTCACGCTCAAGGTCAAGGGCTCCGTCGGCCCTTCGGCTAGCAGCGCGGCGTTCAGCGTCACGAACACCGACCCGGTTGTCGCGCCGACCATCGCGGGCGGGTCCGGCCTGGTGGTCACGTCCGAGGCGCCGTCCACCCCCTTCGCGACCGCCACGCTGACCGACCCGAACTACAACAGCACCGACGTGCTCGCGATTCAGCTTTCCAACGGCGGGGCCGGCGGCGTGCTGTCCGGCACCGGGCTGGGCGGCGGGTCTGGCGGGGCCTACACCCTGACCGGCACGGCGGCCAACGTGACGCAGGCCCTGCAACGCCTCGTCTTCACCCCTGCCGTCGGCGCACCCGGGACCGCCACCACGACCAGCTTCACGCTGACCGCCACCAGCAGCGCCGGCACGACGGCCACCTCCAGCACGTTCAGCGTCAGAAACGTCGATCCGCCCAGGATCGTCGTCACCGGCGCGGTCGCCAACCCCGGCGCCGTCAACGACACGATCATCGACGCCACCAGCGCCGGGCCGCACACGGTCATCGTCGGGGCGGGCGCGCGAAACACCATCGCGTTCGGCAGCGGCGCCGGGACGGTGACCGGCACCGGTACCGGCAGCATCGTGCGGGGCGGCACGGGCGCCGTGACGGTCAGCGGCCTGGGCGGCAGCAGCACCATCCTGCTCGGCGACGGCAACAACACCGTCAACCTGGCCGCCGCCGGGGCCGGCAACAGGATCGTCGCCGGCAACGGCGCCAACCGCATCGCCGCCGGCAATGGGGGCAACGAACAGGTCACGGTGGGCAACGGCGCCAACGTCATCTCCGCCGGGGGCGCCAACGACGTGGTGTTGGCCGGAAACGGCAACAACACGATCACCATGACCGGCGCCGCCGCCTCGGTCACCACCGGAAGCGGCAACGACGTCATCACGCTCACTGGCCCCGGCCAGGCGACGATCCTCGCGGGAACGGGCACGAACCGGATCAGCTTCGCAGGCGCCGGCAGCCGGATCGTCAACCAGGGCGGCACCGACCTGCTGATCGATACCGGCTCCGCCAACACGATCGAGTTGCCGCGGGCAGGCCTCGGCCTCGTCACGATCGGCGCCAACGCGCTGACCAACGGCGACGTGTTCGACCTGCGGGTGGCGATGGCGGCCACGGCCTGGGACCATTCAAACGCGACCCTCGGCGCATTCCTGTCGACGGGCATGCAGGGGAACGACGCGACGATCGCGATCGACACGGACGGGCCGGGCGGCGGCGCCTCCGTCACCGTGGCCGTGATCACCGGCGCCGGCCCGACCAGCCTCGCCGCCTTGCTTCCCCACACCCTCACCTGACCCGGCCCGCACCCCGCGCCAATGGAGAACCCAATGCCGAACCTTATCCGCCTGGCCTTGTCCGCCGCGGCGCTGGGCCTGACGAAGGCCTCATGGGCCGCCGTCGTCATGGGCAGCTTTGCCGGCACGGTCTACGAGGGCGCGGACGGCCGCGGCCAGTTCGGTGCACCCGGGGCCGACCTGGCCAACGCAGCGATCTCCGGCACGTACGCCTATGACACCGCCCTGCTCGCCTCGGTCGTGACCGGGACCGTCAACACGGGCAGCGGCGTCGCCGGGGCGTTGCAGGTGACCATCTCGATCGGCGGCCAGTCCTACACGTTCGACGGCAACCTGGGCGTGGCAGTGGCGCTCGACTCCGGCAGCGGCGAGCTCGATCTGTCGTCGTCCAATCTGACCTCGGGCGACGTCTACGACTCGTTCCTGCTCGGTTTTGTGCCGGTGTCGAGCGTCGTGACGGGCACGAACCTCGCGCAAGGGTTTTCCACGGCGTCGCTGGCCACCTCGCTCGGCAGCTTCGTGATCGCGGGTGGCGAGGCGACCAACGGAAACTTCACGATCGACTCGGTCTCGCAATCCGTCGTGGCGTCCGCGGTCCCCGAGCCCGTGAGTCTTGCACTGCTGCTGCCAGCGGTCGCCGGGGCAGCGGCGGCTCGTTACCGCCGGCAGGTCTCCGCGACCCGGTAACGCGCAAACGAAAAAGGGGCGAGCCGAAGCCCGCCCCCTCGTCCGTCACGATGCTCGAACTCAGCGGAGAACGATCTCCACACGCCGGTTCTGCGGTTCGCGCACGCCCGGGCCGGTTGCGACCAGCGGACGGCTGAAGCCGAAGCCCTGCGTCGTGATCGCGCCCTGCGGCACGCCCAGCCGCACCAGCTCCGCCGCCACCGCGGTCGCCCGGCGCACCGAAAGCCCCTGGTTGTACCGCGCCGTGCCCGACGTGTCGGTGTGGCCCGAAACCTCGATCCGCGTCGTCTGCACCCGCGTCGAGGCCTGCGCCGCCTCGGCGATGATCTGCCGCGCGCGGTCCGTGAGGTCCGCCCGGTCCCAGTCGAAGAACACGAGGTAGGTGCGGGCCGCCGTCGGCGCGACCGGGGCCGCGACAGGTGCGACCACCGGCGGAGGCGCCGCATTGAAGGCATAGCGCAAGCCCACGATGCCGCTATGATTCTGCGACTCGGCGAACCGATACTTGCCCTCGCTGACCAGCGCGCCCGTCGGGCTGACCACGCTCCCGCGGATGTCCGGCTTCAACGACCCCATGTAGCGATATTCGGCCGTGACGCTCAGCCCCGGCACCGCCTCGATCGGCGCCGAGATGCCGACGATGCCCTGATACGCGAACCGCCCGCTCTGCCCGTCGATCTGCACCGTGTTGCCGGTCGGCGTGTTGCGGGTTCCGCGCACGTTGTCGAACTCGTTGATCGACCAGCCGGCGCCAAGGCCGACATACGGCGTCAACGCAAAGCCCAGCACACCGAAGCGGGCCAGGTCGAAGTCGTAGAACGCGTTCACCATCGCGCCATACTGGCGATACGTGCCCGTGTTGTTGCGGAACGCGCCGGTCACGCCCGCGCCGCTGACGCCCGGGCCAGAGAAGCCGCCGATGTGCGACACGTCGTTCTCGCGATAATTGCCCTCGAGCTCGACCCGGATGCCGTTGCCGAACCCGTACCCGACGCTCGCCAGGCCCACGAACCCGTCACCCAGCTTCAGCGTGCCGTCGCGGCCCGTGCGGATGCCGTCGAAATAGTACGCGTTGCCCTGACGGCCCTCGAGCCCCGGGGACTTCGCGAAGTTGTAGCCCGCGCCGCCCCCGATATACAGGCCGGTCACCGTCTGCGCCTGGGCCGCGCCCGCCATCAATCCCAACCCGGCCGTAGCCGCCAGCAAACCCCGAAACGTCATGCTTAACTCCAAACTAACCCCGTTCATGCATGCACTACTCCGCTCGCCCCGCGTTGGATGTTCACGAAGCCGCAAGATCATGGCCGCACATGGCTTCGTGAACGTCGTATGTCGGCCATGGTTCCTGGCCCACATGGCACCTTGACCTGCGCCCGCCCGCGCGGCACCACCACGCCTCCGCGGAGCCACCGATGCGCCTGCTCGTCACCATCCCGCATTATTTCCGCCGCTCGCCGGGCGGGGCCGGGCATTACGGCTCGGAATCCGGAGACGTGTCCGTGCGCCGGGACCAGGTCGCGCGGTGCATCGCGGCGCTGCATCAGACCTTCGGCCCCCGCCAGACGCTCGCCGCCCTCGACCTCACCCGCGCCAACACCACCATGTCCGGCGACATCGACGTCGTGCTCGTCACCAGCCGCGACCAGCATCTGGCCGACGAGCTGCCGCGCCACCTCTTCATCCAGGTCGCGACCGAGGTCGAGCCCCGCCACCTCGGCTTCGCCTGCCACGAGATCATGCGCGAGCACGCCGGCCGCTACGACCTGTTCGCCTACCTGGAGGACGACCTCGAGATCACCGACCCGCTGTTCTTCAACAAGCTGGCCTGGTTCTCGAACACCTTCGGCCACTCCGCCATGCTGCAGCCCAACCGGTTCGAGCTTGCGACCGACCTCGACGTCATGAAGTTCTACATCGACGGCAACACGACGGTCCCCGAGCTCGCCGCACGCTACCAGGACATCACCACCCGCCCGCGCCTCATCGGCGATGCCTTCGGCCGCTCCTTCCTGTTCGAGCGTGTGGACAACGTCCACGCCGGCAGCTTCTTCCTCAACGCCGCCCAGCTCGCCCGCCTCGCCGCATCGCCCCATTTCGGCAAGCCGACGTCGGAGTTCTTCGGCCCGCTGGAAAGCGCCGCGACGCTCATGATCATGCGCGCGTTCGAGGTGTACAAGCCCGCGCGCGAGAACGCGGGCTTCCTGGAGCTGCACCACCTCGGCCGCCGCTTCCTCTATCCGCGTCCACAAGAAGCGCCCGTCGCCGAACCCTTGCCCGAGCCCGGCCCCGAGCCAGTCCCCGAGCCCGTCCCCGAGCCCGTCCCCGAGTCCGTCCCCGAGCCTGTCAACGAACCGGCGCCCCATTGACCACGGCCGCGCCGGATGGCTTGCCGCCCGGCCGCAAAGGCGCCGCCGTGTTCGCCCTCGTCATCGCCGTCGGCATGGCGGCGCTCGACACCAGCATCGCCAACACCGCCCTGCCCACCATCGCCGCCGACCTCGCCACCACCCCCGCGGCGTCGATCTGGATTGTCAACGCCTATCAGCTCGCCCTCGTCGCCACTCTGCTGCCGTTGGGCGCGCTGGGAGAGATCGTGGGCTTCCGCCGGGTCTACATCGCGGGGCTGATCGTATTCACCCTCGCCTCCCTCCTGTGCGCCCTGTCCTGGTCCCTGCCCACCATCACCGCCGCCCGCGTGCTGCAGGGCCTGGGTGCGGCCGGGATCATGAGCGTCAACACCGCGCTCATCCGCTTCATCTACCCGGCCCGGCAGCTCGGCCGCGGCGTGGGCCTCAACGCCCTCGTCGTCGCCGTCTCGACCGCGCTGGGCCCCAGCGTCGCGGCGCTGGTGCTCTCGGTCGCCGCCTGGCCCCTCCTGTTCGCCATCAACGTCCCCGCCGGCGTGCTCGCCCTCGCCCTCGCCCTCCGCGCCCTCCCGGAAACCCCCCGCGCGGCCCGGCGGTTCGACCTCGTCTCCGCCGCCCTCAACGCCGTGACCTTCGCCGCCCTCATCCTCGCGATCGGCGAGGCCTCGCACAACGCCACGCCCTGGGAAACCGGCGCAGCACTCGCCGTCATGCTCGCCGCCGGCACGCTCCTGGTCCGCCGCCAGCTCGGGCAGGCGGCGCCGCTGCTCCCGATCGACCTCTACCGCCGCCCGCTGTTCGCCCTGTCGTCGCTCACCTCCATCTGCTCGTTCACCGCGCAAGGCCTGGCCTTCGTGTCGCTGCCCTTCCTGTTCCAGACGGCGCTGGGCCGGACCGCGGTCGAGACGGGCCTCCTGCTCACCCCCTGGCCCGTCGCGACCGCGATCATGGGCCCCATCGCCGGCCCCCTCTCCGACCGCTACCCGCCCGCGATCCTGGGCGGCGTCGGCCTCGTCCTGCTCGCCACCGGCCTCGCCCTGATGGCCGCCCTGCCCGCCGGCGCCAGCGACGCCGGCATCATGGCGCGCATGGCCGTCTGCGGCGCGGGCTTCGGCCTGTTCCAGTCGCCGAACCTGCGCGCCATCATGTCCGCCGCCCCCCCCAGCCGCAGCGGCGGCGCCAGCGGAACGATCGCGACGTCACGCCTCGTCGGCCAGTCCATGGGTGCCGCGCTGGTCGCGCTGTGCTTCGGCCTGGTCGGCGGCGCAGGCCCGGTGCTCGCCTTGTCGCTCGGCGCGGCCTTCGCGGCCGCCGCCAGCCTCGTCAGCTTTTCCCGCCTGCTCGCCCGATAGGAGAACCCATGTTCGTCGACGCCGCCGGCCTGTCCACCCACGTCTCCGTCGACGGCCCGGCCGACGCGCCCGCCCTGGTGCTGCTCCACTCGCTCGGCACCTCCGCCGCCGTATGGGATCCCCAGGCCGAGGCCCTCGCCGGCCCCTTCCGCGTCATCCGCCCCGACCTGCGCGGCCACGGCCTGACCGACGTCACCCCGGGCCCCTACACGATCGAAGGCATGGCGCGCGACGTGCTCGCCGCCCTCGACGCCATGCACGTCGACCGCTTCCACCTGGCCGGCCTCAGCATCGGCGGCATGATCGCGCAATCCGTCGCCGTGCAGGCGCCGGGCCGGGTCCGCAGCCTGATGCTGTGCGACACCGCGATGGCGATCCCGCCCGCGAACCTCTGGCACGGCCGGGCCGCGATGGTCCGCACGAAGGGCCTGCCCGCCATCGCCGACGCCGTCCTCGCCCGCTGGCTCACCGCCCCCCGCCAGCAGGGCCCGCAGGCCACCGCCGTCCGCACCATGCTTCTCCGCACCCCGCCCGAGGGCTACGCCGCCGCCGCCGAGGCCATCGCCGCCGCCGACCTCACGCCCGGCACCGCGACCCTGCGCCTGCCCACCCTCGTCATTATCGGCGACCAGGACGAGGGCACGCCGCTGCCCAGCGCCGAAGCCATGCGCGACACCATCCCCGGCGCACGCCTTTCCATCGTCCCCGACGCGGCGCACATTCCCACCATCGAGCAGCCCGCCGCCACCACGGCCGCGCTGCAGCGTTTCCTGCAGGAGCTTCCGGCATGAACGACCTCCCGTTCCGCCCCTTCGCCCCCGGCAGCCAGCCGCGCGGCGACACGCCCCAGTATCTCAGCACCGCCACCCGCCACCCCAAGCGCCCGCCGACGCCCATCCCGGGCGGGCACACCACCACGGAACTGACCGCCCCCCGCTTCACCCAGGCCCGCTACCCCGCCCGCACCGACCTGACCCGGGCCGGCGACCACCAGGCGATGGGCGAGCGCATCGTCGTCGGCGGCCGCATCACCGACGAGGACGGCCGCCCGCAACAGGGCGTCATGGTCGAGATCTGGCAGGCCAACGCCGCCGGCCGCTACAACCACCCCGGCGACCGGCACGACGCCCCGCTCGACCCGGCCTTCACCGGCGTCGGCCTCGTCTTCACCGACGACGACGGCCGCTACGCCTTCACCACCATCAAGCCGGGCGCCTACCCCTGGCCCAACCACCGCAACGCCTGGCGCCCCAACCACATCCACTACAGCCTGTTCGGCAGCGGCTTCGTGCAGCGCATCGTCACCCAGATGTACTTCCCAGGGGACCCGCTGCTCCCGCTCGACCCCGTCTTCAACAGCATCGCCGACACCGCCGCCCGCGATCGTCTGATCGCCGCCTTCGACCTCGACCTCACGCAGCCCGACCACGCCCTGGGCTACCGCTTCGACATGGTCCTGCGCGGCCGCGACGCGACCCCGGTCGAGGACACCCCGCACGAGCCCCACGCATGATCCGCCTCCCGGCCATCGGCAGCCAGACCATCGGTCCCTACTGGCACATGCTCGACTACAAGGGCTGGGACGACCTGACCCGCTTCGGCGCCCAGGGGCAGCGCATCCGCCTCATCGGCACCATCACCGACGGCGCCGGCCGCCCCTGCGCCGATAGCTGCGTGGAGCTGTGGCAGCCGAGCCCCGCCGCCTCCCCGGTTTGGGACGGGTTCGGCCGCGCCGAGGCCGACAAGACCGGCACCTACGCCTTCACCACGCTCAAGCCCGGTCCCGTGCCCCTGGGCCGCGGCCGCAACGGCCACCAGGCGCCCCATTGCGCGCTCACCATCTTCGGCCGCGGCGTCATGCTGCACCTCCAGACCCGCCTCTACTTCGACGGCGACCCGCTGAACGACGAGGACCCGCTGCTCGCCAGCCTAGACCCGGCCCGCCGCCGCACCCTGATCGCCCGGCCCGAACCCGATCAGCCGATCCCCACCTGGCGCCTCGACATCCGCCTGCAAGGGCAGGACGAAACCGTATTCCTGGACATCTGACATGACCCAAGCACGCTTCGAGCTGTTCGCCTTCTGGCGCACCTCCGCCACCTACCGCGTGCGCGTCGCGATGAACCTGAAAGGCCTCCACGCCGACGAGACGATCGTCGATCTGGAGTCCGGCGCCCAGCGCGACCCGGCCTTCCTCGCCATCAACCCCATGGGCGCCATCCCCGCCCTGATCGACCGCGAGGGCCCCCCCGCCCCCATCACGCAATCCCTCGCGATCCTCGAATTCCTGGACGAGACCGCCCCCACGCCGCCCCTCCTCCCGCCCGACCCGCACGGCCGCGCCCGCGTCCGCAGCCTGGCCGCGATGCTGGCCGCCGACACCCACCCCATGATCACGCCCCGCGTCCGCACCTACCTCTATGCCAAGGGCTGGGACCCGGACGCCTGGAAGGCCTGGCAGGCGCACTGGTTCACGACCGGGCTGCAGGCCTTCGAGAAGCGCCTGGCCGAACCCGCCACGGGCCGCTTCTGCCACGGCGACGCGATCACCAGCGCCGACATATGCCTGGCCAGCATCCTGGTGGTGATGCGAGTCTTCAAGATCGACGTGCCGGCCATCCCGACCATCGACCGCATCATGGCGGAATGCGAAGCCCACGAGGCCTTCGCCAAAGCCGACCCCCGCAAACAGCCCGGTGCACCGCCGCCGTAGGGTGGGTCCTTCAACCCACCCTCGACAACCTCGGCCCGTCCCCCGCGCCCATCAAGTCAGGTGCGGCAACTGCAGGTATTCCAGGCTCTGCATCTCCCAAAGCCGCGACGCCGTCCGCCGGAACGCCTCCGCCCCCTCGCCACGCTCGTACAACTCGTCCGGCACCGCCGCCGCACTCGCGACCAGCTTCACGCGGTGGTCGTACAGCGCGTCGATCAGCACGATGAACCGCCGCGCCTTGTCGTAGTTGTCGGGACTGAGCCGCGGCACCCCGTCCAGCACCAGCGCCTGGAAATGGGTCGCCAGCGCCAGGTAGTCGCCCGCCCCCAGCGGCTGCCCGCACAGCGCCTCGAAATCGAACCGCGCGACCCCCTGGGCCGCGAGCGGCGCCACGAGCTGGTGGCCCATCACCATCAGCCGCTCCGACCGTGCCGGCGCCCCGCGCGTCAGCTCCAGGAACGCGGCATCCAGCGCCGCGTCGGCGCGCGAGTCCGACGGCACGTGCCAGGTGGTCGCAAGCCCCCGCAACCGGTCCCGCCGCCAGTCGCGGCTGCCCGTCATGACGATCAGGTCGAGATACTGCTGGATCAGCGCGATGAACGGCAGGAACGCATCCCGCCCCGGCTGCCCGGCGAACAGGTCCCCCGGCGCCACGTTGCTCGTCGCCACCACCACCACGCCCCTGGCGAACAGCGCCTTGAACAGCCGCCCGAGGATCATGGCGTCCGCGACGTCGTTGACCTGGAACTCGTCGAAGCACAGCAACCACGCCTCGTCGGCGATGCGGTCCGCCAGCGGCGGAATGGGGTCGTCGCTGTGCGGGTCGGCCAGGCGGTGCGGTTCCCGCCGCCACGCGTGGATGCGGCTGTGCGACTCCTGCATGAACTGGTGGAAGTGGACCCGGCGCTTCCGCGGCACCTCGGCCGTCGCGAAGAACAGGTCCATCAGCATGGACTTCCCACGCCCGACCTCACCCACGAGGTAGATGCCGTGCGGGTAGTTCTCCGGAATGTCGTCCGTGTGCTTGCGCTTGCGGAGCCGGTCCCAGAAGCTGGGCTCCTCCCGCGCTTCCGGCGCATAGCCGCGCAGCCGCAGCCACAGCGCCTGCAGCCGCTCCGCCGCCAACGCCTGCGCCGGGTCGGTGGTCAGCTCCCCGGTGTCGAGCCGGGCGCGATACGCCGCCAACGGACCCTTCGACGTGCGTGGCGCCCCGCCATCCATCACAGTCGCCGGCGATTCAGGCACAATGCTGCAATTCGGCAACACATCAACGAATAGCGAGCCTGTAACCTTTGCATAGCTTGACACGTTGATCTGTCAGTAACTTCCGGGGCGGAGAAGGTATACGTTATGAAGACCGCACTCATCACCGCCACCTTGCTCGTCCTGGCCGCCGCCGGAACGCCCTCATCCGCCCGGGAAATCCAAAGCCCGGTCGCCCGCCAAGTCTATACCTGCGAGGCGGGCGGTCTGTCTCGGGTCGCCATGCGCCCCAGCCCTGCGCCCTGCTGCGACGGGATGCTGGGCTGTCCGCAGCTTCTGGGCAACACCGGGCTGGTGAAGCCGCGCCGGGCCAATCGCACCTGACGTTGCAAACCGGCCGGCTCCGCGCCTAATACGGCGCATGACCGCGCTCGATTACGACAGGCTGGCCGCGACCCCGGTCGCCTCCGACCCCTTCCCCCACATCGTCGTCCCGCAGTTCGTGCCCGCCCCGGCGCTCTCCGCCGTCGTGGCTGACCTGCCCCCGATCCAGAAAGGCGGCTCGTTCCCGACGGATGGCCTCCGCCTGGGCCCCGCCGGCCGCGCCTTGATCCAGGAGCTGGAAGGCCCCCGCTTCCGGGCCGCCATCGCCGACAAGTTCGGCCTGCAGCTCGATGGCGCGCCGACCATGGTCACCCTGCGGGGCCAGTCGCGCGAGAAGGACGGCCGCATCCACTGCGACAGCACCGCCAAACGCGTGACGATCCTCCTCTACCTCAACCCCGAAACCGCCGACTGGGCCCGCAAGGACGGCTGCCTCCGCCTGCTCCGCGGCCCCACCGACATCGAGGACTACGCCGTCGAGGTCCCGCCCGTGAACGGCACGCTGCTGGTGTTCCCGAACGGCCCCACGACCTACCACGGTCACAAGCAGTTCGTCGGCCGCCGCTACGTCGTCCAGCTCAATTACATGACCACCGACGACAAGGCCCGCTACGAGATGCGCAGGCACCGCATTTCGGCGTTCCTGAAGCGGCTGACCCGCGCCGCGTAGCGCAGCGGCAAGGTCGCGGTCCAGTCGACCGCTCGGTCATCCCGTCAGGGCGGCAATTCAGCCCAGATTGCCGCCGGAAGCCCATCGTCGCGCGGCGTCAGCCGGATGCCGCGGCCGCTGGCCCAGACCTTCGTGGTGCTGAGCACCGGAATCACCCCAAGATCTTCGGCCCCGATACGGACGGCCAGACGGAGCTTCTCGGCCCGCCCCTCCTCGTCCCGCGCCTCGTCCGCCGATGCCACCGCGGCGTCCAGCGCCTGGTTCACGTAGCGCCCGTAGTTCGAACCGCCCCGGCCCGTCACGCGATCGTTCGACGCGAGGGTGAGGCTCACGACGTAGTAGGCGTCGTCCCCGCTCTGGTTGCAGCAGTCGAACAGCCGCAGCCCGAACTGCCCCCGCGCGCCCCGGGCGACGAACACCGGCCATGGCACGGAATCGACCTCCGTTCTGACTCCGATCCGTGCCCACATCTGCGCCACCGCCTGGCCGGTCGATGACCCCCAGACGATGCGATCGGACGGAACCAGCAGCTTCACCCGCAACCCGTTCGGGAACCCCGCCTCTGCCAGCAGCGCCCGCGCCTGCTGAACATCCTGAACTGGCGGCACGATGTCCGGGTTGAACCCCACCGCCCCGGCCGTCGCGATCTGACCCGATGGCGTTGCCGCGCCCTCGCCGATCCGATCCGCCAGTGCCGCCCGGTTGAGCGCCAGCGACAGGGCCTGCCGGACCCGCAGGTCATCCAGCGGATTGGCCGCCAACACCTCTCCGTCCGGGCCGGAAACCTGGCCCGGACCAGGTTCCTTCATCCGGTTGACCTGGAGGAAGGTGCTGGACGTGCTCGCCCGGCTCGTGATCGCGACGCCCGGGGCCGCCCGCAGCCGGGCATGATCGTTCCACTCCGGCTGGTCGATCACGTCCACGTCGCCCGCCAGCAGCGCCGCGGTGCGCGCCGCCCCGTTGGGGATCGACATCAGGCGCACATGGGTCCAGGGCACCGGACCGCCCCACCAGTGTTCGTTGCGCTCGAGCTCGACCCCGGCCCCGGGAAGGAAGCGGACGACGCGGAACGGGCCCGAGCCCAGCGACGCGCGCAGGCTGTCGAAGGCGGCACTGTCGGCGCCGGCTGCCGCCCGCCTGGACACCACGGCGACGCGCGACAGCATGAGCGGCAGCGTCGGATCGAACCCGTGGGTCCGGATGAGTAGCGTGAGCGGACCTGTCACCTCGACCGCCCGCACCCGGGTGAGCAGGATCGCCGTCGTCGCGACGCCGCCCGCCGTCGCCTGCGACCGCGCAAAGGAGAACGCCACGTCGTCGGCGGTGACGGGCGATCCGTCGCTGAAGCGGGCGTCGTCGCGAAGCACGAACTCCCACAGGTCCGGCGCCACCCTGCGATAGCTGCGCGCCAGGGCCGGCTCCATTCTGGCGGGAACGCCGGGCACGAGCGGGGCCGGGCGGGTCAGCGTGTCGAACACTTGTTGCGCCAGCGCGATGTTGAAGGCGGCCACGTAGGCGTGCGGATCGACCGTGGTCGGCGCGACCGTGAGCCCGATGACGAGCCGCCGGACCGGCGGATCGGCGGCCACGACCGCACCGGCGCCCGAAAGCCAGACCGCCAGCGTTGCCAGAAGCCAGCGCCGCCCCTTCACGCGGCCGGTTCCATCAAAGCGCGTCGGATCGCGCCCGAAACCGCGGCCCGGTGTGCCGCCGACAGCACGCTCATGTGGTCGCCCCCGACGGCGACGACCTCCACATGCTCGGCAAGCTCTCCCCAGCCGAGATCCGCGGGCGTTCCCGCCGGGTGGTCGGTCGTGCGGATCACCAGCACCGGCGCGCGCAGCGTCCGGGCCGGTGGACTCCAGCCGGACGCCCAGGCGCTCGTCGCCTGAAAGCGGAGCTCGTGTGCGAGGTGATGGCCGGTCCAGTAGCCGATGTCCCCGGGGAGGCGCTCCAGTTGCCGCACGATCGGCGCACCGATCCGGCGCGCGAGCGGCCGCAACGGCGCGCTGCCCAGCAACCGCGCCAGGGCCATCCCGGACATCTCCTGCCTCACGCCGGGTCGACGCAGGCGGTGCAGCGACCACCAGGTTTCCTTGATCGACCCGGGAAGCTCCAGCACGTGCTTGCGTCCCGTGCTCCACCGTGGCGTCCGCATGTCGATCACGATCAACCGGTCGATACGGCGCCCCTCCGCCTCGAGCGCGAAGGCGGCGGCGGCGGCGACGTGGACCCCGAAGGAGTAGCCGACGAGAGTAAGCGGCCCTTCCGCCGCAATGGAGCGGATGTCGGCGAGCGCCGCCGCGACGATGCCATCCATCCCCATGCGGCCCTGAAGCATCTCGCGCCACCCAGGATAGGCAAGCATGTCCATCCGTCCGGCCCCGAGGCACTCCGCCCGCAACCCCGCCAGCCCCGGCGTGTCGCCACGGGCACCTGCCAGCATGAAGATGCCGCTGCCCGCCGGGCGATGACCGACCAGCGCCTGATCGAGCGCACGCGCCATGCCCGCTGCGTCCGCATCCCCCCGGAACGCGTCCAGGGAAAGGCTGCGTCCGACACGGCTTTCCAGAGCGAAGACGAACGTCAGCAGCCGCAGTGAGTCGCCCGCGGAGTCGACGAAGCTGACCCCGGGCGCAGGCGGGGCGCCGAACACGCGAAGCCAGGCGATCGCGACCGCCCGCACCGAGGCCGGGCTGGCCTCCGGCGAGCGTGCCTGCGATCCCGCCGTGGAGCTCTGCGATGCTGCGGCGAGACGCGTCAGGGCCTCCCGGTCGATCTTGCCGCTCGGGTTGAGCGGCAGCCCAGCGACCTCGATCACGCGGGCCGGCAGATGCGCGGCGGGCAGGCTTGCGCGCAACCCCCGCGCGACCGCCTCCGCCACGGCATCACGACCCGGCACGGGTACGACGAACCCGACCAGCGACGCCGGACGCCCGTCTGCCTGCCGCACCAGTATGGCGGCCTCGGCCACATCCGGGAGCCGTCGCATCGCCGCCTCGATCAGCCCAGGATCGACGCGTTGCCCGTGTATCTTCACGATGCGGTCTTCGCGCCCGGCGACGACCAGGCGCCCGGACGGGGTGCGCCGGGCGATGTCTCCGGTCCGGACCATGCGTCGGGACGGGTCGTCCGGGTCCATGTGCAGCCGGCCCGCGACAAGACGTCCGTCGATCCATTCGCCGATCGCGACGGCATGACCACGCACGACCACCGCACCAGGCTCGCCGTCCGGGACGGGACACCCATCCTCCCCCAGCAGAGTGACGGTGCTGCCCGGCAGCGGGACGCCGGAGGCGACAAGGACGGGGTCGTCGTCGAAGGCCGGATCGACCACCCAGTCGGCGATGCGGGCCTCCGTCGAGCTCAACGTGGCGTAGATTCGGCACGCCGGGGGCAGTGCCGCAGCGACCGCGTCCACGTCGTCGCGGAACAGCACGTCGCCGCCGAGATGAACGAAGCGCAACCCGGCTATGGCGCGGGCCGCCCCGTTGGCGGACAGAAGCGCCTTCATCACCTGGGGTGGCGCGCGCAGGATGGTCACACGCGCCCGGGCGATGTCCGTCAGCACGCCGCCATGCCCGGCCGACCGCAGGTCGCTCAGCAGCAGCGCAGCCCCTGCGAGCAAGGCTTCGACACGCAACAGATAGGCCGCGGCCGTGTGACCGGGCGCGATCGACAGGAGCACGTCCCCTTCGCCCAGACCGGTAAGCTCGACCTTATGCGGCACTGGCGCCATCAAGGAGCGCTGGCTGTGCACGATACCCTTCGGGACGCCGGTGCTGCCAGACGTGAGGAGGATGACTGCCGGCGCGTCCAAATCGACGGTCGCGGGCACGGTAGGCTGGCCTGTCGCCACACAGTCCTCGTAGACGATGACCGGAAGGCCCAGCGCGGCTGCCATCGGCGCGTCGCCCGCCTGCACGAGAACGCCCGCGAGCCCCGTCGATGCGACGACGGAGGCGAGGAACGCGGGAGGCGCCCTCCGATCGAGCAACAGGTGCAGCCGGCCAGCTCTCAAGAGCCCGAACATCGCCACGATGAAATCGGCGCCGTCCGGCAACAGGACGCCGATCGGTCCGGATGGAAACTCGGCCGCGACGATGGCGGCGCCCAGGCTCGCAGCCCGATCGGCCAGTTCGGCCCGGGTCACGACCCTTGTACCGTCCAGCACGGCGATCCGGTCCGGCGCGGCGGCGGCCAAGCGGGCGAGGCACGCCGCCAACGACAGATCGCGAGGCCTTCGCAACCCCGCCTTTGCCTCCACGGCGCGCATCCCTGTTCAGCTCCGAGTTCTATGCGTGCGGTTGCCAGAACCGAATGTGTGGCCACCCGTGGGCGCGTTATCGAACGGCTTCTACCATTCTATCACGAACAGTTGAAAGTGGGCGCTGTTGGGCACCGGCCTCATCGCCGCAGCACCGGGGCCGCCCCCCGCTTCTCCCATCCGGCCCGCTCCAGCTCCGGCGTGCTGCTCGCCTCCTCCGGCCAACCCAGGCAGAGATAGGCGACAAAACGCCACGTCGGCGGAACGTCGAGCGCCGAGAGCACGTCTGCGGGGTCCAGGATCGAAACCCAGCCGACCCCGACGTTCTCTGCCCGTGCCGTGAGCCACAGGGTGTGAACGGCGAGCACAGCGGAATAGGCCACGGTCTCCGGCTGCATGCGCCGGCCAAGCCCGTGACCCTGGGCCGGATCCGGATCGACGCAGACAGCCAGGTGGCACGGCGCATCCTCCAACCCGGCCAGCTTCAATCGGGCATAGAGGCCACCACGATCCTCACCCTGAGCCGCCAGGGCCTCGGCGTTGCAGCGCTCGAAGCTTACACGGACCGCGTCGCGCCGGACCGGGTCATCGACCGTGATGAAGCGCCATGGCTGGCTCAGCCCGACCGACGGTGCCGTGTTGGCGACGTCGATCAGGTGGTCCAGCAGGCCGTCCGGCATAGGGTCGCGCCGAAAGCGGCGGACGTCCCGCCGCCACTCGAACAATTGTGCAAGCTGGTTCCGGAAGGTGGGGTCGAAGCGGGGGGGCGGCGTCATTCCCGCCGCAGGACGTGGTCCGTGATGAAGCTGGCGAGTCCGTTTGCGACGAAATCGCGTTTCAGGCCGGCCTCGTCATACTCGTCCCGCACCCAGTCGGTGAACGCCATTCGCCCCTCTCCCTGCGCCGCATAGAGGTGGAAGAACGCATCCAGGATACCGGTGCGCGCCTGCTGCCAGTGCCCGAACCGCCATGAAAGCTGCTTCAGGGCCTGGGCTGCGGTGCCACCATCGAACAGGATCGCGAGACCGCTCGCCAGCCCGGCCCGATCGGCGCCCGACTTGCAGTGCATCAGCGCCGGCCCGTCGAGAGTACCCCATATGTCATGGAAGCGCAGGATGCGGTCCCGGTGCGGCGCGCCGCGGCTTTCGAACGCCATGTCGATGTGGCGCAACCCCAGCCGCTCCGCGGCCTGCCGGGACAGCGCGTCCGAGCCGCAGAAGCGCCGCCCGCGCAGGTTGATGAGGGTGGTCAGCCCGAAGCGGCGCTTGGCGGCCGCAAGCTGCCCGGGGGTCGGGTGGTTGCTGCGATACAGGCGGCCCGGGATGACGGGCGCCATGTTGGTCCAGACCAGGCGGAACATCGCGTGGTCCACAAACAGGCTGTCGCGCCAGGCGGCGCCGCGCTGCGTCCCGATGTCGCCGCGGAAGGCCATGGCCGCGCTAGCTGGTCATCCCTTCCGGTCCACGAGCAACTGCTTGATCTCGCCGATCGCCTGCGCCGGGTTCAGCCCCTTGGGGCAGGTCTGGGTGCAGTTCATGATCGTGTGGCAGCGATACAGCTTGTAGGGGTCCTCCAGCGCGTCCAGCCGGTCGCCCGTCGCCTCGTCACGGCTGTCGGCGATCCAGCGATAGGCCTGCAGCAGCACGGCCGGGCCCAGGTAGCGGTCGCCGTTCCACCAGTAGCTGGGGCAGGACGTCGTGCAGCAGAAGCACAGGATGCACTCCCACATGCCATCCAGCTTGCTGCGCTCCTCCTTGGATTGCAGCCGCTCGGCGTCCGGCGGCGGCGGCGTGTCGGCCTTGAGCCACGGCTCGACGCTGCGGAGCTGCGCGTAGGCTTGGCTCAGGTCCGGCACCAGGTCCTTCACGACCGCCATGTGCGGCAGCGGGTAGATCCGTACGTCGCCGGCCACGTCGTCATGCGCCTTGAGGCAGGCGAGCGTGTTGCCGCCGTCGATGTTCATCGCGCAGGACCCGCAGATCCCCTCCCGGCAGGACCGGCGGAACGTGAGCGTCGGATCGACCTCGTTCTTGATGTAGATCAGCGCGTCGAGCACCATGGGCCCGACCAGGTCCATGTCCAGCTCATAGCTGTCGACGCGCGGGTTCTGCCCGTCATCGGGATTCCAGCGATAGATGCTGAACGTCTTGGTCCGGCTGGCGCCCGGCGCAGCCTTGTGCGTGGCGCCGGCGCCGATGCGGCTGTTCTTGGGCAGGGTGAAGGTGGCCATTTTCGTTCCTAGTACACCCGCTTCTTCGGCGGAAAAACGGAAACCTCGTTCGTCAGCGTCACCATCTTCACCTCTCGGTAACCCAGCTCCACGTCCCCCTTCTCGTCGCACCAGGCCAGCGTGTGCTTCATCCACGTCTCGTCGTCGCGGTCCGGGAAGTCGTCATGCGCGTGGGCGCCGCGGCTCTCCTGCCGGTTCTCCGCGCTGACCATCGTCGTCATCGCGTTGCCCATCAGATTGTCGAACTCCAGCGCCTCAACCAGGTCGCTGTTCCACACCAGGCTGCGGTCGGACACGCTCATGTCCGCCATCCCCGACCACAGGCCCCGCATCTTGCCGACGCCTTCCTTCAGGCTGTCGCTGTTGCGGTACACGGCGGCGTGCTGCTGCATCACCTTTTGCAGCTCGTGCCGCATCGCACTGACCCGCGTGCCGCCCGTCGCATTCCGCGTCCGGTCGAACCGCGCCAGCGCGTTGTCGCCGGCGCCGGGGGGCAAGGGCGCCTGGGACGCGCCGGGCTTGATGATCTCCGCCGCCCGATGCGCCGCGGCCCGCCCGAACACCACCAGATCGAGCAGCGAGTTGGTGCCCAGCCGGTTCGCTCCGTGCACCGACACGCAGGCCGCCTCGCCCACCGCCATCAGCCCGGGGACGATCGCGTCGGGGTCCCGCGCGGTGGGGCGCAGCACCTCGGTGCGGTAGTTCGTGGGAATGCCGCCCATGTTGTAGTGGACGGTCGGCAGCACCGGGATCGGCTCCTTCGTCACGTCGACGCCGGCGAACACCTTCGCCGTCTCGCTGATCCCCGGCAGCCGCTCGTGCAGCAGCTCGGCGCCCAGATGCTCCAGATGCAGGTGGATGTGGTCCTTGTTCGGTCCCACGCCCCGGCCCGCGTTGATCTCCAGCGTCATGCTGCGGCTCACCACGTCACGGCTGGCCAGGTCCTTCGCGGTCGGCGCATAGCGCTCCATGAACCGCTCGCCCTCGGAGTTGGTGAGGTAGCCCCCCTCCCCCCGGCTGCCCTCGGTGATCAGGCAGCCCGAACCGTAGATGCCGGTGGGGTGGAACTGCACGAACTCCATGTCCTGCATCGGGATGCCGGCACGGATCGCCATCCCGTTGCCGTCGCCGGTGCACGTATGCGCGCTGGTGCACGAGAAGTAGGCACGCCCGTACCCGCCCGTCGCCAGCACCACGGACTGCGCGCGGAACCGGTGCATCGTCCCGTCATCCAGCGACCAGGCCATCACGCCGCGGCACGCGCCGTCCTCGTCCATGATCAGGTCGAGGGCGATGTATTCGACGAAGAACTCGACCTCGTGCTTCAGGCTCTGCTGATACAGGGTGTGCAGGATGGCGTGTCCGGTGCGGTCGGCGGCGGCGCAGGCGCGCATGGCCGGGGTCTTGCCGTACTCCTTCATGTGGCCGCCGAAGGGGCGCTGATAGATGCGCCCGTCCTCGGTCCGGCTGAACGGCACGCCGTAATGCTCCAGCTCGTACACGGCCGGGATCGCCTCCCGGCACATGTATTCGATGGCGTCCTGGTCGCCCAGCCAGTCCGACCCTTTCACGGTGTCGTACATGTGCCAGCGCCAATCGTCCTCGCCCATGTTGCCCAGCGCGGCGCCGATGCCGCCCTGCGCCGCGACGGTGTGGCTGCGCGTGGGGAACACCTTCGTCAGGCACGCCGTCCGCAGCCCCGCCGCCCCCATCCCCAACGTCGCGCGCAGCCCGGCCCCGCCGGCGCCCACCACCACCACGTCATACGTGTGGTCGATGACCGTATACGCCCGGCCCGCCGGATTGGAGATCGCGTTCATGTCCCGTCCCTCACCAAAGCGCCAGCTTCAACACGGCCAGCGCCGCCAACAATCCCAGCAGCCCGCAGGCCGCCTTCGTCAAAAGGATGCCGATCGTCATCGCCCACTTCGCGTTCACATAGTCTTCCAGCACGACCTGGATGCCCAGCGCCATGTGGTGGAACGTCATGCCGATCAAGGCCAGCAGCAGCGCCGCGTTCCACGGCCGCCCCGCCCAGATCACCACATCCTCCTGATGCGCGCCCACCAGCCGCAGCATGCTGAACACGAACCACAGCGTCAGCGGCACGAGCGCGATCGCCGTCACCCGCTCCGCATACCAGTGATGCACGCCGGACTTCGCGGACCCTGTCCCGCGCACGCGCCCCAACTGGCTGCGCCGCACCTGGATCGAAAGTGGTTGCTCCATCGCCCTCAACCCCGCAACAGCACCAGGCCCACGACCCACACCAGGATGGTGCAGACCGCGGTCGCGATGATCGCCGCCCAGCCCGTCATGTGGGTGCGCTCAAGCTCGAACCCCCATCCCGCGTCCCAGGCCAGATGCCGCAGACCCCCGAAGAAGTGGTAGAACAACGACGCCGTCCAGCCGAACAGCATGAACAGCCCGACCGGCGAGCCGATGAACCACTGCACCCGGTCGAACGCCTGCGGTCCCGTCGCGGCCGCCACCAGCCACCACACCAGCAGGATGGTGCCCGCCGATGCCGCCAGCCCCGTCACCCGGTTCATGATGGACAGGATGGACGTCAACTGCGGCCGGTACACCTGCAGGTGCGGCGACAGCGGTCGGCGCACCAGGCGCCCGTCGCTGGCGTGCGCCACCATCAGCGCGTCGCGGACTTCTTTCATCGCTGCTCCGGTCCTGGCGGTCTCTGTCGTCCCGCCGTTCGTATCGGCAGACGTGGGCAGGGTCAACGAGAGTGCAACCGCACTGCACCATTCCGTGGCATGCAATGCTCAGCCGCCGCGCATCTGGATCAGTTCACGCCGGCGCGTGGCGAGCGTGGTCGCTATCCGAACCAACTCGTCCTGCAACGCGGGCGGGGCGATGGCGATGATCCCCGGACTTGCATGCCCAAGGTCCGGGAACCAGGCCGCAGTCAGTGGCAGGTTCGCGAGTATGTCGAGCCGCATGACAAAGGCCCGCGACTGGTTGAGGTCCGCCGCTTCCGCGATGGTGAAAAATCGCGCGCCGTGCGGCAACGGGACGCCTGTGGGCCAGGGCTGGGACGTGGTGTAGGCGACGATGACCCGCGACCCCGCTCCGGTGAGAATGTAGCCGATGTGGATCGGCCCGGGACTGCGGGGCGCCTCATGGGTCGGGAACAACACGCGTGCGAACGCACCTGGGGGCAGCACGGCCCGTCAATCGAGACCGGGGATGGACCACAACTCGACGGTCAGCGCCTGGCGCCTCGCATACGCGTCGTCCGACTCGCCTTCGCTACGCTGCACGTCGGATGGCTCGATCGGCGACGGGGGGCCAGGGGCGACGAACATCGTGATCACACGGGAGGCCTCGTCGCGCATGGCCATATCCCTGGCCAGGGTGGTTTCGACGTAGTTGGTCAGGCTGCGGTTGTCGGCAGCAGCGAGCGCCTGCAACCGCTTGGCCTGCTCGGGATCAAGCCGCACGGTGATCGCAACCTTCGCGGACCCCCGGGGAATCGAACGGTTGCCGGACACGTTTGGCATCCGAACAAGATGATGCGTTTTGCAAGAGAATGCAAGCAGCCGTCCCGCCTTGGCAGACCCCCGTCAAACCGGCTTAGCTCCATCCCCGAAGGAGCAACGATGCCTCTCACCCCAGCCCAGACCCGCATCGCCGCCCTCGCCGACGGCCTCGCCGCATGCTTCGCCGCCCGCGCGCCCGCGCTGGAACAGGGCGGCGGCTTCCCCCACCAGGACTGGGCCGACCTGCACGAAAGCGGCTACCTCCGCCTCGTCATCCCCCGCGAGCACGGGGGCGACGGCGCCTCCGTCCTCGACATGGTCATCGCGCAGGAACGCCTCGCCCGCGGCAACGCCAGCACAGCCCTCGGCGCCGCCATGCTCATCAGCGTCCTCGGCCGGGCCATCGAGCTGCAGTCCTGGCCCGCCCCGGTCCTCGCCGAAATCTGCCGCGACCTTGCGGCCCACGGCGGCGGCATCAACAACTGCGTCACCGAAACCGAACTCGGCAGCGTCTCCCGCGGCGGCACACCCGCGGCCCGGGCCGAGCGCACCGAGGGCGGCTGGCTCGTCTCCGCCCACAAGATCTTCGTCACCGCCGCCCCCGCCCTCCGCTTCCTCGTCACCGGGGTCGTCCTCCCGCTCGACGACGCGGCCCCCCGCGGCGCCACCGCCAGCGCCATCATCCGCGCCCCGGCCCAGGGCCTGCGCATAGAACCCACCTGGCGCAACAGCCTCGCCCTTCGTAGCGCCGGCAACGACGACGTGTTCTTCGACCGCGTCTTCGTCCCGGACGACTGGATGGTCGAACGCAACCCCATCGGCGTGCCGAAAGCCTCGGGGCCAGGCGCGAACCCCTGGGCCCTGCCGCTCGCCGCCGTCTACCTCGGCATCGGCCAGGCCGCGCTGGAGGCCGCCTGCGACTACGCCCGCAGCCGCACGCCCCCCGCCCTCGCCGGCGCCCCCATAGCCTCCGCGCCCCACGTCCAGCAATGGATCGGCTCCATGCAGATCGCGCTCGACGCCGCCCGCACCGTGCTGCGCGACACCGCCCGCGCCTGGGACGAGGACCCCGAACGCCGTCCCGCCACCGCCGCCCGCATCGCGACCGCCAAATACCTGTGCACCAATGCCGCCTGCACCGTCACCGAAACCGCGCTGCGCGTCGCCGGCGGCTTCAGCCTGACGCCCGATCTGCCGCTGGAGCGCTACTTCCGCGACGCACGCGCCGGGCTGTTCGCCCCGCCGCAGGACGACCTGGCCCTGGGTATCGCCGGACGCGCCGCCCTCGCCGCCCGGGCCGCCGAGGCGCAATCCCTGTCCCAGGCCGCCGAATGACCCTCCCCATTCCCCTCCCCATTCCCCTCATCGACCACGTCATCGTCAACGCCCGCGACGGGCTGGACGACGCCGCCACGCTCTGGACCCGCCTCGGCTTCACCCTCACGCCCCGCGGCCACCACACCCTGGGGTCCAGCAACAACCTGGCCATCCTCGGCACCGACTACATCGAATTGCTGGGCGTCCAGCCCGGCGCCCAGCGCACCGACGTGCTCGACTGGCCCGCCGGCCTCAACGGCCTCGTGTTCAAGACGCTGGACAGCGACGGCGTCCACGCGGCACTCGCGGCCGCCGGCGCGCCCGTGCTGCCGCCCCAGGCCTTCTCCCGCCCCGTCGACATGGGCGACGGCACCGCTCGCGACGCCGCCTTCCGCACCGTCCGCATCGCCCGCGACGCCGTGCCCGCCGGCCGGATGTTCTTCTGCCACCATATGACGCCCGAACTTGTCTGGCACGACCCCTGGCGCCGCCACGCCAACGGCGCCATCGGCATCGCGGGCTTCGGCATCACGGCACCCGACCCCGGCCTCTACGCCGACCTGTTCACCCGCCTGTTCGGCCCCGCTGCCATCCGGCGCGACGGCGCCGCGGTCACGCTGCTGGCCGGCCTCGCCACCGTGACCGTCACGCAGGCGCCCACCCATGTCATGACCTCCCTCACCCTCCGCACCGCCTCGCTCGCCATGGCCCGGACCGCGCTGGCCTCGTCCGGCCTGCCGCACCACCCCGACCACGCCGCCATTCCGCTCCCCGGCGGCTTCTCCCTCGTCTTCGTCGAATAGGACCCGCCATGCTCCGAACGGCAATCTGCCTCGTGTTGCTGACCGCCGGCGCCGCCCGCGCGCAACTCCCCCCGGCCACGCAGAACGCCGCAGCGCTCGAGCAGGCGCTGCGGAACTTCCCGCCCCTCATCGTCGGCGGCAACGTCCAGGCCGTCCTCGCGCCCGGCGAGGTCATCCCGAAAAGCTGCCCCAACCCCGGCTCCAAGGTCGAGACCAAGGGCGGCCCCACCTTCGAATACCTCGGCGCCAGCCCCACCAACCCCGACCTCTGCCTGATGCGCGTCGGCGGCGAACCGCTGGAGGCCTGGTACGGCATCTGGGCCACCGCCTGGCCCGGCGCCGACTTCGCCTACCGCGCCCTGCAGCGCGTCATCCGCAGCCGCACCGGCGACGTCGTGGGCTTCGACGTCGTGCCCGCCCCCGGATACGCCTATCACGACCTGATCCGGCACGAGGGCGTCGAGGACATCAACCTCCGCGGCACCACCTACAAGGCGCTGAAGCTCGCGCATTACCGGGAGGGTTTCGACGGCAACACCTATCGCTCCGTCAGCACCATCTGGAAGGACGTCGAGACCGGGCTGCTGATCTACGGCACCTATCAGCACATCGCCGGCCGGCCCGAACTGGACGACCCGCTGATCCCCACGGCCATCGTCCCGGCCAACTGAGCCATGGCCCCGCCCCCGGCCGAATGGCTCGAGGCCGGTGGCGCAGGCAGCGGCGACGGCGGGTTCGCGTCGGGCACCGCCGACCTCGTCCGCACTCGCCGCTACCACGCGCTGCTGCTGACGCCCACGCCCCGGGGCCGCATGGTGCTGGTGAACGGCATCGAGGCGTGGGTAGAGCTCCCCGGCGGCCCCGTCGCCCTCTCGACCCAACGCTACGCCCCCGGCGTGCTCCACCCCGACGGCGCCACCCGCATCGCCGCCTTCACCCACGAACCCTGGCCCCGCTGGACCTTCGCCCTGCCCGACGGCAGCACGCTCGTGCAGGAGATCTTCGTCGCCGCCGGCCAGACGAACCTCCGCTGGACCCACGACGGTGCAACGCCCGCCCGCCTCCACATCCGGCTCCTGCTCTCCGGCCGCGACTACCACGCCCTGCACGCCGAGAACCCCGCCTTCGCCTTCGCCGCCGAGCATGCCCCCGGTGTCGTCCGCTGGCGCCCCTACCCCGACGTGCCTCCCATCGCCGCCTGGGGCGGGGACTGGCAGTCCAGCCCCGACTGGTTCCGCCGCTTCCTCTATGCCGAGGAGCAGGCCCGCGGCCTCGACTGCACCGAGGACTTGGCCTCCCCCGGCATCCTCTCCTGGGACCTGGTCACCCCCGCGACCCTGGCCCTCCGCGCCGACACCGCCGCCGCCACCCCGGTCGCGACCGTCGCGGCGACGGAGCAGGCCCGCCGCGGCGCACTGCCGCCGCTCCACCGCGCGGCCCTGCAATACCTCGCCCGCGCCGGAGACCGGACCACCATCCTCGCCGGCTTCCCCTGGTTCACCGACTGGGGCCGCGACAGCTTCATCGCCCTCCGCGGCCTGCTGCTCGCAACCGGGCAGCGCGCCCTGGCCGAGCGCGTCCTGCTCGCCTGGGCCGCCCACGTCGACGCCGGCATGCTGCCCAACCGCTTCCCCGACAACGCCGCCCCGCCCGAGTTCAACGCCGTCGACGCCAGCCTCTGGTTCGTCGTCGCCGTCCACGACCTGCTGGCCCGCGGCCCCTGCGACGGCGCCGCCACGCTGCAGGCCGCCTGCACCGCGATCATCGAGGGCTACGCCGCCGGCACCCGTTTCGGCATCCGCATGGACGCCGACGGCCTGCTGCACGCCGGCGCGCCAGGGGAGCCAGCAACCGTGCAGCTCACCTGGATGGACGCGAAGGTCGGCGACTGGGTCGTGACCCCCCGCACCGGCAAGCCCGTGGAGGTGCAGGCGCTATGGATCAACGCCCTCCGCATCGCGGCCGACTGGCCGGGCGGCGGGCGCTGGGTCGGGCCTGCCGGGCGCGCCGGGGCGGCGCTGCTCGCCCGCTTCCCGGACCCGGTCAGCGGCGGCCTGCTGGACGTCGTCGACGGCGACCCCGCCGAGGCCGCGCGCATCCGCCCCAACCAGATCCTCGCCGTCGGCGGCCTCCCGCACGCCATCCTCCCGCGCGACCTGGCCCGCCGCGTCGTCGATCTCGTGGAAGCCCGGCTGCTCACCCCCCTGGGCCTCCGCACGCTCGACCCGGCAGACCCCGCCTATCGCGGCCGCTACCACGGCGGCGTCCTGGACCGCGACGGCGCCTATCACCAGGGCACCGCCTGGCCCTGGCTGCTCGGCCCCTTCGTCGAGGCCTGGTTGCGCGTCCGGGGCTGCACCCAAGAAGCCAAATCCGAGGCCCGCGCCCGCTTCCTGCCGCCGCTGTACGCGCACCTTCATGAAACCGGGCTAGGCCATGTCAGCGAAGTGGTGGACGGTGACGCCCCCCACACCCCCGGCGGCTGCCCGTTCCAGGCCTGGTCGCTGGGCGAACTCCTGCGGATCGAGGCCATGCTGTGAGCATCCTGGACACCACGGCCGAAGGGAACCGCATCCAGGCCGCCAATTTCGGCAGCGGCTGGCGGCGCTGGGGCCCGTACCTCAGCGAACGCCAATGGGGGACCGTGCGCGAGGATTACAGCCCCGGCGGCAACGCGTGGGAATCTTTCCCGCACGATCACGCCCGCAGCCGCGCCTACCGCTGGGGCGAGGACGGCATCGCCGGCTTCAGCGACGACCGCCAGCTCTGGTGCCTCGGCCTCGGCCTCTGGAACGGCCGCGACCCCATCATCAAGGAACGCCTGTTCGGCCTCACCAACAGCCAGGGCAACCACGGCGAGGACGTGAAGGAGCTGTACTACTACCTCGACGGCACCCCCACGCACTCGTACATGAAGATGCTCTACCGCTACCCGCAGGCGGAATATCCCTACGCCGACCTCGTCGCCGAAAACGGCCGCCGCGGCACCGACCGGCCGGAATACGAGCTGATCGACACCGGAATCTTCAACGAGGACCGCTACTTCGACGTCACCGTCGAATACGGCAAGGCCTCCCCCGACGACATCCTGATGCGCATCGTCGCCACCAACCGCGGACCGGACCCGGCGCCGCTCCACATCATCCCGCAGCTCTGGGCCCGCAACACCTGGTCCTGGAAGCAGGGCAGCCGCCGCCCCCTGCTCCGCGCCGACGACGTGGGCGTGCAGGCGCTGCATCCCCGCCTGCGGGAAATGCGCCTCGAATGCGATTCCGGCGTCCCCTTCGTGTTCTGCGAGAACGAGACCAACGTCCGCCGCATGTTCGGCATGGACGGCCCCGGGCCGTTCAAGGACGGCATCAACGACCTGGTCGTCCACGGCGACGCCTCGGCCGTCAGCGCCACCCACCAGGGCACCAAATGCGGCGTGCCCATCCACGTCGTGCTCGACCCCGGCGCCTCGCACGAGGTCCGCCTCCGCTTCCGTCCCGTGGAGCGCACCGGCAACCCGTTCTTCTGGTTCGACGCCCGCATGCAGGCCCGCAAGGACGAGACGGACGAGTTCTATGCCGCCCTGCAGGTCAACGTCAGCGACCCGGACGCCCGCCTGGTGCAACGCCAGGCGCTGGCCGGCATGCTATGGTCGAAGCAGCTCTATATGCTCGACGTCCGCCGCTGGCAGGACGGCGACCCCGCGCAGCCCAAGCCGCCGCCGGGCCGCAGCCGCAACAGGGATTGGCGGCACCTCGTCAACGCCGACATCATCTCCATGCCCGACAAGTGGGAGTATCCCTGGTACGCCGCCTGGGACCTCGCCTTCCACTGCACCACCTTTGCCCTCATCGACCCGGAATTCGCGAAATCGCAGCTGATCCTGATGCTGCGCGAGTGGTACATGCACCCCAACGGCCAGATCCCCGCCTATGAATGGGCGTTCGGCGACGTGAACCCGCCCGTCCACGCATGGGCCGCGTGGCGCGTCTACGAGATGGACCGGACGCTGACCGGCAAGGCCGACACCGCCTTCCTGGAACGCATCTTCCACAAGCTGATGCTGAACTTCACCTGGTGGGTGAACCGCAAGGACGCGGAAGGCCGCAACGTGTTCCAGGGCGGGTTCCTGGGCCTCGACAACATCGGCGTGTTCGACCGCTCCGCCCCGCTGCCCACCGGCGGCACCATGGACCAGGCCGACGGCACCGCCTGGATGGCCATGTACACGCTGAACCTGCTGCGCATCGCACTCGAATTGGCCGGCCAGAACAAGGTCTACGAGGACACCGCCAGCAAGTTCTTCGAGCACTTCCTGTATATCGCCGAGGCCATGGCCGCCCTCGGCCAGGACGGCACCACCGCCAAGGACCAGGGCCTGTGGTCCGAAACCGACGGCTTCTTCTACGACGCCCTCCGCCTTCCCGACGGCAGCGTCGAGCGGATGCGCGTCCGCTCCCTGGTGGGCCTCATCCCCCTCCTCGCCGTCGAGGTCATCGGGGCCGAGGTCATCGACCGCCTGCCCGACTTCGCGCTGCGCCTCCGCTGGTTCCTCGGCTACCGCGCCGACCTCGCCGGACTCATCTCCCGCTGGGCCGAACCCGGCGCCGGCGAGCGCCGCCTGCTGTCGCTGCTGCGCGGCCACCGCATGAAGGCGCTGCTGGTGCGGATGCTGGACGAAAAGGAGTTCCTGTCCCCCTACGGCATCCGCTCGCTGTCGAAGGCGCACGAGGCGGCGCCGTTCCGCTTCGTCCATGGCGGTCAGGAATACGGCGTCGCCTACAGCCCCGGCGAAAGCCCCACCCGCGTCTTCGGCGGCAACTCCAATTGGCGCGGCCCCATCTGGTTCCCCCTCAACGCCCTCCTGATCGAGAGCCTGCGGCGCTTCCACGACTATTACGGCGAGGATTTCCTGATCGAATGCCCCGTCGGCTCCGGCAAGATGCAGACGCTCGCCCAGGCCGCGGACGAGCTGCGCCAGCGGCTGATGCGCCTGTTCCTGAAGGACGGGCAAGGCCGCCGCCCCGTCGACGGCCAGAACCGGACCTGGCCCGGCGAGGAAGCGCTCGAGTTCCACGAGTTCTTCCATGGCGACACCGGCCGCGGCCTGGGCGCCGCGCACCAGACCGGCTGGACCGGGCTGATCGCGCTGCTGATCCACAACCACGGCGACGTGGAAGCCGGCCAGCCCATGCCCGAAGACCCGAAACCCGTCGAGCAGACCGACGCGATGGCCGCGATCGTCACCCGCCTGCAAGGCGCGCCGGCGGCGCCCGCATGATCCTGATCGCAGGCGGCGGCATCGGCGGCCTTTCGGCCGCCCTGTCCCTCCACGCCGCCGGGATCCCCTGCACGGTGTTCGAACAGGCGGCGACCCTGCGCGAGCTCGGCGTCGGCATCAACACCCTGCCGCACGCCATCCGCGCCCTTGCCGGCCTGGGCCTGCTGCCGGCGCTGGACGCCGTGGCCATCCGCACCCGGTCGCTGATCCTGGCGAACCGCTTCGGGCAGGAGGTCTGGACCGAGCTGCGCGGCATGGACGCCGGGCACGACGCGCCGCAGTTCAGCATCCACCGTGGCAAGCTGCTGGGCGTGCTGCACGCGGCGGCGCTTGCCCGTGGCATCGACATCCGCCCCGGCCACCGCCTGGCGGCCTTTCAGCAGGATGCCGACGGCGTCACCGCCCGGTTCGAGAACGGGCACGCTGTCCGCGGCGCCGCCCTGGTGGGCGCCGACGGCATCCACTCCGCGGTCCGCGCCGCCTTCGTCCAGGAAGGCCCGCCCTGCTGGACCGGCATCATGCTCTGGCGCGGCGCCGTCGAGTGGCCCGTCTTCGCCGATGGCCGCACCATGCTGATCGCCGGCGGCATGCGCGCGAAATTCGTGCTGTATCCCATTCACGCCGACCCGGCCCAACCCGCCACCCGCCTCACCAACTGGGCCGTCGCCGCCCGCGTGTCGGACGGCACGCTGCCGCCGCCCGGGCGCGAGGACTGGAACCGCCCCGGCGTCCTGGCCGACCTGCTTCCGTTCGTGCAGGACAACTTCCAGCTCGACCGGCTGGGCCTCGTGGACCCACTCGCGCTGATCCGCGCGTCCGAGGGCTTCTGGGAATACCCGATGTGCGACCGCGACCCGCTGCCGGCCTGGACCCACGGCCGCGTGACGCTCCTGGGCGACGCCGCTCACCCCATGTACCCCGTCGGCAGCAACGGCGCGAGCCAGGCGATCCTGGACGGCGCCGCCCTCGCCCGCCACCTGGCCACGGCCGCCGCCCCCGCCGCCCTCGCCGCCTACGACGCCGAACGCCGCCCGGCGACCGCCGAGATCGTCCGCCTCAACCGCGCCGGCGGCCCGGAACGCGTGATCGACGTCATGGAGGACCGCGCCCCCTACGGCTTCGACGACATCGACGCCGTCGCCCCCCACGCCGAGCGCGAGGCGATCGTGCGCGGATATGCCGCCACGGCCGGTTTCGCGGTCGACGCACCCCGGTCGGCCCGCGAGCGCTTGCCCCTAACCCGTTGATCGCGCCAAGCCGTGGTGCTAGCCCTTCCCTCCAGGGAGCGCCCGATGAGCGAGAACCCGTTTGCCGAACCGGGCGACCAGGATCGCACCGTCATCCGCCCAAAGCCCGGCGGCTCCCGCGCCGCCGCCCGGCCCACCGCCACGCCCACCCCCCCGCCCGTAACCACGCCCGCCACCACGCCCGCGCCCCCGCCAGCCCCGCCGCCAGCCCTCGCGCCCCCCGGCCCCGACATCGAGGCCGTCGTCGCCGGCGACGGCCCCCTCGCCATCGCCGCGGCCCCCCTCCTTCACCTCCTCGCCCGCCTCCGCAACGCCGCCTCCGCCCCCGACCCCGGCGACATGCGCGAACGCACCCGCCGCGAGCTCCGCGCGTTCGAGCGCCGGGCCAAGGACGCGGGCGTCCCGCCGGACCAGCTCCGCCTCGCCCACTACGCCCTCTGCGCCGCCCTCGACGACGTCGTGCTCAACACCCCCTGGGGCAACCACGGCCGCTGGAAGGACGAACCCCTCGCCCGCGCCCTGCACCACGACGATGACGCCGGCCGCGGCTTCTTCGACCAGGTCCGCACCCTTCGCGACGGCATGCCCGCCTCCCGCCCGGTGCTCGAGATCATGTTCCTCTGCCTCTCCCTGGGCATGATGGGCGCCTACCGCACCGCCCCTGACGGCCCCGCCCAGCTCGAACGCGTCCGCCACCGCGTCTACGAGCTGATCGCCACCGAACCGCCCCCGGCCACGCTTTCGGCAACCGTCGCCGGCGTCGATGCCCGGACCCCCCCGCCCCGCGGCGGAGTCCCCGTCTGGGTGGGCGCAAGCCTCGCCGTCGCCGTCATCGCCGCCGCCTACATGTGGACCCTCACCGGCCTGAACGCCGCGTCCGACGAGGTCTACCGCGCCGCCCTCGCCGCCCCCCCCGGCACGATGCCCGACCTGGTGCGCCCCGCCGCGACCCCCCCCCCCCCGCCGCCCCCCCCCCCCCCCCCCCGCCCCCCC
>CAXTPG010000006.1:41464-76698 GCA_964246015.1 uncultured Acetobacteraceae bacterium
CCGACGCCGAAGGCAGCGCCGGCGAAGCTCCCTGCCGCCCCCCGCGCCACCCCCCGGCCCCGCCGAACGCCTCCGCGCCGCCCTGGCCGACCTGCCCGACATCGAGGTCATCGGCACCCCTGCCGCCACCATCCTCCGCGTCCCTGCAAAGGCCCTGTTTCCCCAGCCGAACGCCACCCCCGCCGCCGGCCCCCTGCTGGACCGCCTCGCCGCCGCCCTCCAGCAGGAGCACGGCCCCATCCGCATCCACGCCTACACCGACTCCCTTCCCTCCCGCACCGCCGCCTTCCCCTCCAACTTCGCCCTCTCGACCGCCCGCGCGAAGGCGGTCCGCGCCGCCCTCGCCCGCACCCTGCCCGACCCGGCCCGCATCGCCGCCGACGGCCGCGCCGACGCCGAGCCCGTCGCCCCCAACACCACGCCCGAAAGCCGCGAGCGCAACCGCAGGATCGAGATCCTGCTGCCGCCGCCATGACCCTGAAGCTCTCCGTCACCCGCTGGCTGGTCACCCTCGTCGGCGTCCAGATGCTGTGCGGCGTCCTCTGGGTCCTCGGCCCCCTGTGGCCCCCGTTGGAACCCTGGCCCGCCCGCGCGGCGCTTCTCATGGCCGCCGTCCTCGTCTGGGCCGCCGCGAACCTCCTGCTCGACTGGCGCCGCACCCAGCGCGACGTGGCGCTGATGCAAGGCGCGTCCGGCGCCGCGGCGGACGAGGCCGCCGCCGTCGGCGCCAGGCTGGCCACCGCGATGACCGCCATGCGGAACGCGAAGGGCCGGCGCTTCGCCCTCTACGAACAACCCTGGTACGCCATCATCGGCCCCCCCGGCGCCGGCAAGACCACGGCACTCCTCAACGCCGGCCTCCACTTTCCCCTGGTCGGGGAACTCGGCCCCGGCGCCGTCGCAGGCGTGGGCGGCACCCGCCTCTGCGACTGGTGGTTCACCGACGACGCCGTCCTGATCGACACCGCCGGGCGCTACACCACCCAGGAGAGCAACCGCGAGGTCGACCGCGCCGGCTGGGACTCCTTCCTCGCCCTGCTCCGCCGCACCCGCCCCAAGCAACCGCTCAACGGCGTCATCGTCGCCATCGCCCTCGGCGACGTCGTGGCCGATCCCTCCCTCACGGACGCCCACGCCCGCGCCATCCGCGCCCGCATCGACGAGCTGGAAACCCGCCTCGCCGTCCGCATGCCCGTCTACCTCCTATTCACCAAGGCCGACCTCCTCATCGGCTTCACCGAGTTCTTCGACGACCTAGACCGCGAGGGCCGCGAGCAGATCTGGGGCGCGACCTTTCCCCTCACGGGACAGCCCGACCCGGCTGCCGCCCTCCGCCCCCTGCTCGACCGCCTCGACCGCCGCATGTTCCAGCGCCTCGATGCCGAAACCAACCCCGAGCGCCGGACCCTCATCGCCGGGTTTCCCGCCCAGTTCGCCAGCGTGCTCGGGCCCCTCGCCGCCTTCGCCACGGCCGCCTTCGGTCCCGGCCCCGACGGCCGCGCACCGCTGCTGCGCGGCGCGTACCTCACCTCCGGCACGCAGGAGGGCACGCCCATCGACCGGCTGATGGGCGCCCTGTCGCGCTCCTTCGGTCTGGACCAGCGCCGCGCCGCCGGGTTGCGGCCGGAGGCGGGGCGGTCCTACTTCCTGGCCTCGCTCCTGCGCGACGTGGTCTTCGGGGAGGCGATGCTCGTCACCCACCGCCCCGGCGCCGCCCGCCGCCGCACCATGCTCCGCGCCGCCGGCTTCGCCACCTGCGCGGCGGCCGCGCTCCTGGGCGCCGGCTGCGTCTGGATGGAGCGCGGCGCGAACCAGGCCGCGATCGGCCGGGCCGAGGCCGCGGTGGCCGAACGCGCGAAGCTCGCGCAGGACCTCCCGCTCGACCCCGTGGCCGACGCCGACTTCGCGTCCATCGCCCCCTGGCTCGACAAGTCCAGGCCACCCGCCACACCGGATACGCCCGCCCGCGAATGGCCCGGCCTCGCACTCGGCTTCTCGCAGGACGAGAAGCTTGGCGCCGCCGCCCGCGCGCAATACCGCCACGCCCTCGAATTCGCTCTGTTCCCGCGCCTCGTCTGGCGCGCCGAAACCCAGATGCGCGGCGCATTGGGCCAGGCCGAAGCCCTCTATGACGCGACCCGCATCTACCTGATGCTCGGCGGCGCCGGGCCCGTGGATCGCGCCCTGCTGCAGGATTGGTTCGCCCGCGACTGGGACCAGACCCTTCCCGGCGACCACCAGGCCGGCCTGCGCGCCGCCCTTTCCCGCCACCTCGCCTCCCTGCTGGAAGAACCGCTGCCCGCCATCGCCCTCGACGGCCCGCTGGTCACCGCCGCCCGCGCGACGATCGGCCGCGTCCCCCTCGCCGCCCGCGCCTATTCCCGCCTGAAGCCGCTCGCCGCCAACCGCGCGCCGCCCTGGCGCCCCTCCGAGGCGCTCGGCCCCGCCGGCGTCCGCGTCTTCCTGCGCCTCTCCGGCCGTGGCCTGGAGGAAGGGGTGCCCGGTCTGTTCACCATCGACGGCTTCCGCAACGCCGTCCTCCCCGCCCTGCCGCGCGCCGCACAGGACGCCGCCGCCGAGGCATGGGTCGTCGGCGAGCCCATCGAACCCGACAGCCCCCGCCGCCGTACGCTGGAAGCCGACATCGCCACCCTCTACGCCGCCGAGTACGTCGCCGTCTGGGAGGCGATGCTCGCCGACCTCGATCCGGCCCCGCTCCGCAGCCTGACCCAGGCCGCGCAGGACCTCTTCATCCTCGCCTCCCAGCACTCCCCCATCCGCACGCTGCTCGCCTCCGCCGCGAAGCAGTTGGCCCCGGGCGCGGTGGCGCCGCCCGGCCCGGTCGCGACGGCCATGTCGACGGTCGATCAGCGCTTCCTGCCCGTCCGCGGCCTGTTCGGCACGGGGGGCGCCGCGGCCATCGACCTCGTGCTCCGCCCCCTCGGCGACCTACAGCAGCAGCTCGCGAAACAGGCCGCCAGCACCACCCGCACCGCGCCCCCCGCCGCCGGGGAGGACCCGGCCAACGCCCTCCGCGCCGAGGCCGTGCGCCAGCCGCAACCCCTTGCCCGCTGGCTGGTCGCCTTTGCCACCAGCGGCGCGTCGCTTCGGGACGGCGGCCCCCGCGGGACCATGATCTCCGCCTGGAACGCGGCCGGGGGCGGCGCATCCCTCTGCCCCGCCGTCCTGGCCAACAAATACCCCTTCGTCCCCGCCGCGACCGCCGACGCCTCCATCGACGACTTCACCCGCCTGCTGGCCCCGGGGGGCGTGCTGGACGCCTTCTTCAACACCCAGTTGAAGCCCTACGTCGACACGACCGCAAAACCCTGGAAGCTGCAGGCCGTCGACGGAGTCAACGCCCCCGTCACCCCCGCCGACCTCGCCCAGTTCCAGCGCGCGGCGGCCATCCGCGACCTGTTCTTCCCCGGTGGCTCGAAGGAACCGATGGTCCGGTTCGAACTCACGCCCGCCCCGCTCGACCCCGGCATCCCCGCCGCCACGCTCGAGCTGGGCCCCACCACCCTCAGCGCGACCCAGGGCGCCGCCGCCCGCCCCGCCGCCCTCATCTGGCCCGGCCGCCCCCGCGTCACCGCGGCGAAACTATCCGCCCCGCCCCTCGTGCTCGACGCCGACGGTCCCTGGGCCGTCCTCCGCCTCTTCGCCAAGGCGAAGCCCACCACCGCCGGCGACAAGACGACGCTCGTGTTCACCGCCAACGACCGAACCCTCCGCTTCGACCTCCGCGCCAACCCCAACCCCTTCGCGAGCACCATCCTCGCCGAGTTCCGCTGCCCCGCCGTGCAGTAGGTCACTGGACACGGCGCTTCGTTCCGGGGCACGCTCCGGCCGCCGATGACCGAACCCATTGCCCTGCCCGAGCTGCAAGACGGCACCCCGGCCGGCCCCAACCTGGAGCTGGACGCACAGTTCGGCGAAATGGAACGCGCCGCGCTCGGCCGTCCGGAGGGCCAGTTCGGCGACACGATCGAGGCCGCGACCCCGCCCGACTGGAAGGAGGTCGGCCGCCTGGCGATCGCGCTGTGCAGCCGAACGCGCGACCTCCGCATCATGGGCTTCCTCGCGGTCGCCCGCCTGCACACCGGCGGGTTGGTGGAGTTCGCCGCCGTCCTTGCCGCCATCCGCGTCATGATGGAGACGGCCTGGGACGACGTGCATCCGTTGCTCGACCCCGAGGACGACAACGACCCCCTGCCCCGGCGCAGCGGCCTTCTGGTGCTGACCGACGGCGGCCGGGTCCTGCGGCCGATGCGCGACATCCCGCTGGCGGGCACGCCCCGCACCGGGCCGGTGTCCTGGCGTGACATCGCCGTTTCCGCCGGACGCATCCCGCCCGAAGGCGACGGCGAGAAGAAGACCGAAGCCGGCATCCGCGCCGCCTTCGCCGGCACCGACCCGGTGCGCCTGGCCGCGATCCGCGAGGCCGTCCGCTCGGCCCTCGCCGACACCCGCACCATCGAGGCCATCCTCGACTCCCACGGCCCGGCGCCCAACAAGATGGATTTCGGCCCCCTGGTCGAGCAGTTGCGCGACATGGACCGCGACCTGACCCGCTTCGAGACGCTGCTGGCGGAAGAAGCGCCGCCCGAGCCGGAGCCCGACATCCCGGACGAGGACGAGGCACCCGGATCGGCGGACACGCCGCCCCCCCGGGCGCGGGGCGGCGGCGGACGCAGCTACGCCTCCATCCAGGCGATCTCCGCATTGAACAGCCGCGACGACGCGCTGCACGCGCTTGAACTGGCGGCCGCATATTTCCGCACGAACGAGCCATCGAGCCCGCTGCCGCTGCTGATCGACCGTGCGAAGCGGCTGGCGCCCATGCCGTTCCTGGACATCCTGCGCGACATGGCGCCCGATGGACTGTTGCAGGCGCAGACCATCGCGGGCAGCAGCGAGGGGCAGGACGGGATGTAGCGTCCGGAAATACCGGCGCAAACCGCCGTAGTCGTTGCAGAGCGGGGCTGTCTGTGGTTAGGCTGGTAGAAACGTTTGAACCGGGGGGCCGGCATGGCTAAGGCAAGCAGTCAGAAGTTCATCGCGCGCAACCGCGCACCCCGCGTCCAGATCGAATACGACGTCGAGACCTATGGGTCCGAGAAGAAGGTGCAGTTGCCCTTCGTCGTCGGCGTGATGTCCGATCTGTCCGGCAAGCCCGAGGAGCCGCTGCCGGCTGTCGCCGACCGCAAGATGCTCGAGATCGACGTCGACAACTTCGACGATCGGATGAAGTCGATGAAGCCGCGGGTCGCCTTCATGGTCCCCAACACCCTGACCGGCGAAGGCAACCTCGCCGTCGACATCACCTTCCAGAGCATGGACGACTTCTCGCCCGGGGCCGTCGCCAAGAAGGTCGACAGCCTGGCCAAGCTGCTCGAGGCACGCACGCAGCTTACCAACCTGCTGACCTACATGGACGGCAAGACCGGCGCGGAATCGCTCATCACCAAGGCCCTGCAGGACCCCGCCCTGCTCTCGAGCCTCGCTGCCAAGCAGCCCGTCGCCACCGCCTCCGACAGCGGAGAGGAATGAGCATGTCCGCAACCCAAACCGCCGCCCCCGACGCACTGGGCACCGTCACCGAGGCCGAGAGCGAGTTCGCCGCCCTGCTGACGCGCGAGTTCAAGCCCAAGAGCGCGCGCGCCCGCGAAGCCGTCGAAAGCGCGGTGCACACGCTGGCGCAGCAGGCGCTGTCCAACACCGCACTCGTCTCCGATGACAGCCTCCGCTCCATCGAGGCGATGATCGCGGCGATCGACAAGAAGCTCACCGAGCAGGTGAACCTCATCATCCACACCGAGGAGTTCCAGGCGCTGGAAGGCGCCTGGCGCGGGCTGCACCACCTCGTGAACAACACCGAGACGGACGAGACGCTGAAGATCAAGGTCATGAACATCTCCAAGAAGGAGATGGGCCGGACCTTGAAGAAGTTCCGCGGCACCGCCTGGGACCAGTCGCCCATCTTCAAGCGCATCTACGACGAGGAATACGGCCAGTTCGGCGGCGAGCCCTTTGGTCTGCTGGTCGGCGACTACCATTTCGACCACTCGCCGCAGGACGTGCAGCTGCTCGGCGACATGGCCCAGATCGCCGCGTCCGCCCACGCCCCGTTCATCACCGCCGCCGCCCCCACCGTCATGCAGATGGAAAGCTGGGAAGAGCTGTCGAACCCCCGCGACCTCACCAAGATCTTCCAGACGCCGGAATACGCGGCCTGGCGCTCGCTGCGGGAAAGCGAGGACTCGCGCTACCTCGGCCTCACGATGCCCCGCTTCCTCGCCCGCCTGCCCTACGGCGCGAAGACGGAGCCCGTGGAGGAGTTCAACTTCGAGGAAGACGTCGGTGACGCCGACCATTCCAAGTTCGCCTGGTGCAACTCGGCCTATGCGATGGCCACCAACATCACCCGCGCCTTCAAGACCTACGGCTGGTGCTCCAACATCCGCGGCGTCGAAAGCGGCGGCGCGGTCGAGGGCCTGCCCGCCTACACCTTCCCGGACGCCGACGGCGGCGTCGCGATGAAGTGCCCGACCGAGATCGCGATCCCCGACCGGCGGGAAGCCGAACTCGCCAAGAACGGCTTCATGCCGCTCATCTTCAAGAAGAACTCCGACTTCGCCGCGTTCATCGGCGCCCAGTCGCTCCAGAAGCCGCAGGAATACATCGACCCGGCCGCCACCGCCAACGCCAACCTGGCCGCCCGGCTGCCCTACCTCTTCGCGACCTGCCGCTTCGCCCACTACCTGAAGTGCATGGTCCGCGACAAGGTCGGCTCGTCCAAGACCAAGTCGCAGTTGAAGGACTGGCTGGAAACCTGGATCAGCCTCTACGTCGACGGCTCCCCGAACACCAGCACCGAGGAATACAAGGCGTCGCATCCGCTGGCGGAAGCCGTGATCGAGATCGAGGAGAACGAGGAGAACCCGGGCTACTACTCCGCGAAGTTCTACCTCAAGCCGCACTACCAGCTCGAGGGCCTGACCGTGTCCCTCCGCCTTGTTTCCAAGATGCCGAAGTAGCGCCACTCAAGGGAGGTAGATCATGGCCGTCGACGGATACATGTATTTTCTGGACTACGACGACAAATACCAGACGTCGGAGTCGCAGATCGATATGACCACGGTGAACGACAAGGACATCAACTGGAAGGAGTTCAAGTTCGACGCGGCGCTCAAGGGCGGTGAGTCCGGAAAGCCCGGCCTGTTCGAAATCGAGGACTTCAGCTTCGACATCGAGCAGACCCTGAACATCGGCAGCCAGAGCACCGGCGCCGGCGCCGGCAAGGTCGTGTTCAACCCCTTCTCGATCACCCGCAAGATCGACCGGTTCTCGCCCACCCTGTTCGAGAAGGCCTGCTCCGGCACGCCCTTCAAGTCCGTCGTCCTCGGCCTCAAGAAGTCCGCCGGCGGAAACACCTCGGGCGTCGTCTACCTCGTGTTCCGCTTCAAGCTCGTCGCCGCCAAGACCATCTCCTGGTCCTATGACGACGAATCCCCGAAAGAGACCGTGACGTTCGAATACGGCGGCCTGCAGGTCCACTACTCCGCGCAGAACCCGAACGGCACCCTCATCAAGGCCATCCCCGGCGGCTGGAACCGCGTGAAGAACATCAAGGATCAGGGCGATACCCCGATCGCGTAGCGACGCAAGCCAAGCGCCACGGAGTTGACCCCGCGCGAAGCCCTGCAATCCGGAGACGTCCGGCTGGCGATGGACCTGTTGAAGGCCGAAGCCCGCCGGACGCCCCGTGACGCCCGCCTCCGCACCTTCCTGTTCCAGATGTTCTGCATCACCGGCGAGTGGGACCGCGCCCTCACCCAACTGGGCGTCGCCGGAGAGCTCGACCCGTCCACCAACGCCATGGTCCAGACCTACCGCGTCCTCGTCCGCTGCGAGGTCCTGCGCGAGAAGATCTTCGCCGGCGCCCGAACCCCGACCGTCATCGGCGACCCCGGCCCCTGGCTGCCCCTCCTCATCGAAGCCGTCCGCATGCTCGCCGCCGGCGACCACGAGGGCGCCAGCCGCCTCCGCGACGCCGCCTTCGACGCCGCCCCGCCCCGGCCCGCGACCCTCGATGGCGTCGACGCCCCCTGGGTCGCCGACGCCGACCCCCGCCTCGGCCCGACCATCGAGGCGGTCATCGACGGCAAATACGCCTGGATCCCCTACGACCGAATCGCCAGCATCGACATCGATGCCCCCCAGGACCTCCGCGACCAGGTCTGGATGCCGGCCACCTTCACCTGGACCAACGAAGGCACCGCCGTGGGCTTCATCCCCACGCGCTACCCCGGCACCACCGCCAGCACCGACCCGGCCCTCCTCCTCGCCCGCCGCACCGAGTGGATCGAGACCGGCGACTGGGCCATCCCCATCGGCCAGCGCATGTTCGTGACCGAGGACGCCGAGACCGCGCTGATGGACCTGCGCCGGATGCAGTTCGCGTCCGAACCGCCCCCCGAGTAGCCATGGCCGGCATCCAGGGCCGCGAGCGGCTCCAGCCTTCCCTGCTCGATCGCCTCATCGATCACGCCCCCACGCGTCTGAAGGACGGGCCGGAAGCCACCGCCTTCACCCCCGCCCAACTGCGCCGGGCCGTGCTGCGGGACCTGCAATCCCTGCTCAACACGTCCAACCTCGCGACCATCGAGGACCTGTCCGCCACCCCCCTCGTCGCCAAGTCGACGCTCAACTACGGCATCCCCGGATTCGCCGGGCTGCTGGAGCACTCGTCGCGCGGCAACTCCCTGGACCGCGACCTGGCCGAGGCGATCAAGATCTACGAACCGCGCATCCGCCCGGAAACGCTCAAGGTCCGTGCCCGCGGCACCAGCGAAACCAGCACGATGCCGAGCGTGGTGTTCGAGATCGAGGGCGAGCTCTGGGCCCAGCCCTTGCCGCAGCAGCTCTTCCTGGAGACGACGATCGAGGTCGAAACCCGCCTCGCCGTCGTCACCGAGTCGAAGGAGCCGCGCTGATGGACCCGCGGCTGATGCGCCACTACGAGAACGAGCTGGCCTACCTCAAGGACATGGGCGCCGAGTTCGCGCACGAGTTCCCGAAGGTCGCCGGCCGCCTGGACCTGGCGAACACCGAGGTCGCGGACCCTTTTGTCGAGCGCCTGCTCGAGGGCTGCGCCTTCCTGACCGCCCGCATCCAGCTCAAGATGGAGTCGGAGTTCCCGACCTTCACGCAGTCCCTGCTGCACATGGTCTATCCCCACTACGCGTCCCCCACCCCATCCATGGCGATCGTCACGGTGACACCCTCCGCCGAGCTGCGGGCCATGCCCGCGGGCGTCGCCCTGCCCGCGGGCACCGAGCTGCGAAGCCTGCTGGGCACCGAGGACCAGACGAACTGCGTCTTCCGCACCGCCCACCCGGTCCATCTGCTGCCGATCCAGCTTGTCGAGGCGGAGTACCTCGTCACCAGCGGCGCCGTCGCCTCCCTGGCCCTGCCCGACAGCATGGGCGCCAAGTCCGCCATTCGCCTGCGCCTTCGCAGCGAGGGCAACCTGCCCTTCACCAAGATCGCGCTCGACCGGCTCACCTTCTATCTCGGCGGCCCCGAACTCGCGCGGATGCGGCTGTACGAGCTGCTTTCGGCCCATGTCACCGGCATCGTCGCCCGCCCCACCGAACGCCCCGTCCCCTGGCACGAGCGCATCCGCCCCGCCTCCCTGGAACCCACGGGATTCGAGCGCGAGGAGGCCATGCTCCCCGCCTTGCCCGAGACCTTCGACGGCTACCGCCTGCTGCAGGAGTATTACGGCCTGGCGGAGCGCTTCCACTTCTTCACCCTCCGCGACCTCGACCGCGCCGCGATCCGCTGCACAGGCAGCGAGCTGGAGCTGATCATCCTGCTCGACCGCAGCGAACCGACCCTCGTCTCGCTCGACCCCTCGCACCTGCTGCTGAACTGCACGCCCGCCATCAACCTGTTTCCCAAGCGCAGCGACCGCGTGAACCTCGAGGCGAACAAGGCCGAGCACCTGGTCGTCCCCGACCGCATGCGCCCGCTGGACTTCGAGGTGTTCGCCATCAGGTCCATGGAGGGCTTCCCGGCCGATGGCGGCCCGACCCAGCCCTTCTTTCCCTTCTATGCCGCCAACGACCTCAGCCGGAACCCGGGCCACCGCAGCTACTACATGCCCCGCCGCCAGCCGCATCTGCTCTCGTCCCGCGCCAGGCAGCGCGGGCCGCGATCGAGTTACCTGGGCCACGACGTCTTCGTCTCGCTGGTCGACGCGGACCACGCCCCGGTGTCGGAGGGCCTGCGCCAGCTCGGCCTCGACCTGCTGTGCACCAACCGGGACCTGCCGCAGTCGATGCCGGTCGGCAAGCAGCACACGGATTTCACCGTGGCCGTCAACGCGCCGGTCGACAGCATCCGCTGCCTGGTGGGCCCCACCATGCCGCGCCCCAGCCGCGGCGACGGGGAGCTGGCGTGGCGCTTCATCTCGCACCTGGGCCTCAACTATCTCAGCCTCACGGACACCGACGCCGTCCAGGGCGCGGCGGCGCTGCGGGAGCTGCTGCGCCTGTATGTGCCCCCCAACAACGTCCGCGCGGCCCGGCAGCTCGAGGGCCTGATGTCCGTGGAGGCCGCCCCGATCGTGCGCCGCATCCCGGGCGCCGGCCCGGTCTGCGCCGGCCGGGGCCTGCAGGTCCGCCTGTCGATCGACGACACGCCGTTCGGCGGCGCCGGCGGCATCGTGCTGGCGGCCGTGCTGGACCGGTTCTTCGCCAAGTACGTGTCGATCAACGCGTTCACCGAGACGGTGATGACCAGCCCGGACCGCGGCCAGGTGATGCGCTGGCCGCTGCGGCTGGGCCGCCGGGCCGTGGTGTGAGCGATGTCGCTCGCACTCGCTGAACCGCCGCCCGAGGGCGCGCCCAAACCCCTCGCGTCCAACCTGCCCGACCGCGTCCGCACGGCGCCCTACGCCCAGGGCTTCCACGCCCTGCTGCGCGAGTTCGAGGCGCTCAACCCCGGTCGGCCCCGCCTCGGCCGCAGCCTCCGTCCCTCCCAGGACGCCATCCGCCTCGGCCAGGAACCCGGCGTCACCCATGCGCCCGCCTCCATCGCCGACTTCGAACCGGGGCGGGACGGACGACCCGATCGCCTCATCGTCCACCTGTTCGGCCTCTTCGGCCCCGATGGCCCCCTGCCGCTCCACATCACCGAGCAGGCCCGCGACCGCCAGCGCAACCACGGCGACGCCACGCTCCGGCGCTTCATCGACATCTTCCACCACCGTCTGATCTCACTGTTCCACCGCGCCTGGACGGACGTCCGCCCGACCGCGAGCTTCGACCGGCCGGACCAGGACCGCTTCGGCGACTGGGTCGCATCGCTCATCGGCCTCGGGACGCCCGGGTTGCGGGACCGCGACGCGATGCCGGACCTGACGAAGCTGCACTTCGCCGGGCTGCTGGGCGGACAGACCCGGCATGCGGAAGGCCTGGGCGCCATCCTGTCGGCCTTCTTCGACATGCCCGTCGATGTCGAAAGCTTCGTCGGCGGCTGGCTGCGCCTGCCGCCCGAGGACCGCACCCGCCTGGCCGACGGCCCGCGCACGGCCACGCTCGGCGTCACCGCCGTGCTGGGCGCCGCGGTCTGGAGCCGGCAGCACAAGTTCCGCCTGGTGTTCGGGCCGCTGACGCTGCAGGAGTACGAGCGGCTGCTGCCCGGCGGCCTCAGCTTCCACCGCCTGGTTCCCATCGTCCGCAACTGGGCGGGCGACGCGCTCGCCTGGGACGTCAACATGGTCCTGAAACGGGACGAGGTGCCGGCCATCCGCCTGGGCCAGCAGGGGCGGCTGGGCTGGACGACCTGGTTGATGCCCCGCCCCGCCGCCCACGACGCCGCCGACCTGTTCCTGGAAGCCGGCGCCGACAGCCACGCCCGCCGCGCACATGCACGATCGACCCACCCCGCAGCAGCCGAGGAAGCCGTTCCATGACCGAGATCAGCCGGGCCGCCCTGTTCGGGAAGCTGAACCCCCTCGCCTACCGCGCCATCGAGGGCGCGACCGTCTTCTGCAAGCTGCGCGGCAACCCGTATGTCGAGCTGGTGCACTGGCTGCACCAGGTCCTGCAAACCCCCGACAGCGACCTGCACCGCATCGTCAAGCACTTCGATATCGAGCCGTCGCGCCTGGCCACCGACCTTACCGCCGCCCTCGACAAGCTCCCCCGCGGCGCCACGTCGATCTCGGACTTCAGCCCGCTGATCGAGGAATCGATCGAGCGCGCCTGGGTCTTCGCCACCCTGATGTTCAACGTGAACCAGGTGCGGACCGGCCACCTGCTGCTGGCGATCCTGCGGACGACGTCGCTGCGGAACGCGATGATGGCGATCAGCCGGCAATGGGAGAAGGTGAGGCCCGACGACCTGAGCGAGGCGATCCCGACCGTCCTGAAGGACAGCCCCGAGGCGGCGCAGGGCGCGACCGACGGCGCCGCGATCCCCGGCGAAACCAGCGGCGCGATGGCCCCCGCCCAGATGGGCAAGCAGGAGGCGCTGGCGAAGTTCGCCGTCGACCTGACGGAGCGCGCCCGCGAGGGCAAGATCGACCCCGTCACCGGCCGCGACGGCGAGATCCGCCAGGTCATCGACGTGCTGATGCGCCGCCGCCAGAACAACCCGATCCTGACCGGCGAGGCCGGCGTCGGCAAGACCGCCGTCGTCGAGGGCTTCGCGCTCCGCATCGCCCAGGGCGACGTGCCCCCGCCGCTGGTCGGCGTCTCCCTCCGCGTGCTCGACGTCGGCTTGCTGCAGGCCGGCGCCAGCATGAAGGGCGAGTTCGAGAACCGTCTGCGCCAGGTGATCGAGGAGGTGCAGTCCTCCCCCACCCCCATCATCCTGTTCATCGACGAGGCCCATACGCTGATCGGCGCCGGCGGCGCCGCCGGCACGGGCGATGCGGCGAACCTGCTGAAACCCGCCCTGGCCCGCGGCACGCTCCGCACCATCGCCGCGACCACCTTCGCCGAATACAAGAAATACTTCGAAAAGGACCCGGCCCTCACCCGCCGCTTCCAGGTCGTCCAGGTCGACGAGCCCGACGAGGAGAAGGCCATCGGCATGATGCGCGGCATCGCCGGGGCGCTGGAAAAGCACCACAAGGTCCTGCTGCTGGACGAGGCGATCGAGGCCTCCGTCCGCCTGTCCCACCGGTACATCCCGGCCCGCCAGCTTCCCGACAAGTCCGTGAGCCTGCTGGACACCGCCGCCGCCCGCGTCGCCATCAGCCAGCACGCGGTGCCGGCGGCGGTCGAGGACACGCGCCGCCGGATCAGCCTGCTGGAGACGGAGCAGGGCATCATCGGCCGGGAGGCGGCGGTGGGCATCGACGTCGGCGAACGCCTGACGAAGGTCGAGGCGGGGCTGGAGGCCAACCGCACCGAACTGGCCGGGCTGGAGGCGCGCTGGGAGACGGAGAAGGGCCTGGTCGAGAAGTTGCTGGCCCTCCGCGCGTCGCTGCGGGAGGCCGGGCAGCCGATCGACCCGCCGCCCACGGACGCACCGCCCGACCGCGCGGCGCAACTCGCCGAGCTGAAACTGGTGCAGGCGGAGCTGGCGGCGCACCAGGGCGAGAACCCGCTGATTCTGCCCAGCGTCGACGAGCAGGCGGTCGCCGCCGTGGTCGGCGACTGGACCGGCATCCCCGTGGGCCGCATGGTCCGCAACGAGGCGGAGGCGGTGCTGAACCTCGCCAGCACCCTCGGCAAGCGGGTCGTGGGCCAGGACCATGGGCTGGAGATGATCGCCCGCCGCGTCCAGACGTCGCGCGCCGGGCTCGACAACCCGGTCAAGCCGGTCGGCGTGTTCATGCTGTGCGGCCCCAGCGGCGTGGGCAAGACGGAGACGGCCCTGACGATCGCCGAGGCGCTGTACGGCGGCGAGCAGAACCTCATCACCATCAACATGAGCGAGTTCCAGGAGGCGCACACCGTCAGCACCCTGAAAGGCGCCCCCCCCGGCTATGTCGGCTATGGCGAGGGCGGCGTGCTGACCGAGGCCGTCCGCCGCAAGCCGTACTCCGTCGTGCTGCTGGACGAGATCGAGAAGGCGCACCCGGACGTCCACGAGATCTTCTTCCAGGTCTTCGACAAGGGGATCATGGAGGACGGCGAGGGCCGCTCCATCGATTTCCGCAACACGTTGATCATCCTGACGTCCAACGTCGGCACGGACCTCGTCATGGGCATGTGCCGCGACCCGGAACTGATCCCCGAGACCGAGGAGATCGCGAAGGCGCTGCGCGAACCGCTGCAGAAGGTCTTCCCCCCGGCGCTGCTGGGCCGCCTGATCGTGATCCCCTACCTGCCGCTGTCGGACCAAGTCATGCGCGGCATCATCCGCCTGCAGCTCGGCCGGATCGCGTCGCGGATTCAGGCGAACCGCGGCATTCCGTTCACATGGGACGATTCCGTCGTCGACCTGATCGCGGGCCGCTGCACGGAGCCGGAGAGCGGCGGCCGCATGATCGACGCCATCCTCACGAACTCGATGCTGCCGGACATCAGCGCGGCCTTCCTGAACCGCATGCTGGCGGGCACCCCGGCGGAGCGTGTGCATGTGGGCACGGACGCGACCGGCTTCACCTACGCCTTCGACTGACGACTCCTCATCGGACGCGAATAGGCTGCCGATCGCGCGTCCGACGCTGCTGACGAGTGATTGCGCTGCGGCCGCTGCCACCGCCGTGGCAGCGGTGGCAGTGGGGGCAGCGGTGGCAGCGGGGGCGCCCTACCCGCCCGCCGGCTCGTCGCTGCCCCCAAAGAAGTTCGACACCGCATCGACGGCCGAACCGGCCGCGTCCGACACGGCGCCGGCCGCATCGCCCACCGCGCCACCCACGGCCGAAGCCGTGTCCGACACGGTGTCCGCGACGGTTTCGGCAGTCTCCGCAACAGTCGTGGCGACGGTCGTCGCGGTGTCCGCCACGGTGTCGGCCACCTGGGTCGCGGTGTCCGCCACGGTGGTGGCGACGCTGGTCGCGGTGTCCGCCACGGCGTCCGCGGCCTGGCTCGCGCCATCCGCGACGGCCTCGGCCGTGTCCTCGACCGTCTGTACCGCGCTGTCGGCGGCCGCGCCCGCTTCGTCCCACGCCCGTTGCGCCACGTCCCGCGCACGGTCCAGCGCCTGGTCGGCGGCCTGCTGCGCCCGCTCGACCGCGGCGCCGCCCTCGTCCCAGGCCTGCTGACCCATGTCGCGCGCCCGCTCGGCGACGGCCTCGGCGGCTTGCCGGGCCTGGTCGGCGGCCTGGCTGGCGGCGTCGTAGGCGGCTTCGCCCACCCGCCGGGCGCCCTCTGCGGTCTGCTCCGCGGCGCCCCGGGCGGCGTCGATCGCCCGGCCCCCCGCGTCCCATGCCGCCCCGGCGACGATGCGGGCGCCGTCCGCGGTCTGCCGGGCCGCAGCCTCGGCCGCGTCGATGGCCTGTCCGCCCGCATCCCACGCCGCCCCGGCGACGATGCGGGCACCCTCCGCGGTCTGCCGCGCAGCGGCCTCGGCCGCGTCCACGGCGCGGCCCGCAACGTCGACGCCGGTATCGACGGCCCGGCCCGCGATATCCACGCCGGTGTCGACGGCGCGCCCGGCGATATCGACCCCGCGATCGACTGCCCGGCCCGCGATGTCCACACCGGTATCGACCGCCCGGCCGGCGATGTCGACGCCTGTGTCGACCGCGCGGCCCGCGATATCGACGCCCGTGTCGACCGCGCGGCCGGCGATGTCCACGCCGCGATCCACGGCCCGGCCCGCGATGTCGACGCCTGTGTCGACCGCGCGGCCGGCGATGTCCACGCCGCGATCCACGGCCCGGCCCGCGATCTCCGACCCGCGATCGACAGCCCGGCCCGCGATCTCCTGCACGCGGTCAACCGCGCCGCCGATCGCCTTGCCGAGCCGGTCCGTCACCTCGTCCGACGCCCGCAACGGGCCGGCCGCCACACCGGCCGCGGCCGCGGCGGCCCCCACCTTCGCCGCCGCCTTTCCGACCGCGCCGCCCACGCGGCCGCCGTGGGCGGGGGTCGGCGCCGCCGGGGCCGGGGTCGGCGCCGCCGGGGCGGGGGTGGCGCGAACGCCGCCCCCGCTCCGCTGCGCCGTCTGCCCCCCGGCCTGTCCGCCACCGTGCCCGTTCGTCGTCGGCGCCGTGGCGCCCTTCGTCCCGCCCGATGCCGGCCCGGGCATGGACAGCACACCTTGCAGCCAAGCCCTCTGTTCGACCGACATCGGCACGGTTGGGTCCTCCCTACTTCATGATGCTCGTCAGCGTCGAAAGCGTCCCGGTCAGCGTCTTGCCGATCGCCAGCGGCACGAACGGGTTGTTGTCGAGGTCGCTGATGATCGAGTTGGATTCCACGAACTTCGTGTAGCGCGCGATCGTCTTGCGCGCCTCGTCCAGCAGCCGCTCCCGCTCCTCCCCGTCCGCGTCGGCTGCGGCCGAGAGCGTGTCGGAGAGGGTTTCGTCCAGCTCGGCCAGGACGGGATCGACGACCTTGAAGAACTGGTCCTCCAGCCCCTCGACCATGTCCTCGCCCGCGCTGGCGTCCATGATGGCCTTGCTGAGCTTCTGCAGCTCGGTGTCCACCTTCGCCCGCGTCGCCGTCCAGGCGACGCGCGACTTGTGGAACTTCTGCACGGAGGCGTGTCCCTCCTTGCCGTTGGCGCCCTTGCTCTGACCGTTCCCGTCCGAGGCGTCCTGCGCGTCGGGCGTCTCCGTCTGGTCCTCGCCCTCCTGCTGCTCCTCCTCTTCCTCGTCCCCGTCCTGCTCGGAGTAGGAGTCGATGGCCTGGCGGAGGATGTCGATGCCGGCCGAGGCCTGGTCGACGTCGCCGCGCTTCAGGCTGGCCTGGGCGTCGGTCGCCAGTTCGGCGAGCGCCGTCTTCGCGGTGGGATCGCGCTTGATGACGCCCAGCATCTCCTTCACGAGGTCGGTGAGGTCCACCTTCAGCAGGCGAAGCACCTCCGCGCTGTCGTCCTCGTTCTTGTCCTCGTCGGGGTCGAGCCGAGGCTGCTCGGCTTCGTCGGGGTTGGTGTAGGCCGTCGGCGTCTCGTTCCCCCCCTCGGGGTTGATCTCGTCTTCGGCCCCGAAGCGGCGGGACGTCGCCTCCTCCCCATCCTCGGGCCGGATGGAGGGGCGGACGTTCAGCTCCTCGGTGTCCGGGTCCTCGTTGCCCTCGTGCTCCTCCTCTTCCTCGTCCTCGTCGTCGCCCTCCGCCTCCTCGACCGACTCGCCGGTTTCCGTGACGATCTGGATCTTGCGGAACCCCGTGCCCTTCAGCGCGACGATGATCTTGCGGGCCATCCCGCCGACGGCCTTGTTGACCACGAACTTCGCGACCTTCGGAAACTCCGGATCGACCATCACGGTGCCGAAGCGGTGGTTCTTGCCACCCTCCAGCCCCGCCTTCAGGTCCCGCTCCAGCGTCCGCGGCGGCTTCAGCTTGTGCATCTGCAGCACGACCTTGCCGTCGGCGCCCATCGCGAAGGCCATGTGAACGGGCCGGTCCTTGGAGATCTTCAGCAGCTTCTTCAGCTCCGCCCTGTCGCTGCCGACGCTTTCCGGTTCCTTCGCCATGATCGGGTCCCTCCATGGTTCGATTGAGCGGGATGTTAGGGCCTCGCGAACGGCATCGGAACAATAAACTTCATTCCTCCGCGACCCGCCGCGCGAATAATGCGTTAAATTCTGATTAACGGATTGCCGCACGATCGGCGCAGCCCGCCCCGCGACCGCAGCACGCCGCGCACGATCCCCCGACCGCGCGTTGCTTGCCCCCCGGCACCGCCTAGCGCTATATCCGTTCGCACATAACGCGAGGCCATCCGTGCGCCGAACCGTCCTGCTCGCCGTCCTTCTCGCCGCGGCACCCGCAGCCGCCTTCGCGCAAACCACCGTCATGGCCGCCGCCAGCCTGACCGAGGCGATGCGCGAACTGGGGCAGGCATGGACGGCGAAGGGCCACCCGGCGCCACGCTTCGCCTATGCCGCATCCTCCGCGCTCGCCCGGCAGATCGAGCAGGGTGCGCCGGCCGGCATCTTCGCGTCGGCCGACGAGCCCTGGATGGACTATCTGCAGCAGCGCAACCTGGTCGTGGAGCAGACCCGCACCAGCCCGCTCGGCAACCGCCTGGTGCTGATCGCACCCGCGGACCAGCCGGGCGAGATCGCGCTGGCCCGCGGCGTGGACCTGCTGACGCGCCTCGGCCCGCAGGGGCGGATCGCGACCGGGGACCCGGCCAGCGTGCCCGTGGGCAAGTATGCGCAGGCCGCGCTCACCTCGCTGGGCGTGTGGGACCAGGTTGCGCCGCGCCTGGCCCGGGCCGAGAACGTGCGCGCGGCCCTGCTGCTGGTGGAGCGGGGCGAGGCGCCGCTGGGGATCGTCTACGCGACCGACGCCGCGGCATCGAAGGGCGTCCGGGTCGTCGGCACCTTCCCCGGCGACACGCATCCGGCCGTGACGTATCCCTTCGCGATCCTGAAGGCCGGCGACACGGCCGACGCGCGCGCGCTGTTCGCGTTCCTGACTGGGCCCGAGGCGGCGCCGGTCTACCGCAGGCTGGGCTTCTCCGTCCGCGAATGATCCGGGCCGCTCCGCCGCCTCAATCGGCGAGGTCGGCGATGCCGGCGCGCCAGGCCCTGGCCGGGCCATGGGGTTCGGGGCCCGTATATTCGACGCTGTATTCATACCGGTCGGGGCGATAGAGCACGCGCAGGTGCTCGACCACGCGGCCGTCCCTGGTCGCGACGGTGCGGGCCATCGACAGCAGCGGCGCGCCGATGTCCACGCACAGCCAGCGCGCGACCTCCCCGTCGGCCAGGCAGGCGCTGATCTGCTCGCTATGGCGGTCCAGCGACAGGCCGGCGGACGCCAGCGCGGCGGAGATGGGCAAAGCGCGGATCCTGTCGGGCGGCAGCAGCGGAGCGAGGTCCCCGGGGACGTGGCAGACCGAATGGGAGATGGGGGATGTCGCGTCGAAGCGGACGCGGACGATCCGCAGCACGTCGGCGCCCGGCGGAAGCTGCAGCAGGGCCGCCGGGACAGCCCCGGCGGGACCGATCGCGTGGTCGAGCACGCGCACCTCGGTCTTGAGCGCGAGGGAGACCTGGTTGCGAAGACCGGGCATGGCCGCCAGCGCCGCCAGCCGGGCCTGGACGGGGAAGGTGCCACGGCCGCGCTCGCGCCGGACCAGGCCTTCATCCTCCAGGCGCTTCAGCGCGGCGCGCAGGGTGATGCGGGACACGCCGAGCGTCTGCGCCAGATCGAGCTCGCCCTGGATGGGCTGGTCGGGCGGGATGCTGCGGTCGGAGATCATCTGCAGGAGCAGAAGATAGACGCGGTGGTACAGCGTGGTCGGGCTGCGCGGCGCCGGGGCGGGCGTTGCGGTCGCGGTGGCGTGCGGCTGATCCATGCTGCCTCCCGTGGCACGCTGGCGGCCATTGACAGGCCGGGGCTAGAATGTATCAGAAGTCATACATTTTGTCCTGGTGCCGATGCCGCCATCCGCCGAGAGCGCCGACCTGGACCAGGAGCTGCTGGCGGTGCTGGGCTGGCTGTGGGACGCGTCGCCGCTGGCGGATGCGGCGGTGGAGGCACGGGCGCGGGAGCTGCTGCTGGACACGCTGGGCTGCGCGATCGCCGGCGCGGCGGAGCCGGAGGTTGCGGGTCTGATCGGGCGTTGGGCGGCGATGGAGCCGGGCGTGGTGCGGCTGCCGGGCATCGAGACCGGGCTTTCCGTGACCGGGTTCGGCCACGGGTTTGCCGCCGCCGCGTGCTGGCACGAGGCGTGCGAGGGGCTGGCCGCGGCGCATGGGCGCCCGGGGCTGCACGCGATCCCTGCGGTGCTGGGGCCGGCGCTGGCCCGGGGCCTGGCCCTGGGCTCGGTGCTGGAGGCGGTCGTCGTGGGGTATGAGGTCGGGGGGCGGTTGGGAATGGCATGCCGCATCCGGCCCGGGATGCATGTCGACGGGACCTGGGGGAGCTTCGGCGCCGCCGCTGCCGTGGCCCGGCTGCTGCGCGCGACACCGGGGGAGGCGTTGGGGGCGCTGCAACACGCGGCGTGCCACATGCCGTACAGCCTGTATTGGCCGATCGCGGCGGGATCGACCGCGCGGAACGCCTATGCCGGGCACGGGGCGGCGCATGGGGCCGCTTCGGCGTTGGCGAGCCTGGCGGGGCTGGCAGGGCCGGCGGGCAGCGTCGCCGAGATGGCACGGCGGGCGTTGGGGATCGATGCGCTGCCGGATCTAGCCGGGCCGGGGCGGTGGCTGGTGGCGGAGGGGTATCTGAAGCCGTACCCGGCCGTGCGGCACGTGCATTACGGCGCGGCGGCGGCCCAGGAATGGCACCGGGCGGGGATCGCGGCGCCGGGGGACATCACGGGCGTGACGCTCGATGTGTATCGGGAGGCGCTGACGTATTGCGGCAATCGCGCGCCCGCGACGGCGATCCAGGCGCAGTTCAGCCTGTCGTATGGTGTGGCGCGGGCGCTGGCGCATGGCACGCTCGACCCGGCCGCCTATTCGGCTGCGGCGCTGGCCGACCCGCCGGTGCGCCGGCTGGAGGCGTTGACGGAGCTGCGGGTCGATCCGGTGCGGACGGCGGCGGGGGCGCGGGGGGCGACGCTTCGCGTGACGGCTGGGGGGCAGACGTGGGAGCGGCGCGTGGATGTCGTGCCGGGCGATGCGGGGTCGCCGATGACGCGGGCGGAGGTGCGGGCCAAGTTCGATGCCTATGCCGGGCCGGTGGTGGGGGCGGCGCATGCGGCGGCGCTGGCGGGGCGGGTGCTGGACGGGTCGCTGGATGCGCCGGTGACCTTCGATGCATGACGCCACGCCCGCGCTGTCGGTCGCGGACGTGCATGTGCGGTATGGCGGCTTTGCGGCGCTGAAGGGGATCGACCTGGATGTGGCGCGGGGGGAGTTCGTCGCGCTGCTGGGGCCGTCCGGATGCGGCAAGACGTCGCTGCTGCGGGTGGTCGCGGGCTTCGTGCAGCCGGAGCGGGGGGCGGTGCGGCTGAACGGGCGGGATGTCGCGGGGCTGCCGGCGCGGGCGCGCAACATCGGGATCGTGTTCCAGTCCTATGCGCTGTTCCCGCACATGACGGTGCTGGACAACGTGCTGTTCGGGCTGGAGTGCCGGCGGGTGAAGCGGGACGAGGCGCGGCGGCGGGCGGGCACGGCGCTCGACCTGGTGGGGTTGGGCGCGTTCCTGGACCGGCGGCCGAAGCAGCTGAGCGGCGGGCAGCAGCAGCGTGTGGCGCTGGCGCGGGCGCTGGTGATCGAGCCGGACCTGCTGCTGCTGGACGAGCCGTTGGGCGCGCTGGACAAGCAATTGCGGGTGCAGATGCAGACGGAGCTGAAGGCGCTGCAGCGGCGTCTGGGCGTGACGGCCGTGTTCGTGACGCACGACCAGGAGGAGGCGATGTCGATGGCCGACCGCATCGTGGTGATGCGGGACGGGGAGATCGCGCAGGTCGACACGCCGGAGCGGCTGTTCGCGGCCCCGGCGACGGCGTGGGTGTGCGAGTTCGTGGGGGCCGGGAACCTGCTGCGCGGGGCGCTGGCGCCGGGGGCGGAGGGGCGCATGCGGATCGACGTCGGACCGGGCTCGGCCGTCGAGGCGGCGGGCGAGGGCAGCGTCGTCCAGCTCCCCTTCGACAAGGTGCGGCTGACGCCGGCGGCCGATGGGCTGGAAGTAACCGGACGGCGGTTCCTGGGGGCGACGGTGGAGCTGCAACTCGCGACGCCGGCCGGGGTGGTGTGCGCGCACCTGGCGCCGCAGGAGGCGGCGGCGTTTCCGGTGGGGGCACGGGCGCGGATCGCCGCCGACCCGGCCGATTGCCGGCTGCTGCCCGACCGATGACGCCCGGCGCATGACACGCGGACGGCGCCGGGCCGAGCTGTTGCTGTACCTGGGACCGGTGACGCTGTTCTACGTGGCGTTCCTGGTGCTGCCGTATCTCATGGTGCTGCGGCTGAGCTTCTTCCGGTTCAGCTCCATGCGGCTATACATCCCGGAGTTCACCTGGGCCAACTATGCCGCGGTGCTGACGGACCCGTTCTATCTGGCGTTGATGGCGCGGACGATCGGGCTCGGGCTGCTGGTGACGGTGGTGACGCTGGTGCTGGGGTATCCGCTGGCGCTGATGATCGCGCGCGCGCGGCCGTGGCTGAAAAGCGCGCTGATCGCGATCACGCTGTCGCCGCTGCTGATCAACCTGGTGGTGCGGACCTATGCCTGGCTGGTGCTGCTGGGGGATACCGGGGTGGTGAACCGGTGGCTGCAAGGGCTCGGGATCATCGGGGGGCCGCTGCCGCTGGGGGGCAACACGTTCGGCGTCGTGGTCGGGCTGGTGCACATCTGCCTGCCGCTGATGGCGCTGAGCCTGATCGGGGTGCTGGAGCGGATCGACGCGGCGCTGCTGGATGCGGCGGACAGCCTGGGCGCGTCGCGGGGGCGGATCCTGTGGAAGATCGTGCTGCCGCTGTCGCTGCCGGGGGTGGGCGCCGGGTCGCTGCTGGTGTTCAGCTTCGCGATCAGCGCGTTCGTGACGCCGGCGCTGCTGGGGGGCAACCGGGTGTCGACGATCAGCACGTTGATCTACGAGAAGTTCACCTTTTCCGCCAACTGGCCCGTGGGCGCCACGCTCGTGATGGTGCTGCTGGTGATCAATCTGGGCGTCGTGCTGCTGCACGGCCGCCTGTTCCGGGAGGGCTGAGGGGTGCTGGACCGGGCGATCGCGCTGGCGGGGTGGCTGGTGGTGGCGTTCATCCTGGGGCCGCTGGTGGTGATCGTCGGCGGGTCGTTCACCGAGACGCCGTATGTGGCGTTTCCGCCGCAGGGGTTCACGCTGCGCTGGTACGAGCAGTTGATGGGGCGGGGGGATTTCCTGCGGTCGTTCGTCATCAGCCTGGTGCTGGCGGCGCTGTGCAGCCTGGGCGCGATGAGCTTGGGGGTGGCGGCGGTGATCGGGCTGCAGCGGCACGGGTTCACGGGGGGGCGGGTGTTCCGGGCGTTCCTGATGTCGCCGCTGGTGCTGCCGACGATCGTGACGGGTGTGGCGCTGCTGCAGTTCTACTATCTGATCGACCTCGATGCGCCGATGACGGGGCTGCTGATCGGGCATGTGCTGATCACGATCCCCTACGTGATCCGCACGGTGGGGGCCGGGCTGGTTGGCCTCGACCCGGCCATCGAGGAGGCGGCGAACAGCCTGGGCGCCGGCGATGTGCGGACGCTGTTCCGCGTCGTGCTGCCGGCCATCGCGCCGTCGATCATGGCGGCGGTGATCTTCGTGTTCATCACGTCGTTCGACCAGGCGACGGTGTCGATCTTCCTGGCGGGGCCCGACATGATGCCGCTGCCGGTGCGGATCTACTCGTATATCGACTTCGCCGTGGACCCGATGGTGGCTTCGGTTTCGACGCTGCTCATCGTGTTCGCGTTCGGGGTCATTGCGCTGCTGCAGAAGCTGCTGGGGCTGGACCGGGCGATGGGGGTCGGTTGATCAGGGGCATGACCTCGGCGCCGAAGCGCTCCAGCCCGGCCAGCATCGGGTGGAAGCGGAGCATCAGGCAGCCGATCCCCATCGCGGCGTAGGCGTCGATGCGGGCGGCGACGCGCGCGGGGGTGCCGACGAGGCCGGCGCCCAGGGCCTTCGCGGCGATCGACGCGACCCGGTCATGCGCGCCGGCGGCGACGAGGGCGGCGGCCTCGGCCTGCGCCTGCGCGTCGGTATCGGCGACGATGACGAAGGCGCTGAGGCCGAAGGAGAGGGTGCGGCCGTGGCGTGCGGCGCGGGCCTGCATGTCGGCGAGGTCGCCGGCGATGAGCGCCATGTTGTCGTCGTAGCGGGCCAGGTCCGGGTCGTATTCGGCGAACCACCAGTCGCAGGTCCGGGCGATGATGTCCTTCCCGGGACCGGACCGGCTGGCGGCGTAGATGGGCGGGCATCGTTGCACGGGGCGGAGCGGCAGGCGCGTGCCGTCGAGGCGGAAATACTCGCCGTCGAGGATGGGCGCGTCCTCGGTCCACAGGCCGCGGACGACCTGGATGAACTCATCCATGCGGCGATAGCGGGCGTCCGCGGCGGGCAACCAGGCGCCGTTGCCGAACAGGTCCATCTCCTGCTCCCACCAGCCGTTGACGACGTTGATGCTGAGGCGGCCGCCGGAGACGCGGTCGAGCGAGGCGCCCATCTTCGCGACGATCTGCGGGGGCACCAGGCCGGGGTGGACGGCGACCATGACCTCCATGCGGCGTGTTGCGCAGGCGAGGGCGGTGGCGAGGATCCAGGCCTCGTGGTCGGGGCCGAGAAGGCGCTGGGCGATGAGGGTGACGTCGAAGCCCAGCCGTTCGGCGGTCTGGACGACCCGGGTGGCGACGGCGAGGGCGCCGTCGGGCCCGTCGGCGCCGGGGCTGGAGGCGTCATGGATGGCGGCCGTCATGGCGGGTTCGGCGTGGATGACGTGCGGCACGGGCGCCCAGACGCCGAAGCGCATCAGATGCTCCCTCTCCCGCTTGCGGGAGAGGGCCGGGCGCCCATCCTCGTCACCCGAGCTCGCGCGCCCAACGATCCAGCAGGGCGTCGCGCTGCGGCAGCAATTCCGCCCAGGGCGGGTCGCGCAGGGTGGCCACGACCTCGTCGCCCACGATGTGCTTCGCCCGCATCTCGGGCGTCATGGTGACGGTGCGGTTGGCGGGGCTGTAGAACTGGTCGACGAAGGCGGACTGGTACTCGGCGGACAGGCTGTAATCGACCCAGGCGAGCGCGCCCGGCATGTTGGAGGTGGTGCGGGGTATCTGCGTGCCGGTCCGCTGGGCGAACACGCCTTCGGCCGGGCGGATCTTGGCGACGGGGAAGCCCAGGTCGATCAGTTGCTGGCCGCGATGGGCGTAATACAGGGCGGCGTCGATCTCGCCCTGCTGGAACATCGTCAGCCCCTGGCCCACGTTCTTGTAAATCTTGTATTTCTGAAGGCGCTTGATGGCGTCGAAGCCGGGCTGCAGGTTGGTGGCGCTGCCGCCGTTGAGGGTCGCCGCCAGATACAGGAACGTGAGGCCATAGGCCTGGCTGAGTGCCGGCACGCCGACGGTGATGCCGGGCTTCCAGAGGTCGTTCCAGGAGGCCGGGGCCGTGGGGAATGCGGCGGTCCGGTAGACGAGATCGTATTCGTAGATGGTGATGCCGTAGATGACGGTGCGCGGCGGCTTCATGCTGTCGTAGATCTGCGGCAGATTTTTGAGGTTCGCCGACTGGTCGGGCGCCAGCAGCCCGGCCCCGCGCAGCACCGTCGCCGCATCGTCGTTGAGCGTGATCACGTCGAAGGGCGAGCGGTTGCGGGCCGCCACCAGGCGGGGGACCAGCAGCGTGTCGTCGGCGACGACGAGGGTGACGGCGTAGGGGGTCGCGGCCTCGAACCGCGGGATGACGGTGTCGCGCAGGATCTTCTCGTAGACGCCGCCATAGGCCATGACCGTGAGCGGCGTGCGGGACTGCGCGACCAGCGGCCGGGCCAGCGTGGCGGCCGCCCCGGCAAGGATGGCCCGGCGGGCGACCTGCACCGGCCTAGCTCCCGAACTCGCGGGTCCAGCGATCGAGGATCGCGTCGCGCTGGGGCAGGATCTCGGCCCAGGGGGCTTCCCGCACGGAATCGACGCGAGGGCCGAGCACGAGGCGGGCAGCCTGGTCGGGCGGGAAGGCGCAGTCGCGGTTGGTGGGGCTGTACAGGCTCTTGGCCAGCGCGGTCTGGGCGGGGACGCCCAGCATCGTGTCCACCCAGGCGATGGCGCCGTCCATGTTGCCGGTCAGGCGCGGGATCTGCATGCCGGTGCGCTGGCCCCACGTGCCCTCCTTCGGCACGGTCTTGGCGATCGGCAGCCCGGCCTCGATCATCTGCTGCGCGCGGTGGCCATAGAACAGGCCGGCATCCGCCTCCTTCTGCTGGAACAGCGCGAGGCCCTGGCTGACGCTGCGGTAGATCTTGAAGGTGCCGAGCCGCTTGATGGCGGCATACCCGGGTTCGAGGTTGGTGGCGCTGCCGCCGTTCATTGTGGCGGCGAGGTACAGGAAGGTGAGGCCGTACGCCTGGCTGACATGCGGCACGGCGGCGACGATGCCGGGGGCCCACAGGTCCGCCCACGATGTGGGGGGCGTCGGGAACTTGGCGGTGCTGTAGGCCAGCGCGTATTCGAACAGGATGGCGGCGTAGTGGCCGGTCGCGGGCGGCTTGCAGCTTGCGTAGATGGACGGAAGGTTCTTCAGCCGGGCCGAGACGTCGGGCGCCCAGACGCCCATCTCGCCGCCCAGGATTGCCTTGTCGTTGTCCATGAAGCAGACGTCGTAGGGCGCGCGGCTGCGGGCCACCTGCAGCTTGGGCAGGATGGTCACGTCGTCCTCGACGATCAGCGACACCTCCATGTTGTGGGTCTTCTCGAAACCGGGGATCACGTCCTCCCGCAGCGTCTTCTCGACCAGGCCGCCGATGGTCTGCACCCGCACCACCGGGCGCGTCTGCGCAATCGCGGGCATGGCGAGCGGCGCCGCGGCAGCCGCTTGCAGGATTGTCCGTCGGCGTATCGTCATGCTGTGCTTTCCCCTGATGCCACGGCGCGCAGTGCGCCGGTGATGGCCCCCATCGTCGCCTCGATCTCCGCATCGCCGTGCGCCGCGGAGACATACATCACACCACGCGGAATGGCCTGGACGCCACGCCGAAGCAGCGCCTCGGTCAGACGGAGCGTCGCGGCCTTGTCGACCTGGTGGAGGTCGGCGATGCCGCTGAGGCCGCGCACCCCGCCGAACAATTGCAGCACGGGGCCGATCTGCTGCGCGCAGGCGGCGACGCCAAGCCGGGTCGCCTCGGCATTGACGTGGGCCGCCAGCGCCGCGGCGTGCGCTTCCATGCGCGGAAAGAGCGTGGCGGCGTGGAGCTGCAGATGCCGCAGGCAGGCGACGCCGGCGGCCATCGACATCGGGTGGCCGTTGAAGGTGCCGCGGTGGAACAGCGCGCCGCTGGCGATGGGGTCCATCGCGGCCACCGTGCCCGCGACGGCGCCGATGGGCATGCCCGCGCCCAGCGCCTTGCCCAGCACCGTCAGGTCCGGCAGCACGCCATAGCGGGCCTGCGCGCCGCCGAGGCCCAGGCGGAAACCGGTGATCACCTCATCGAACACCAGCATCGCGCCGGTGCGGCGCGTGGCCGCCCGCAGCCGTTCCAGGAAGCCCGGCGGCGGCGCGAAGCAGCCGGAGTTGATCGCGGCAGGCTCCAGCAGCACGGCGGCGAAGCTGTCGTCCAGGATGCGCTCCAGCGCGTCGGCGTCGCCCCAGTCGAGGATCGCGAGGGAGGCGGCGGCGCCCGGGTCCTGGCCCAGCGCGCCGGGGCCGTCGCCATGGGCGCCGCCGGCGACGTGCACGCCGTCGAACCAGCCATGGTAGTTGGCGCGGAACTTCACGACCCGCGTGCGCCCGGTGCCGGCGCGGGCGATGCGAAGCGCGAGGTGCACGGCCTCGGTCCCCGTGCTGACGAAGGTGGACAGCTCGGCGGACGGGACGCATGCGGCGATCAGGGCGGCAAGCTCCGCCTCCCCGCGGTTGACCGAGGCGGTGCGAAGGCCGCGGTCCAGCTCGTCGCGGATGGCCGCCATGACGGGCGCCGGGGAGTGGCCGAGGATGAGCGGCCCGTAGCCGAGAGCGTAGTCGATGAAGCGGTTGCCGTCGATGTCGGTGATCCACGCGCCCTCGGCCCGGTCGGCGACGATCGGCGCCGGGCGCTGGGACGCGCGGGGGGTGGAGGACACGCCATGGGCGAGGTGGCGCAACGCCATGTCGCGATGGGCGCGCGAACGGCGGAAGTCGTCGACCGGGGCGATGCAGGCGGCGCTCACGTGGCCGCCAGCTCGGGCGCCACGGCCGCGAACAGCTCCCCGGCCGCGACGCCGGTCCGCTGCATCAGCCACCAGGCGCAGCAGATGTTGGACGACAGGAACGGCAGCGCGAGGGTTCGGCGGACGGCCAGGATGGCGGGCAGGGTGATCATCCCGGTGCCGCTCATGACCACGGCGTCGACGCCGTCGGGGCGGAGGGCGCGGAGACCGTCGCTGACTTCGCCGGTCGTCAGCTCGTAGGCGCGGAAGGTTTCCGAGATCTCGATCACCTGGACGATGTCGTGGCCGGCGGCGGTCCAGTAGGCGGCGGCCTCGTCGGTCAGCCAGCGCGGATAGGGGGAGTAGAGGCAGAGCCGGCGGGCGCCCAGGGCGCGCAGCGCATCCGCGATGGCGCCGCTGGCGGTCTGCACGGGAAGGCCGGGGCGCGACAGGCGTTCCGTCAACGCGCGGTCGCCCTCGGGCAGCAGCGGGTAGGACGGCCCGGTCATGCCGACGACGGCCGCGGCCAGCGGCAGCGTGCCGAAGCCCGCGAGCGCACCGGCGTAGGAGGCGACGTAGCGGCGGTTGCGCTCCTGCAATGTCGTGTCGGGCATGACGGGCAGGCGGGAGCCGAAGACGCGGAGGCCGGGGAGAAGCCGGGCAAGTTCCGGCTCGACGACCGGGTTTGCGGAGGGGACGAGCACGCCGACGTTGGGGGCGGCGTCGAAGGCCTGCATGGCCTGGTGGGGGTCAAGCCCCGCTGGATCAGGCATGGGCGGGGCTCCGGTCGAGCATGTCGAGCATCGCGGCGGTCCGCAGGTAGGCGAGGGAGGCGGCGGGGTCGGCAGCGGTGCGGCGCAGCGTGTCCGTCCAGGCGGGCCCGCCGGAGACGTTGCGGTCGGTGCGGGGGATGAGGCAGTCGGTGGCGATGCGGCGGCGCTCGTCGGCGGCGGCGTCGGCGGGGGCGGCGTTGCCGGTGCGGACGGCCTGGACGAGCGCGCGGGCCATGGCGGCGGCGTCGTGCATGCCGCAGTTCATGTTCATGCCGCCGCGGGTGCTGGTGACGTGCGCGGCGTCGCCCATCAGATAGGCGCGGCCCTGCCGGAACCGGTCGGCGACCCGGCGGCTGGCGCCGTACATGTCCATCCCGGCGATGCGCGGCAGGCCGGGCCAGGCGGGGAGGACGGCACGGAGGCGGGACAGGATCCAGGCCTCGTCCATCGCGACCTCCCGCGGGATGTCGGCGGGGACGCGGAGGATGATGCGCCAGCAATCGGGCATGCGGAGGAAGCTGATGGAGCGGGCACCGTTGAACAGATAGGCGATGGAGGCGAGGCCCGGCAGGACGGCGTCGAGGTCGTCCGTCGTCATGATGCGGAGGATCTGGTCGGGGTAGTCGATCCCCGCGAAGCCGATGCCCAGCGCGTCGCGGACGGTGCTGCGGGCGCCGTCGGCGGCGAGCAGGTAGCGGGCGCGGAGCGGGGATGCGTGGCCCGCCACGGTGACGGCCACGCCTTCGTCGCCCTGCGCGACGGCGCTGACGGGGCTGCCGAAGCGGATGCCCGCGTTCGGCCTCGCGGCCAGGCGGGCGACGATGGCGGGAGTGATGCGGGATTGTTCGAGATGGAGGCGGAAGGGGAAGGGCGTTTCGGGCGCCAGCCCGGCCATGTGGAACTCGGCGAAGACGCCGTCGGGGGCGCGGTACTGGATCGTGCCGGCGCGGTGGCCGAGATGCATGACGGCGCGCAGCAGGCCGAAGCCGTCGAGGATCTCGAGCGTGGGGGGATGAATGGTGGAGGCGAGGGAGGCGGTGTTGAGCGTGTCGCGACGCTCCAGCACCAGGACGCGCACGCCGGCATTGGCGAGGCCCAGCGCCGCGGTCAGCCCCACCGGCCCGGCGCCGGCCACGATCACGTCCGCATGGTCGTCCATAGGTATTATATTCATGACATTTGCACGGCGACGTCAACCGGCGGCTCTTCGGCCCCTGGCGCACGCACCGCAGCATCTGGCAAGGTCGGCGCCGGAGGGCCGTCATGCGCGCCATCGTCCTGCAAGCCGCCATCTTCTCGACCGCCATCGTCTCGACCGCCATCGTCTCGACCGCCATCGTCTCGACGGCCGTGTTCGCGACCGTCGCCTGGCCGGCCCATGCCGCCGATCCGGTGCTGCGCCGGGTCACGCTGTCGTCGGGCGGGGTCGGGCAGTTCGAGTATTCGGCGCAGGTGGAGGCGGGTGGCACGCTGTCGCTCGACGTGCCGCTGGACCAGGTGGACGACCTGTTGAAGAGCCTGCGGGTCGACGACCCGGCGGGACCGCCCACGGTCCGGCTGCCCGGCCGGCAGCCGCTGGCGGAGAGCTTCCGGGCGTTGCCGTTCGGCCCCGCGGCGCTCGCGTCGCCGCAGGCGCTGCTGGGCGCGCTGGTGGGCGAGGCGGTGCGGGTGCCGGGCCCGGGGGTCGCGGGCACGATCCTCGCGGTGAACGAGTTCGACACCGCGCTGCCCAACCAGGGCGGCACGGTGCTGCGGCATCGGCTGACGATCGCGACGGCCATGGGGATCGAGACCGTCGTGCTGCAGGAGGTGCAGGGGATCGAGTTCGCGTCCGAGGCGCTGCGGAACCAGGTGAGGGCGGCGCTGGCGGCCATCGCGGCGCAGCGGGTGCAGGACCGGCGGACGCTGCAGGTCACGCCGGCGGCGGGCCCCGCGCGGACGATCCGGTTCGGCTACGTCGTGCCGGCGCCGGTGTGGAAGGCGTCGTACCGGGTCACGATCCCGGGCGAGGCCGCGACGGGGACGGCGACGGGGGCGGGGGCGGAGGCGGCTCGGCTGCAGGGGTTCGCGGTCGTCGAGAACCTGAGCGGGCAGCCGTGGCGGGAGATCGAGGTCGTGCTGACGTCGGGGCAGCCGGTGCTGTACCACCAGGCGCTGTACGACCCGGTGTTCACGACCCGGCCGGACGCCCCGGTGGATGTGGGCAACCGGTTGCGGCCGCAACTGGACCAGGGCGCGGTGCCTTCGCCGGAGCGGCGCCGCGTCGCCATGCCGTCCGCCCCGGCCGCCCTGTCGCCGCCGTCGCCGATGATGGCGCCTGCGCCGATGGCATCCTCGGTGGGCGGCGGTCTGGCGGAGGCCGAGCCGCCCCCGCCGCCGTCGCAGGTGCGGCAATCCGTCGCGCAGGTGGAGTTCCGCCTGACCGCCCCCGTCACGGCGGCACCCGGCGAATCGCTGATGCTGCCGATCGCGGGGCGCGACGTGCCGGCGCGGCGGATCGCGCTGTTCCAGCCGGAGACGGACCCGGTGCATCCGCTGGTCGCGCTGCTGATCCGCAACGACCAGCCGGGGGCGATGCCGCCGGGCCTCGCAACGCTGTTCGAGCGGCAGCAGGACGGGACGACCGGCTTCATCGGCGACGCGCGACTGCCGGCGATCCAGCCGGGGGAGGAGCGGCTGGCCAGCTTCGCATCCGACCTGGCCGTGCGCATCGACACCACGCGGTCCGCCGACATGCCGGTGACGGGGGGGAGTGCGGCGGGCGGGGTGCTGACGCTGGTGCGGCGCGAGCGGGCCGTCACCGCGTATCGGGTCTCGATGCCCGCAGGGTCGGGGCGGACGGTGATGATCGAGCAGCCGAAGCGCCCGGGCTGGACCCTGGTGCAGCCGGCGGGCGACGAGGCGACGCCCACGCATCACCGGGTCGTCCGCACGTTCGCGGCCGGCGAGACGGGGACGGTCGAGATCGTGCTGGAGCGGCCGCGGAGCGAGCGTGTGGTGCTGGCGGACGCGAATGCGGGCCGGCTGCTGGCCTTGTCGCAGGAGGGTCTGCTGCCGGGGGCGCTGCGGGCGGCGCTGGGCCAGGCGATCGCGCTCCGGACGGAGCTGGACCGGCGGGCGGGGGTGCTGAAGGGGCTGCGGGATGCAAGGGCCGGGGTGGTGGCGGACCAGGAGCGGGTCCGCAGCAATCTCGGTGCGGTCCCGGCCAACAGCGAATTGCAGCGGCGGTACCTGGGGCTGCTGCAGCAGCAGGAGAACGAGCTGGCGGCGCTGGTGGGGCAGACGGATGCGGCGCAGCGGGCGGTGACGCAGGCCGATGACGCGTGGAAGGCCTACCTGCAGTCGATGGCGTTCTAGCGGGCGGGCCGCGGCTCAAGGATGCGTGCGCGGACCGGAGGCCCGGTCGCGTTTACTTTCGCGCGGGCTGCCGACAAGATGGTGGTCAAAACGAGACGCGTCGAACGAGGCGCGGCTGACCCAGGGAGGGCCCACCGATGATCCCGATGAACAGGCGAACCGTTCTGGCCGGCATGGCCGGTGGCGCACTGGGCCTCGCCGCGCAGAGGGCCGCGGCGCAGTCGCTTCCGGCGCATGAGCGGGAGCTGTACGAGGCCGCGAAGGCGAAGCCCGAGGTCACCTGGTATACCGGCCAGATGCAGGCGGAACCGTCCGAGGCCGCGGCCACCGCCTTCACGGCCCGGTTCCCCGGGATCAAGGTCAACGTGGTCCGCAGCACGTCGCAGGTGGCATATCAGCGCCTGTCGCAGGACCTGCGGGCCGGGGTCACGCAGTGCGACGTGTTCAGTTCGACCGACTACAGCCACGCCGCCTTCCTGAAGCGGGAGGGGCGGCTGCTGCCCTATCGCCCGGTGAACGCCCCGGGCCTGCTGGACGTGATCCGCGACAGCGACAAGGACAACGCGTTCCAGATCACCTACCTGGGCCTCTATATGATCGGCCGCCAGTCGGACAAGGTGACGGAGGCGGATGCGCCGAAGACCTGGAAGGACCTGCTGGACCCGAAATGGCGGAACAAGCTGGCGGTCGGGCACCCGGGCTTCAGCGGCGCCATCGGGTCCTGGTGCATCACCATGCGGAAGATGTACGGCTGGGACTACTTCAAGGCGCTGGAGAAGAACAAGCCGCAGATCGGGCGGTCGAGCGCCGACCCGGTCACGACGATGAACGCGGGGGAGCGGACGGTGGGGGTCGCGATCCCGTCCGCCACGCTGCTGTTCAGCGCGTCGCGCGGCAACCCGCTGGCGCTGATCTATCCGACGGACGGGTCGCTGCTGGTGCCCTCGCCCAGCGCGATCATGAAGAACGCGCCGCATCTGGCCGCGGCGAAGCTGTTCATGGAGTTCATGGCGGGCCCGACCTATTCCGAGTCGGTGCGGCCGTTCTTCCATGACTCGCTGCGGGGCGACGTGGCGCAGCCGCCGGGGGCGAAGGCGATCGCCGACATCAAGACCATCCTGCCGACCGGGGACGAGACGGAGGCGGGGATGCCCGAGGTGAAGGAACTCTGGCGCGACACGTTCGGCGTCTGATCGGCCGATGGACTCGGTGACGATCGCGGCGCCTTCCCCCGCGCGGGGGCAGGCGGGTGGCGTGATGCAGTGGCTGCGGACGCGGCAGCCGGCGACGCTGGTGTGGATCCTGCTGATCGCGTCGCTGCTGTTCCTGGTGGCGTTTCCGCTGGGCAAGCTGCTGGTGGTGAGCTTCGAGGCGCGGGGCACCGGCGCGTTCACGTTCGACAACTACCTGACCGCATACGGGCGGGCGCGGTATCTGGAGGCGCTGGCCAATTCGTTGATGCTGGGCGCCGCGTCGGCGGGGATCTCGCTGGTGTTCGCGGTGCCGATGGCGTGGGCGGTGTCGCGCACGGACATGCCGGGCAAGGGCGCGACGTGGGCGTTCGTGATGGGGGCGTTCGTGCTGCCGCCGTATCTGGGGGCGGTGGGGTGGATCCTGCTGGCGGGGCCGAACGGGGGGGTGATCAACCGGCTGTGGCAGTTCCTGGGCGGGGACGGGTCGCTCGTCAACGTGTACAGCTTCGCCGGGCTGGCGCTGGTGATCGCGCTGCACTCGTTCCCGCTGATCTTCATCTTCGTGAAATCGGCGCTCGACCTGATCTCGTCCGAGATGGAGGACGCCGCCAACGTGCTGGGCGCCGGCACCTGGATCACGACGCGCAAGGTGACATTGCCGCTGGTGGGGCCGGCGATCATCGCGGGCGCCATCGTCGTGTTCCTGGAAACCATCGCGCTGTTCGGCACGCCGGCGATCCTGGGCATCCCCGCCCGGATCAACGTCGTGACGACCCAGTTGTGGCAGTTCTTCGAGTTCCCGGTCCGGGTCGAGGTCGCGGCCGCGTATGCGATCCCGCTGCTGCTGGTGACCATCGGGCTGATCGCCGTGCAGAAGCTGCTGCTGGCCCGGCGCGGCTTCGTGTCGCAGACCGGCAAGGGCGGGCAGAAGCGGCCCATCAAGCTGGGGCCGTGGCGGTGGCCGATGTTCGGGTTCTGCATGGCGGTGGGCGCGCTGTCGGTCGCGATGCCGCTGCTGGTGCTGCTGCAGGCGTCGTTCGCGAAGGCGTGGGGGCGCGGGCTGTCGTTCGACAACCTGACCTTCAACAACTACGCGTACCTGCTCTTCCGGCATGAAAGCGCGTTGTCGTCGATCTGGAACACGTTGTGGTTCTCGGCCGCGGCGGCGACGACGGCGACGCTGATCGCGGTGCTGGTGGCCTATATCGTGGTGCGGCGGCTGGTGCCGTTCGGGTCGGTGCTGGGGTTCCTGGCGATGGCGCCGTTCGTGATCCCGGGGATCGTGATGGCGATCGGGTTCTATGCGGCGTATGCGTCGCCGCCGATCGCGCTGTACGGGACGGCGGCGATCATCATCCTGGCGTTCACGGCGCGGTTCCTGCCGATCGCCTATGCGAGCTCGTCTGCGGCGGTGCGGTCGGTGCACCCCGAAATGGAGGAGGCGGCGCAGATCCTGGGCGCCGGGCGGCTGCACTCGATCCGCAAGGTGACGGCGCCGCTACTGAAGCAGAGCCTGCTGGGCGGATGGCTGATCGTGTTCATCGTGGCGTCGCGGGAGCTGTCTACGGCGGTGTTCCTGGTGGGGCCGAAGACGCGGACGATGTCCGTGCTGCTGTACGACCTGAGCGAGGCCGGGAACTTCGAGGTGCTGGCGGCCTTCGGGGGGCTGTTGCTGCTGATCACGTTGATGCTGGTGGGCGTGGGCATGAAGCTGGCGGGGCGGGACTTCATGGTGCCGCGGGGGTAGGGCTGTCCCGTCGATGCAGGGACGGTGTGGGAGCGCCGGCCCTGCATTGGCTCTCCTCGCCACAGCGTCCTTCCCGCCACACACCGTAAACCCCGCGACAAACCGTCATCCCCGGGCTTGACCCGGGGATCTCGTGCCAGCGTGAACACCGAGCGTCGTAGGGCCGAGGTCCCCGGATCAAGTCCGGGGATGACGTACTTGGGGGTCCGGGGATGACGTACTTGGGGGTCCGGGGATGACGTACTTGGGGGTCCGGGGA